>NZ_JADGIA010000096.1 GCF_019683635.1 Thermogemmatispora sp. | reverse complement strand
CGTCTAATTCGTCGGCAGCGTCAGATGTTTATAAGAGTCAGGAAGTACAGGCTGTGTATATTTCTGGCAACGTTCGCGCCCCTTTTGAGCAGTATATGACTGCTCCTAGGCAACGAGCGAATATGGACTGGTCACGGCAGCGCTTTTATCCCCGGCCTGATTATCTTTCGTCTTCTCGCAAACGCCTAGCTCCGCAGCTATTGTATAAAGGGGCAATTCTCTCAGCTTGGGGGAAAAAGATGGCAGTTGCTGTTGACGGTAATTTTTTCGCCACGTTACCACCAATGGAAGCTACCGCTCCTGAGTATGCAGAAATTGCCTGGCTGATCTACGATCTTCAGCATCGGGAGCAAGAAAACCGTTATTATCTTACACACACAAGAACTGTTTACACAGCTTTCCAGACAGCTCTTACAAAAATTATTACGGCAGAGCCAGGCTATCCAGACGATTTCCTGCAATTGCTCCAGAGCCGGCTTGATTCCAAGCGAAGAAACGGAGGTCAACAGAAAAGCCTCTTTGAGATTTCGGAGCCGCATGAGTGGGAGGAGGATTGAGTGGCTTCAAAAGAACAACCCTTCTCGTTGATGGTCCCTCTCTTTGCTGATGGCCCCGTGGTCAGCAGCTCCAGCAGCCCTATCCCCAGCCAGGGGGAACTGGCACGGCCCATCAATGTAGCCAGCGTGCCCCAACGTAGCCCCTTTCGCTATCCAGGCGGCAAGACCTGGCTTGTTCCTTACATACGCCGCTGGCTCTCTCCCGCGAGCAGAGCAGCCCGCGGTCTGTCGCCAGCGCGCCCGACTGTGCTGCTAGAACCCTTCGCCGGCGGCGGCAGCGTCAGCCTGACAGCGGTGGCTGAGGGCCTGGTCGAACGGGCGCTGATGGTAGAGCTGGACGAGGATGTAGCAGCGGTCTGGCAAGCACTCTTGCAAGAGAGTGCACGCACTCAGCTTCTGCAGCTTCTGCACTCTTTCGAGCTGACACCGACAGCGGTAGGGGATTGGCTGGCCCGAGAGCGCCACACCCTTTCTCTCGCCGAGCATGCCTTTCAGACCTTGCTCCGCAACCGCGTCAGCCACGGCGGTATTCTGGCCCCGGGCGCCGGTCTTCTCAAGCACGGCGAAGATGGACGCGGCTTGCGCTCGCGCTGGTATCCCGCCACGCTGCGGCGGCGCATCGAAGAGATCGCCCGCCTGAGTCCACGTCTCACCTTCATGCAGGGCGATGGCCTGGAGCTGCTGCGCCAGTACCAGGAGCGCCTTGACGTGGCCAGCTTTATTGACCCTCCCTATACGCTCACTGGCAAGAGAGCCGGGCGTCGTCTCTACCGCTACGCCGAGCTTGATCACGAGGCCCTCTTTGCGCTGGTGAGCCACCTCGCGGGCGATTTTCTGGTCACGTACGACGACACACCAGAGGTACGCGCACTGGCCAGGCGCTACGCTCTGACCCTGGCCGCCGTGCCTATGCGCACAACCCATCACACGCAGCAGATGGAGCTGCTCATCGGGCGTGACCTGCGCTGGTTGGAGACATCATAGAGAGAAGGGCCTTGTCTGCTTGCTGGTCTTTTTGGGGAACGGACAGGGCCCTTCTCTTCGCGCTTCTCCTGAGAGCCTAGCCCTCATACTATATGCTTTCCTCTCAGCAAGGAAGGGAAGACAGAGGAGACTCCATCGCTTCCCCCTCTTTCCAGTTCCACAGCTCTATCTCCCCGCTTTGGGTCGATCTAGGGCCTCCGATAGGAGAGGGACGGACGCGCCAGCCAGACACCCAGTATCAGCCCACACAGTAGACAGAGCAGGGCAATCGTACAGAGCAACCAGACATCTAGTGTCACCATGTGCAACCTCCTGCTTATTATTGACATTCAATATATTTGCCATATAATTTATATAGAAAGCTGCCCTATCTCGCTCTAAGCATAGCACCCCCCTGGCACGCCAGGAACCTCCAGCAAGGAGCCAGCGCAGGAGCAGCAACGGGGCCAGGAGCATACAGGGTAGGGGCCAACAGGGGGCCAGCTAGATTTCTCCATATCAAGCTGGCGCAGATCGTGCGGATGATCAGCACCTGGCAGGGCCACGCTCTCGCCTGTGAAGAGGTACAGGCGCTGATCGATCAGGAGCTAGTCATGATCGACGATACGCTGCAACACTACAGCAGGCAAGAAGGGTTAGAGCTATCGCGGCGCGAGGCGCTCGTCACTATTGCTGCCCTCCCCACGGTTCTGCTCTCCTGGCGCCGCCCGCCTGATCGGTGAGCTGGATCTCTTCGCCCGCTATGTACGCCAGGGGGCCGAGTTGGCCCTGACGCTGCACAGCCAGAAACGCTATAATGAGGTCCGCGAAGTCTTTCAGCGGGCGCCGCGCTCCTGGCAGCATGAGCCACAGATTCAGCGGCTGGCCCGTGATTTCTTCAAGCCGTTGCCTAGCTCAGGTTGAAGGAAGGATGACGCAGACAATGGCAGAGTTTCTTGAAGTACGCACAACCATCGATTCGGAGGAGGGCGCTCGCCGCATCGCTCAGCAGCTTGTCGAGCAGCGCCTGGCCGCCTGCGTGCAGATCTCCGGTCCGATCCAGAGCGTCTACTGGTGGCAGGGAGCCATCGAGCAGGCCCAGGAATGGCTCTGTAGCGCCAAGACGCGCGCCGATCTCTACAGCGCTGTCGAGCAGGCCATCCGCGCAGCCCATACCTACGAGGAGCCGGAGATCATCGCCGTGCCGCTCGTCGCCGGCAGCGAGGGCTACCTGCGCTGGCTGACGGCTGAGACGACTCGCCCCACAAGCGGCAATCCGCAGTGAGCCAGCGCTGAGTAGACAGCGGACAGGAGCGGAGCCTGTTCCCCTCCTGCTCTCCTGTCCGCCGCTTTTCTAGCGTGACGCGACTTGACGGAAAGCCAGGCAAGGATCGCCGGCAAAAACAACTCCCCCGTTGATCCTCTCTCCATGAGATCAGACTAATCAGCACATCCTGCCAGCTTCTCATCAGTCAGACAATCATTGGATCATCGGCCTCCCAGCACCAGCTATCGCCCCGCCAACGGTGACCGACCCTTGCCGAAAAGGGAAGCCCTTCAGCCAGGGTTTTGCAGCGAAGAGAAGAGTGTTTCTCTTGATTGTGGCGCCTCCTTTGGAGTATAGTAACTCTCATCAATGGGGCTGCGTCGGGAAAGAGAGGTGTCCGCGATGGCCGCGGGTGCCTCCACTAGTCGATCTTGCCTGATAGCCAGGCTGTAGATCAGTTCACCTCTTCCTGGTGGGAGAAGGCCCACCAGCGAAGAGGCCTATTTCTCCCAAGGCCAGGTAATTGCGGTGGGTGGTTGCCATAAGCAGCCCGCGAGATGGTGGGAGCACGCTGATGGCTAAGCTCTTTCTGGCGAAGGACGAGAGCCACTACTATATTGTCGCAGGCAAGAGTCAGGGCACCTTTCAGCTCTCGCTGGCGGGCCTCTTCTGGTTGGCTCAGATGCAGACTCCATTCCCCCGCCCTGGTAGACAGAGAGATGAGGGCGTCCCGCTCACATGGGGTACATTTCGTAAGCTGAGAGACGAAGGCTACCTGTTTACGAAAGGCCTCTCTCTCTCAGCTACTACCAGCCGGCCCGGCCACCACAAGTACGACGATGACGATCAGGAGCAGGATACAGACGAGGCCTCTGTACCGGCAGGGCTTCCCTTGTTGCTGCGCACGGAAGGGGAAGGCCCCGAAGAGCACTGGCAGCTCTTTCTCGATCTCTCCGACCTGAACGAGGAGACCTGGCAGGAGCTGCAACAGCTCGCTGGCTCGACAGCTGGTGCTCGCTTGCTGGCCGGTCGAAAGGAGCTGGCCAGCAGCGAATCGCTCAGGCATCTCTTCTTTTCTCCTCTTCTACCGGTCCATCCCCAAGCCGAAGCCTATCAGCTCTGCTGTCAGCTGCCAGATGGATACCACCCGCTGGGGGCAGCACCCCGGACGCCTGGTCTCTGCCCGACCTGGCAGGGCACGCTCTTTTATCAGGAGGAGGATGCCGAGCTGCCTCGGCGCCTGCTCCGCGGCGAACGCATCAAGCTCTATGCCGGAATACGGCTCTACTGGCTTGTACAAAACAATCATGACGTTCAGCGAGGACTGCTCCGGAACTGGCCAGGCTCGGCGCGTCCGCTTGGCCCACCCATCGCTGACTGGCAGCTGTGGGAACTGGAGCTGACGCCCTCAACCCTGGCCACGCAGGATGCAGAGGCCCGGCTTGAGCGCTGGCTGAACTACAGCGAACTGAAGTTGCAGCAGCCGAGCTGGTCGCTGATGCTGCTCAGTCCGCCCCTGCTGCTCCCGAAGGAGAGTTCACCCGTCCTAGGTCCTCACTCTAAGGTGATCATCGGCTGCAGACCACCTGCTACCAGCCTGGCCCCTCTCCAGTCAGGGCGACAGCTCGCCCTGACGTTGGATCTGCGTCTCTCTAAAGAGGGCAATGGTCCACCTCTAGAGCGGCGGTTTTCACTGACCGGAGAGGCCAGCATGGTTTACGTGGCACTGGACAGTTTGGAGCCAGGGACCTATCAGCTCGGGCAGGGGAACCTGCCGGATCGCTTGACCTTCACTCTTGATCCCTGCGCCGCGCAGGCCGGGACTGATCCCTTGCCGCCGGAATTGCTGGCGGGCTTGCGCTGCACTGCGGTGACCGAGGGCGACGCCCGGCAGGAGTTCGCCGCCTTCAGCCCCACGGCAGAGGAGGCAGCGGGAGCCACAGAGTCACGCCGCCTTCTGTTGAAGAGCGCAGAGGAGGGAGCCACGCTGGTATGGGAGCTGGCTCCGTCGGGCCTGCCGGTCAGCGTTTCCTGGCGCTGGTGCACTGCAGAAGCGTTCTGGGACCAGGGCCGTGCCTTCTCTCCGGTGACCACGGGCGAGAAGCTGACAGCCCTCTGGCAGCAGCAGATCTGGCCGGCGCTCGCCAGGGCCAGCCAGGCCCGTCTGATCTTCGACGGGGGTGCCCTGGGCTGCCTGGAGATCTCTCTAGAGTCTGCACCCAGACCGGTCGCTGCATCACTACGGCTCAGGACTGCCCAACGCGCGCAGTTGCTCTGGCTGGGCAACTGTCTCACCGCCCTGCCAAGGGCTGAGCTTGCCCATACGCCAGGGCTTCCGGTCGCTCTGCAGCAGCGGCTGCGCGCTCTGGAGCAGGCCGCCCGTCAGGACGATCCGCCGCTGGCCCTGGCGCTGCGGCGCCTCCTGACTGCTCGCTTGCAGCCCTGGATAGTGGCCCGCCTAATGGCCGTCTTCCAGGAGCACTAGCACGATCATTCGGCACACTCTTTGCTCTGCTCGCCTCGCTGTTCCCTTCGGATCGGAAAGGCTTCAACTATGATCGACGTAGAAAGCTATCAATGGATTGGAATTATTCATCAGGACAATTTAAAGGAAAATGTTGCTTTTCTTACCCCTCTAGCGTTCTTCGATGATGAATCCCGGACCTGGGAGCCTCTCACCTGGCAGGCTCACAAAAGCTGCTTTCCCAACGCCGGTAAGGTTGCCTGGCCACGCGGGCCGAGTGAATGGAGATCAGAGCTGCTCTATAGCTTTCGCGTTGAACCGACGCAGGGTCGCGAGGAGTTCAAAGATTCACCGACCTACTCATACTACCGCATCGCTGGTTCCCCCTGGCCCTCGCCCGAGGGACTGGCCCAAGTCCTCGACTGGAGCACTACCCCGAGGGAGCGGCTCGTTGCCAGGCTGAGCGAATCTTTCACCAGGCCATGCTATACGAAAACCATCTATATCCAGCATGGGCGCCAGCTCTATGGACCCATCCCGCTAGACAGCGAGCGGCTGCGTCCTCTCGCCTACAGCAGCGGCACTACGGAGCAGACGCTGCATGTCAGCGTCTGCGACCCTCCCCAGGATGAGCAGGCTATCCTTACCTTTCAGCTTGACAATGGCGAAGAGCTGCGCCTTCTGGCGGTCGAGCCTCGCGCTGGCACCGAGCAGCAGGACTGGTCGCCTCCAGGCGTCATTATCAAACAGCTCATCAAAGCCCATCGCATGCTGTCCCAGGTCGGAGATGACGATCTGGAGCAGATGCGGTACGTTCTCAAAGCCTTCAAGCATGCCCTCAGCACCCAGGAGCCGTCAGTGTGCCCACTACTGCCGGATACCGTCGCACGCGCCTGCCTCCTGCTTCAGGAGGAAGAGCAGGCTATCGCCTCCCTGGCAGAGTTCAGCGACTTCCTGCTCCAATTGCCCACCGTCCAGCGCCAACTGAAAGCAGCCTGCGAAGAGGCCAGCCAGCAAGCCTATGAGGCAGCTCTGCAGCAGGTCCGCCAGGAGCTGACCCTGTTCCGTCACGAGCAGGAGGAGTCAATCGCGCGCGAGCTCGAGGCCCGCTTTGCCGAACAGCGCCAGCAGCTCGCCGAGGGTCAGAGACAGCTTGATAGGCTGACACACTCTATTAAAGAAGCCTCCGATGAGCTTGAACTCTATGAAGAGGAAATAATCAATAAAAAGAAAGAGATAGAAGCGCAAAAGCGTTTACTTCAGAAAGAAGAGGCCCAGCTTCAAGCCTTCGAAGCCCACTTCCGACAGCGTCTGGAAGAGTTACGGCAGCAACCGCTAGAAGCGCTGAGCCAGGTGCTTGCGGATCACTGGCTCCTGGCGGCCAGCGCCGGTAGAGACAGTAGGCCAGGCAGCAGTAGAGACATGGGTAGCGGCAGAGATACAGGCCCCGCCCACTCTCAGAGCACCGAACAGCTCTGGCCAGAGCTGGCCAAAGACGGGTCGGGTAAGTTCATTCCCGATCCTTCTACCCTGCTTGATCTGGTGACCGTCCGTCAGGCGGCCTGGCAACACGGCGCCAAGCCGGCGGCTGTGCGCCTCTGTATCGTTGCCCTCCTGGCGGGTCTCATTCCCACGCTCAGCGGCCCCGCCGCTCTCGCCACACTGGAAGCCCTTAGCCTGGTGCTCAGCGCCGGACGCCTCTGCCGGGTCGCCATCCCGCTGACAGCAACGCAGCCGCTCGACCTCTTCGGCCAGCTCAGGCCCACAGAGCGCCTTTTCCTACCCACCAGCTCCCCGCTGGCCGATACCGTATTGTGGGCCGCTGAGCATCCCGAGCAACTGGCCATCGTTGTTCTCGAAGGGCTGGACCGTCTTCCCGGCGCTCCAGTCTACGTGCCGCTGCTACAGCAATACATCGCCCTGCAACAGCGTCCTGCGGCCAGGCCGACACCGGTGCCACTCTTCCATCCCCAGACACTCCCTTCTGACGATCCCTACCGCTCACTGGCGGCCTTTCGCTGGCCAGGTAATCTGCTGCTGACCGCGACCTGCGATGACGATCTGCACAGCCTGCCGCTACCCAAGATCACCAGGGGCTGGCTGGTCCACCTTGATCCCAGCCAGCTTACGCTCAACCGGAATCAGCAGCAGCTTAACGGTCGCCAGGAGCGGAGCGAGGTCGCCGCCACGGACTGGCACCGCTGGCGCCTGACCGTCAATCAAGCGCTCGTGAGCGCAGCCAGCAACGAGGCAAGTGCCAGCGCGTCCTCTCCCATCGTGGGTCTGCTCAAGCAAACTGCCAGCTGCTTCGATTGTTCCTTCGATGAGCATCTTCTCAGCAAGGCGGCCCTTGATCCCAGCACCGGGCCTGCTGCTTCCCTGGAGGAGGTGGACTAAGGCCATGACCGTCGATATCGAGCTGCTCCAGGGCGAACAGGCCAGATACTTCGTCACTTCCTCGCTGCTGGGAACTATCCAGGCCGCGCCGGCGGCACTGCAGGCCGAAGCCGTACGCGCAGTTCTCTGGGCCTTGTGCCGGGGAGGCACCCACTCCTTGAGCGGCGACACTCCCGTGTCGACACGCACCCTGCTCTATCACGCACGCCGCCTGCTGCTGCCTTTCCTGGAACCACAGCCTGCTTCCCTCAGCGCCGACCAGGGCCAGCCTGACGGCTCCGGCTTCGCTTCCACACAGGCCAGAGAGCAGATCGATCGCCGGCTCCTGGAGCGCCTCGCCGAGCAAGGCGATCTCCTCCAGATCAGACACACAGAGTGGCATTGGCTACCGGCCCCTCCGCGTCTCGTTCCGCTGGGCAGCCGCTATCTGCTCGCCGGTGGTCTCCCCCTGCATGCGCTGCCCGGGACGCTCCAGAAGCAGATCACGCTGCGCACCACTCTGCGCCTGCTCCGGCTCACTGCAGATAAGGACTGGCCCTACACCTACCAGAGCCTGGCGAGCTGGCTCGGCCCTCAGCCACCCAGCCTGCGCGAGCTACAGAGCGCTTTCCTGCAGACCCCGCTCGCTCCCGTGGAGAGAACCCCAACGGCGAGCGACCAGATCGAGGTCTATCTACCCCAGGGTCACGGCCCCCAGGAAGAACGCTGGCAGCCGCTGATACGCGCGGTCACGGCGTCGGGGCGCTACCTGCTGCGCAGGCCAGGCTACTGGTCACCTGGACGCTTCTACTACAGCATCGTGCTGCTGCGTCAGGGGCAGATTCTGCAGGAATCCCCGCTTGAAGATCAGGACATCACCCGCTTCTGCTACGCCCTCGATCAGGCCGCCGGCAGACGCACAATAGCCCACTGGTATGGCCAGGCCGGCGGCCAGACACTGGAGCTGCACCTCGAAAGCCGCCTGCCCAGACGCGAGTACCGCCTGTTGCTGGCCCTGAGCGCACGGCTCACTACCGAGCGCAGCACCCCTCTCCGCTATCGCTGGCAGGGCATCGCCGTCGAAGATAGGCCCCGCCTTGAGGAAGCGCTGCGACCCCTGGGCCTGACCTTCGCTGAACATTTCAGCCGCTGAGTCGAGACCCGTCGCCAGCGCGCGTCAGGCCCACTTCAGGGCCGCGGCTTGCGGCCAATGGTGACGTGAAACTGGAACTCGGTGCCGTAGTTGCGCCACTCCTCCGGCAGCGAGGCCAGCAGCTCACGCCATTCTTCTACCGGCATAAAGGATGCCACGCGCTCGGTGAGCGCCGACATCACAGCCAGCATATCTTTCTCCAGCAGGCGCCCACCCTGGCCGCCAGCCTCACCCATCATCACACCATAGGTCCGCTTCTCGACGGCGATCGCCCCCGCCTGCGTCAAGAGGGTCGGCATATTGAGGGCAATCAGCGGATCAAAGCCCCAGCCCGCAATCGCCCGATTGACCAGATCGCGCAGATGGGCCGAGCGCGGCCCCGGATGATTGAAATACATGCCAGCCTCCGTCAACTGTAACCAGCCGCCAGGACGCACCAGGCGCAACAGCTCGCGCAGCACCTGCGGCCAGGCCGAGGCCGGCACCGCCAGAATCAGCAAACGCTGATGGACCAGATCAAAGCTGTTGTCAGGCAAGGGCAGCCCCTTGAGGACGTCGCCATAGACATAGTCAACGTTGGCCGGCACCGTCGGCAAGCGCTCCGGCGGCTCAACGTCCACCCCCACCACCTGACAAAGCGGATAACGCTGCCCTACCTCGCGGGCCCATAGTCCCGTGCCACATCCCACATCGAGAATCGCCCGCGGATAATCGTCGAGCGGCGCAATAATGTGCTGCTTCTGCACGCTCATGAGCGCGTAATGCTGAAAGTTGAGGCGATCGATCTCGGCCTCATCCTTCGGTAAGGCATAGGGGACATCCTGGAGATAGCGACGCTGCCACTGCTGCTCTTCCTCTGCCCGCGCATCCTGTCCACGTGGCGTCAGCTCCCCCGTCTTGATCGCCGGCAGTCGCCGCGTCCTCCTAAACAGGCCCCATAAAGGCATCCTGGCCTCCTTCTCATGATGAAATACCTGGCTCTCTCCGTCCGTCCCCTGGTGAAGATCAGTGCCCTTACCCCATGCGCTAGATGCCGTTGCTCACGGAGACTGTCGCCCATCCAGGCGGCACAGGCCCCCCAACCTGCCAGGCTGGACAAGAGGCAAAGAGAGCGCCTTGTTCTCATCGCTCAGAAGAGAGTATACCTGGTCATCGCCCAAAAATGGAAGGATCTACTTGAACAGCAGATCGCTTATTCGATTGCTTCGCGCTTCCTCACAGCACAGTGAGCGATTGCAGCAATAATATCCGGCAACCGACCCCCCCAAAAAAAAGGGGCGCCGGCAGCCTTGACCAGGTGGCAGCCGCGCCCGTCTGTGATGGCCTGTCACGGCCTGCGTTCTTCCAGGGTCGGGGGAGCACGCACAGCCAGCAAGCTCTAGGCCAGCACCCCAATCATCTCTAGCTGTACCAGCAGCTCAAGGCCCGAACGCAACGGCAAGCGCTCCGTCTGCGGCAGGGCCTGCAGCGCCTTCGCCGTCTCCTCCAGGTGAGCCAGGGTATGCGCACCGTCGAAGAGCGAGAGCAGCACCTCCTCACCAGGATGCAGGTCCAGATAGCGCCCCGTCTGCCGATTAAGCACACGCCGCGTCTGGCGCACCGCTCCCTGATAGTAGTAGAGGCCCTCGCTCAGCTCCACCTCCTTGAGACGCAACGGGCGCCCGGCATACTGGGCGACCAGCTCCTCGCGGCAATAGGGTGCGCCAAAGAGGCCATTGACCAGCTGCTGCGCCTCATGCAGGGGGTAGCTGCCGAAGAGACTCAGCGACTCCGCTCGCGTCGCATAGCCCGAGGCCAGGCGCGTAAAAGCCTGGCGATCCGAGAGGTTCAGCTCGCTGCCGCTGCGCGCCAGAATGCGCCGCGCCTGCCAGAACCAGCTTTCCAGCGAAAAGTTATTGCTATACCAAAACGCCGCCATATCGCGATAGGCTTGCAAATAGGTGCGATAGGTCTGGGCATAAAATCCCCAATAGCGGCGGACCTCCTCATCGTCGCTGCAGGCGAAACTCGACACCAGGGTATAGGCCGCCTTCTGCCCCAGCTCATGGGCCAGCATCACGCCCGACGAGAGGATCGGATCGACAAAGCCCGCCGCATCGCCGACCATCGCCCACCCGGGTCCAGTGATCTGGCGGCTGCGGTACGACCAGTCTTGAATCGCGCAGACATCACGCCGCTGATCGGCAGCAATGCGTGTCAGGCGGGCCTCCTTGAGCAGATCGCGCACCTCATCGCAGGCCTGCAACTCCTCCAGATAGAGCTGCTCCGGTCCCGCGGGCAGTTGCTTGAGCGTCTGGCGATGGGTCACAAAGCCCACGCTCATCACATCACGTTTTAGAGGAATATACCAGATCCAGCCGCGCGGTGTGGTAATGATACAGATGCGCGTCAGCTCCGGGTAGCCCGTATACTCGTAGAGCCACTTCGCCCCCTGCCAATAGGCGAAGAGGGCATAGTTGTTCATCTGGGTATCGTACTCGCGCAGCTTGAGAGCATGGCCGAGCAGGGCCTGCTGCCCGCTGCAGTCGAGAACCCAATCGCAGTAGACAGTCTGCTGCAGGCCACGGGCATCGACAAATTCGACGCCGATGGCGCGCGGCGCCGCGCCGTTCTGACCGCCTGAGCCGTCGGAACTCCCCCCGCTCGCCGGTTGCTCAGGCTCGCGATCCCACAGCACGCGCGTCACACGCGCCCTCTGGCGCACTTCGACCCCCAGACTGGCGGCGTGGCGCAGCAGCAGATCATCGTACTCAGCACGCCGCACCTGCCAGGCCCGCGTGTAGAGTCGCGGCAGGCGCTTGCCCTGGGCGACAAGCTGCGAGATCAGCTCATCGAATTCGAAGCCCCACGGTTCGCGGCTGCGCCCCCAAATAAAGGTCGCCCCCAGCTTCTCCAAAAAGCCCGCGTTGGCCACCTTCTCGTAGGCGCCCATCTCCTCCAAAACCGGCGAGGCTCCCGCCAGCAGCGACTCCCCGACATGATGACGGGGAAAGGCTTCCTTCTCAAGCAGCAGTAGACGCAGCTGCGGCGCATAGCGGCGGGTCAGAGCAGCCACCGTGCTGCCCGCCGGCCCGCCACCGATGATGATGACATCATAGCGTTTGGTCATCGTTGGTGCCTCCTTTCCCTAGAGGCGACGCAGAGAGACCACTCCTCCGCTGAGCAAGACAAAGAGCCGTGTTGACGTACAGGCAATATCGGCAATCCGCACCAGCGGCAGCCCCTCATGTTGAGCCTGCCAGCTCTGGCCCAGATCATCCGAGCGGAAGATGCCGCCGCCTGCCAGCACGAAGAGCAGACGCTGCCCGGCATGCTCGCAGGACACGATCCGGCGAATGCCACCGCCACCGTGGCCGACCGGACTGCGGCGCCAGCTGCCGTCGGGCATCGCCAGCAGCAGAATGTTGCCGACCCCCAGAGCCAGCGGCTCGGCGCAGCTGGCCACCAGCGGCCAGTTGGTATCGGCCTCCAGTCCACGTATCCAGTTGCTCCCATCATCGGTCGAATACCAGAGGCAGACATGGTACTGCCGCGGATCATAGGTCGCCGCCACCAGATGCTCAGGGGTGGCCTGCAGGGCCGCCAGTAGCGTCACCCCAAACGGTGGCGTCAACTGACGCCAGCTCGCTCCATCGTTGGCACTGTGCCAGAGGTGCTGGCCATCGCCGCTGGCCACCCAGATATGGCGGGCCTGGCCACTATCGGCCCAGGTGATCAGCGTGTTGCCCTCCAGCGGCTCCGTCAGCAAGAGCTGATGCTCGCCGCTGGCCGGCCAGAGACGCAGCAGGCCCTCGGGACCAGCCAGTAGCAGCGTTTCGTCGTCGATCACAGCGCAACCCGTCAGCGGCAAGGTTAGCCCTTGCAGGCGCTGCCACTCCGCTGTCTCGCCCGCCTCGCTATCCATCAGCCGGGCCTGCAGCGGAGCCGTATGCGTCCCCAGCAACCACAGGCGCTCTCCCTGTGGCTGGAGACGCAGGAGATCATGAAGCGGCGGCAGCGGCAGGGCGCGCCAGCTCTGGCCATCGTCATCGCTCACCAGCACCCCCTCATCGCTGCCAGCGTAGAGCCGCCCCTGGCCCTGGCGACAGATATGGACCATCCGTCCGTCGACCGTCTGCCAGCTCCTCCCGCCATCGGTCGAGCGCAGCAGGCCGCGCTGCGTCCCCAGCAAGAGCGTTCCCGCCTCCGTGGTGAAGAGCGATAGAGGCGACGCCCCTGCCAGGCCGTCCGTGCTCGTCAACGGTTGCCAGTGCTCACCTTCGGCCTCAGCCCGCAGCAGGGTGCCATTGTCCAGAACCGCCAGCACTCCGCCATCGGCCAGGCGTGTCAGCCCCTCGATCGCCCCCTCAGTGCTCTCCAGGACCCGCCGCCAGCCTCGGCCACCGTCGCGCGAGCGATAGACCCCCTCATCGGTAGCCGCCAGGACCGTCAGCCTGTCCAGCCAGAGCAGATCGGTAATCTCCTGACTCTGCAAGCCAAAGGAGACGTTGCGCCAGGTACGCCCGCCATCGCTGCTGCGCAAGAGACCATTGGCCAGCGTCCCAGCCAGTAAGGTATTGTCACTGCCGAAGGTCGGCGAGGGTGCCAGCACCGTCACCCCAACGCTTCCATCCTCGATCTCGGAGCGCTGCCAACCAGCGCCTCCCGTGAGCGAATAGGCCAGACCACCGTTCCCCCCGGCCAGCAGCAGATTGCCATAGGCCCATAAGACCGTCACCGGCGCCGGCGGCAGGAGCACCGGCCCCGGCTCCCACGTTCCAGCCTCTACCTCTCCCGGCTTCTCGGAGGCCGCCCGATAGCAGGCGATACCTCCCAGACCACCAGCCCACAAGCGCCCCGGCGCCGGGGCCAGGGCATAGACTGGCGTCGGCAAGGCTGGCGTCATCAGCTCGCGCCAGGGCTGTCTGTCTGACTCCGATCCTCTCCCTGTGGTCATGCTCAAAAGCAGACACCTCCTTCCTCAGTGCTTACGGCACAGCTTCAGTTTCAGCGCCCAGCTCAGCAGGCGCTGCACCGTCAGCCTTTGTCATTATCGCAGACAGCCGCAAGCGCGCTGCTTCCTCAGCGCTCAACGGCCACAGAGTCACAGCCCAGGCCCTGCGGAGCAGCAGCGCCCCCGCCTGCGCCGGCGCAGATCGCTGGTCCGCTCTCAGTTCACCCGTGAAAAACCACCGCATCGGTCGTCACCAGCATCGTCGCCAGGCTGACCGCCGCTCGCAACGCCCCGCGTACAATGCTGCAACAGTCCAGGATGCCCTGCTCCCACATCGAGGCCACCTCACCGCGCAGGGCATCAAAACCATAGTCAGCCCCCCGGCGACGCACCTCCTCCAGCACCAGCGGCGGATGCACAGCCCCATAATTGCGCACAATCTGCAAAAAAGGCTCCTGCAGCGCAGCCTCCAGCAGCGCTACCCCCTGGCGCTCGTCGTCGTCGGCACAGGCAGCCCGCACCTCCTGCAGCGCCGGCAGGCAGTTGAGGAGGGCCACGCCACCACCAGGCACCAGGCCACCCTCGTAGGCCGCCTCCAAGACGCGCAGCGCCTTCTCCGCCTGCTCTTTTCTCAGCTCCAGCTCATGCTCGCTGATAGCCCCAATCTTGAGAATACCAATCCCGCCCGTCAGACGCGCCAGGCGCAGGCGCAGAAACTCCCACTCGCTTTGTTTTCCACGCGCGGCCTCACGCAGCTGAGCGCGCACGCCAGCCAGGCGCTGCTGAACATCGCGCGTGCATCCCTGACCGCCAATGATGGTCACCCCCGTGGGCGTCAGGATCGCTTGCTGCGCGCGGCCAAGCTGCTCACGCCGCAGATGCCGACAAAGCGTCCCGGTCAGCTCCGAGAGCACCGTGCCACCGGTCAGGGCCGCCATATCGGCCAGATCATCGTGCACCAGGGTCGCACCGCTGGAGAGGACCAGCAGGCCGAGCGTCACCAGGCCACGCACATGATTGGCCGTCAGCATGGTCAGGGCCGGCCCGCGAATGGCGCGCGCGATCACCAGCAGGGGGGGCCGGCCTGGCTCGGCCAGCACCAGTTCGAGCATGGGCAGCACCTGTTCAACTTCGTGCAGCTCCTCATCAGCAAGCACAATCCAGGGCTGACGCAGGATCAGCCCGGCCTCTCCCTCCGGCAAGAGGGCGCGCGCCGGGATGTAGCCATCCCACTTGCCACCGCGGATGTACTCGTGGTCGAGACCCGGCCTGGGCAGCTCCTCAGTGACAATGGTCGAGCACGGCCCCAGCACCTCGAACATGCGCGCCAGCACCTCGCTCAGCTCAACATCGCCCGTCGCCCCCAAAACCAGCGCCTGCACCTCCTCACAGCGCCCCAAGGGACGAGCCTGACGCTCCAGGGCCACCTCCGCCGCTTCAACGGCCCGCTGCAGTCCACGCGCCAGAGCCGGAGGACTGGCCCCCGCCGCCAATCGGCGACAGGCCTCGTGTACCAGGGCCCGCACCATGACCGCCGCCAGCGCTACCCCATCGCCATAGCGCTCGTGTAGCTCCAGCGCCATCTTGCGCAACAACATCGCCCCCAGATTGTCGCTGCGACTGCGCAGGGCGATGACACGCCGCGCAATGGTGCTGGCATCGGCCAGGACCTCGCACTCGCTGCGGGTGCGTTCGTTGAGAACCAGGGTGCGCGCCGGTCCCAGGGTCAAGGCCAGGGGCCGGGCCAGCAGATCGATGCCTCGCACCAGGAGGCGTAAGGCCCGCGGCAAGAGGATCAGCGAGGGCTGCTGCGCCACCCGCCTCAGCTCCGCAATCAGCCGTCGCGCCTCCGCCAGCCGATAGCCGGTCGTGACATCACGTGGATCACGCGGCCTCATCGTCGTCATGGTATGCCCACCTTCAACTCACCGCGACGCGCTAGCAGCACCAGCGCCCGCCTCCAGAGCAGCAGAGCCGCCAGGACCGGCGCAATCAGGAAGAAACCGGCGATCGAGAGATAGCCCACGAGCATGACAGCCAGGGCCAGCAAGAGCGAGCCGGCGGTCGGCAACGGATAGCGCCAGGCCAGTTGCAGGGCCTGCCAGAGCAGCGACCAGGCCCCTCGCCCCGGCTCCGTCAGGAAGAGCGGCACCCAGTAGACAGCGCTGAAGCATAGAATCAGCAGCACCAGGCGCAACAGTACATCAAGTGGCAAGAGTTGAAGCGGACTTACCACAACGATCAGCAGACAGAGAAGGCCACAGAGGCCCGGCAGCGGCGCCAGCGTGCGCAGGCTCGGCAGAAGCAAGCGGCCTAGTTCCTCGCGCACCGTCGCCAGGTCCAGCGGCTCCTGACGGTTGAGGCGAGCCACGCCGCTAAAGAGCACGGCTGTCGCCGGCATCAGGGCCAGGGCGCTGTAGAGCACCAGGAGCAGGCGCAGCACCAGCGGGAGCGCTGGCCAGGCCAGAGCCACCAGCGCTGGCAGCAGCTGCACGGCCCAGCCCACGTTGAGGGCCACCAGCCGCTCTAGCTGATCGCGCAACAGGGCAAAGGCGCCCCAGATCGGACGGCGCAGGGTCTCCTCTGGGAGGACATCGGCCTCGAACTCTTCAAAGAACGGCATCGTCTCTGTTCTCCCTGTGCCCGGAAAGCACAATATAACCGATAAATATGCCATGAATGCCTGATAGACGTATGCAGCACCGGCACGGCGGGCAGGTATTCAGACACGCTGTCTGTCGCCCCTACCCGTCGTGCCCCGCGGTACCCGTTGATGTCGTCGGCCAGCCGGATGCTCGCCGACGCCTGCCAAGACGAGCCGGTAGGCCACCCAGACGGAAGCGGGCCTACTTCAGGCCCTGGATACGAACGCCGCGCAGCAGATACTCGCGGCAGAGAATAAACATGACGAAGATTGGGAAGGTCTGCAGGAGGGCCAGCACCATCAGGCCATTCCACGAGAGGCCCGCCGCCAGAGCCGAGCGCATGGCCGCCGATTGGCTCAGGGCCGTGGCGCGGTCCATCACGCCCGAATTGATGAAATTGTTCATGACTGTGTAGATGGCTAGCGCCGTCGGAGCCTTATCATTGCTCTGAATCACCAACTGCGGCCACAGGAAGCTATCCCAGACGGCATAGAACTGAATCCAGGCCACCACCGAATAGACCGGGATGCTCATCGGGAAGACAATGCGGCGGAAGATGTTGAACTCCGAGCCACCATCGACGCGCGCCGCCTGCAGCACCGAGTCGGGGATGGTGTCGAAGTAGCCCTTGAAGATCAGGTAATTGTAGGCATTGAAGATGCCCGGCACAATAATGGCCCAGGGCGTATCGTAGAGCGAGAGCGTTGGGAAAGGCTGATCGGTGCCCGGCAGATTGGGAACGGAGGCCCCAGGCAGGGCGAAAGGGAAATTGAGCGTCAGGAAGAGCATCGGGATCAACAGCACCGCCAGCGGAATCATCAGGGTGCCGATAAAGAAGAGGAAGGCCCAGCGTGCGCGCCGTCCACGCAGCAGCTTGCTGGTAGCGTAGGCGGCCATCGAGGTCACTGGCAGCGAGATCAGCAGGGTCACGGAGGTCATGAAGAACGAGTTCCAGAAATAGACCCAGAACGGTTCTCCCGCCGATCCGGCCAGCAAAGCCCCGGCGCCGCTGTTCTCGGCCCACTGGATCACCAGCTTCCAGGCCGCCAGCGTGGGATGCAGCGGCCAGAGCACCGGCGTCGTCGATAGCGTGTCCTGTGCCGGCGTGATCGAGGTCACGATCATGATATAGAATGGCACCAGGTGGGTCAGGACGCCCAGGGACAACAGGGTCACCATCAGCCACCAGCCCAACCTCAGCAAGGGCTGCTTTCTGCCAACCTTTGGGAACAGCATAGACACAACAAACACACTCCTTCTGCTACCTGACTGACCAACTTGCGCGCTCGTGCCCGGTCAGCCGCCTCCCAGAACAGGCGGTCAGGCATCCGGGTCCTCCTTGAAGAAGGTGCGGAAGAGCACCACGATGGCAAAGATCAGCAGGAAGAGATAGATCGAGAGCGCTGTGGCATCGGCGTAGCGCTGGTTCTGGATATAGGAGAAGAGGTAGAGCATCACCGTGCGACTGGCCCCCTCGGGCTGGCCGCCCGTGAGAATCTGCGGCCAGGTATAGTCTTGCAGCCCCTGGATGATGCCGTACACCAGCATGACGGCGATCACTGGACGCAGACGCGGCAGGGAGACGGTCCAGATCTTGCGCCAGAAGCCGGCCCCTTCGATCTCCGCCGCCTCAAAGTAGGAGCGCGGGATGCCCTGCAGAGCCGCCATATAGGCCAGGCCAGCGACGCCCGGCCCCGCCACAACCACCGCCGGGAAGACCAGCCAGAAAAGCACCTGATGCGGATCGTTGAGAAATGGCTGGTGCGGCAGATGGAGGATCTCGGTGGCGATGTACTCCAGCAGGCCGTACTGCTCGTTGTAGAGGTAGCGCCACAGGATGCTGTTGGCGATGACGCTGATCGGCAGGAACCAGAGGATCATCATCCAGCGCATCAGACGGGGCGGCAGCTCCATCAGGAAGATGGCAATCAGCAACGGGAAGATGAAGGTCAGGGCTACCAGCATGGTGCCGTAGAAGAAGGTGACGCGAAAGGCCTGCCCTACCAGGGGGTCGTTCCAGACCCGAAGGTAGCTCTCCAGTCCGGTAAAACGACTGGGCAGCATCGGCTGAGCGTCGGTGAAGCTGATGAGAAAGGCCATCAGCAGCGGATACCAGCCCCAGACAAGCTGAAAGAGGGCCGCCGGCAACAGAAAGAGCCAGGTCTCTAGCCGGCTGCGCCGCCGCAGGCGCTGCGCCTGGGCCGGCTGCTCCGCTTCGCTCGCTCTCGCTGGAACCGCTACTTCGGTGAGCGGCTCAGACATTGCTCTCGTACTTCCTTCCATAGAGGGCCACTTGCTTCCGTTTCTATTACCTCAAGCGACCGGCTTGTGCGCTGCGCCCGGGTCGGACCGAACACGGACCGGGCGCGGCCAGGTCCAGGAGGGGCGCCCGCCGCTTCTCCGGCTTCACCAGAGCGGCATCTTCCCTGACCAGAAACGCATCGGGGGACTGCAGGGCGCCAGAGGGACCGGCTGGCAGATGGGCAGACGGACAG
>NZ_JADGIA010000320.1 GCF_019683635.1 Thermogemmatispora sp. | reverse complement strand
CCTCTAACCGCGCTTTTAGCCCCTGCTTCTTGGAGGCCACAGTACAGTGTAATGTGTACACATATTCGCTTATGTGTGCTTTCCTATCTGGCACACGTACATATTTGTTTATATACTGATAGGACTTAAGACTGTACAGGAGGCAGAAAGAGTTAGACGATGATTAGAGTCCTACTGGCAGATGATCATACCTTGATTCGACGCGTCGTGCGTGAGATTCTGGAGCGAGCCGGCGATATGGAAGTGGTGGCCGAGGCCTGTAATGGCCGGGAGGCCGAGGCCCAGGCCGGTGAAACCCGCCCGGATGTTGCATTGATAGACCTGGACATGCCAGAATGCGATGGTTTCGAGGCAACGGAGCGTGTGCTCGCCTGCTCGCCGGAGACGCGCGTGGTCATTTTGACAGCTTCGCAGCAGGAACAGCTGGCCCTGCTCGCCATCCAGCGTGGGGCCATTGGCTATTTGACCAAGGATATCGAGCCAGAGGCGCTGGTAGCTGCCATCCGCTCCGCCGCGCGCAACGAAATCTCGATCCCCGGCCCCCTGGCAACGCGCGTGTTGGCTCACCTGCGCACACTGACTCTCAGCGGTAAGATCCGCGAGGTTCCTCCCGCCGATTTCTCCCAGGGCGCGGCCAGTCGCGCTTTCTATTATAAGGTCCAGCAGCGGCTTCAGGGTTCGGCGCTGAACCTGCCGAACCTCTCGCGCCCGCTCACGGAGCGCGAAATCGAGGTTCTTGATCTGATCCGCAAAGGCCGCAAGAACCGGGAAATCGCTCAGGAACTCAATATAGCAGAATCAACAGTTCATAAACACATTCAGAATATTTTTGAGAAGCTACATGCCCGTAGCCGCACTGAGGCCATTTATCTGCTCAGTTCACGTAACTGAGGGCTGATGGCTGCCTCTGGCGCTCCAGCAGGCGGACATCTGTTGCCTTCATTCCGCCGCACTCTTGCTCCTCGCTGTGGCTGAGGGCAGGATCAAACCGGGCAGACAGAACAGGCCCGTGCTGCCCTCAGCTCACAGGTGAGACCTGCCATCGCTCGCTCAGGCCGGGCTACTATGCGCGGTGGGGGTTGTGATCCCGAGCAGCTCGCGAACGACTTCCTTAATATGAGCAGAGGAGAGGCCATACAGCTCCTTGAGGATGGACGGCGCCCCGTGCTCGACCAGGCGATCGGGAAAGCCAATGAGCTTGACATGGACGTCGTGGCAGCCTTCGCGGGCAAGAAGTTCAAGGACGGCACTGCCGAAGCCGCCAGCCACCATGTGGTCTTCAATGGTGACCAGATGCCGCGTGGTCTGCGCCAGATCCAGAATGAGGCCCTCGTCCAGCGGCTTGGCCCAGCGCGCATTGACCACCGCGACGTTGAATCCCTCTTCTCGTAGCTCGGTTGCCGCCTGCTCAGCTAACTCAACTGTGGTGCCATAGGCGAGCAGGGCACACTGGCAGCGCCTGGCCTCCGTGAGGGTCGCCGGCGTGAGCAGCTCCGCCTTGCCGATCTCTAGAGGGCGCAGCTCCTTGTCCAGGGCCACCCCACGCGCCTTACCACGCGGATAGCGCAGGCAGACTGGCCCGTCCATGTAAAGGGCTGTATAGAGCATGTGGCGTAGCTCGTTTTCATCGCGAGGGGCCATGACCTTCATATTAGGGATCATCCGCATAAAGGCGATATCAAAGAGGCCATGCTGCGTGGGGCCATCCTCTCCGACGACGCCGGCGCGGTCCATCGCAAAGACGACATGCAGGTTCTGCATGCAGATATCATGGATGACCTGATCAAAGGCCCGCTGCATGAAGGTGGAATAAATGGCAACCACCGGACGCAGGCCACCAACGGCCAGCCCGCCGGCAAAGGTCACAGCATGCTGCTCAGCAATGCCGACATCAAAGTAGCGCTCGGGGAAACGCTGGTGCAGCTTCTTCAAGCCTGTGCCTTCGGCCATGGCGGCAGTGATACCCACAATGGCCTGGTCGCGCTCGGCCAGCTCGACCAGTGTGTTCGCGAAGATTTCGGTGTAGGTTGGGGGGTCATTGGGATTCTTTTTAATGACGCCGGTGCGGTAGTCGAAGGCGCCTGGTCCATGCCACTTGGTGGCATCCTCTTCGGCAAAGGTCCAGCCTTTGCCTTTCTTGGTAACCACCTGGACCACGATCGGCCCTTCAATCCGCTTAATATTTTCCAGAACATCGATGAGCAGTGCAAGATCATGGCCATCGAATGGCCCAAAGAATTTGAAGCCCAGCTCCTCGAAAATGGTTCCGCTCTTGCTATGCAAGACAAACTGTTTAAAGCTGGTTTCAGCACGGGCGGCGGCTTCCAGAGCGACATCACCCACGACGGGCAAGCGCTCGATAGAGCCTTTGGTCACCTCTCGTAAGCGCTGGTAGCCTGGCGAGGTCTGCATGCGTCGCGCTTTGGCCAACACGGTGGCAATGGCGCCTACATTATCCGAGATGGATTTCTCGTTGTCGTTGAGGATAATAATGAGATTCTTCTTCAAACTGCCAGCGTTGTTGAGGGCTTCCAGAGCCATGCCGCCAGTCAAGGCGCCGTCACCGATGATGGCCACGACCTTGAAGTCCTGGCCCTGGAGATCGCGCGCCACGGCCAGGCCCAGGGCGGCAGAGATGGAGGTGCTGGCATGGCTGGCGCCGAAGACATCATAGGGACTTTCTTCGCGGCGGAGATAGCCCGACAGGCCTCCAAATTGGCGAATTGTGCGGAAGCGTTCGCGACGTCCAGTTAACAATTTATGCACATAAGCCTGATGGCCGATATCCCAGACAAGAAGATCATGGGGGGTGTTGAAGACGGTGTGCAAGGCGAGTGTCAGCTCGACAACGCCCAGGTTGGGAGCAAGATGTCCTCCTCTCGTCGAGACGGTCTCGATGATTTCCTGACGAATCTCTTCGGCCAGCGTTTGCATCTCCGCGACGCTGAGCGAGCGGAGCTGAGCCGGGCTATCAATGCGATCCAGTATCCTTGCCAAGGCGGTCCTCCCACAGGAAAGCTTATCTCGTATTATAGGGCGTCGCCGACAGCGAAAGAAAGGTCGCGATGCGACAGAGAAAGGCACCTGAAGCCTTGACAGGACAGCTGTTCACGTGAAAGGAGAGGGAGGCAAGGCGGTCAGGAAGCGGCCAGGCGGTTGCTTGTGCACCGGAGTTGCTCACGATACTGGTCGACCGGGATGGAGCCGGAAGACTCTTGACAGGGTTCCACTTTCTTCTTATCATGGCCTTTCGGAAAACAGTTGGGACATCCGGGTGGGTTGGAGCGTTCCCAAAAGATCAACGCTCCCCCGCAAGGGGAGGTCCGTTTACGCGCTGAAATGATGGCAGGCGTGACCCGATGGACCGCTTGACGTTGCCTTTTCCTGCCGGTAT
>NZ_JADGIA010000095.1 GCF_019683635.1 Thermogemmatispora sp. | reverse complement strand
CTCCTTTCCTGGCTGCACCGTCTACCTCGTGATTACTCTACCCCTCAATGGGACGAGCAGAAAGGACATATGACCAGAGAATTCGAAAACAGGCGAAGAGATACTTTTCGCTTTTCCGCTCGCAACCAGTCGTCAGCCAACGACAGATACAACCAGGAGCGGTCTGCCCGCCCGAAGCGCCCTCGTTTGAATCGTGAGATTGTCGACCGGGCTTGGCAGATGGGTGCCCGCCTGCACCATCCAGATTATCAGCCGCGTGCGGACCTTTATGGGCCTTCTTACTTCCAGTCGACCAGCACCCCGCCCTACCGGTCCAGTAGTTCCTGGACGCCACCGCAGAACCGCTCACCTCAAGGCCAGCAGAACCGACGATCCCAAGGCCGTATGACCGGGACAGGGAATATGGGACGTGGCGGTCCCGGCCCTCGCGCACAGCAGGGACCGCGCTCGTACGAGCGAGAGCAGGGAGGGCCTTCTTTCTCTAACAGCAATAACCGCTGGCAGTCAGGCAAACCCCACCGGGAGCAACATCGCCTGCGGGGCGCACCTCCTCCCCAGCGCAGACAGCATGGCTCGCCCTATGGAACAGATATCGAGCCATTTAAAGGTGGCGGCAAGCACAACGGCGTCTATGAATACGACGCCCCCTATCCAGGCCCTGGATACCGCCATCCGCCTGCCTCCGTGAACGGCTTTCGTTCTTCATCTGGCAACACACGCTCCGCTCGCGAGCGCGGGAAGGTCGAAAAAGAGAAGAAGAACCATAGCAAACAGCGCGATAAAGCCTTCTGGGAGGAGGTCTCGCAAGAAACCGATCACCTGCTCGGGCATCTCTCGCTCAATGGCCATCAGCCAGCATCGTCGGCTGAGGGGTATTCCACCCTTTCTCAATCAGCAGCACCCGACCTTGCTGGCTCCTCTCAGGCCGATGATCATCCGACAGGGCCAGAGACTCCAGAGCGCACCAGCGCGCCACAACAGCAAGAGGACTAGCCCACTCTTCTGTCCCGGCCTTTGATGAGCAGAGAGCATCTCGCCGAGTCTCAAAGTGCAGCCCAAGCTCATGGCTCTGGCCCGTCCATCTTGCTCTACCTGCCCGCCAGCAGGTTGGACCGCCAGCCCGCAGCGGCCCTGCGTCAATCACCAGAGATCGGTGCACTCGCTCGCACTCGACAGGTTGGTCGCCTCACACTCAGGCGGTCTGGATGTTACACGCTCAGCAGGAGCCTCGTCTCCTCTTACAAGCGGCCCTGATCTGATCTGACGTGGGCGTCCAAATTTCCGATGCCAGCCAATGGCCGCCAGACAGACGCCCCAACAGCGGAGCGCCGCCGTTATCTGATCGCAGCGAGCGCGACAAGCGAGCGAAAGGGTTTGATGGCCATGAGGGGGACAGCAGCGAGGGCCATTAGCTACGAAGGCACCTGAGCAGGATCGTGGATAAGGCATGCTATAATCTGAAGGGAGGTACACACAGGGGCGTGGTTTCTTCCCGCCCCTGTGTGCATGTTGAGGTACTCGTCATACCCTGTGATGGAAGACGGTAGGCAAGCTGGCAGGAACTTGTTCTTTCGCGTATGCTCGCTAAACTGAGGAGCATCACAGGAGAAAGGAACCGCATGCATACAGGCTCTCCTCTCTTACCCTGCATCCTCCAGCCAGGGACCTGACCTGCCTCTCGCTCTGGCTGAAACGGGGGAAGACGAGAGGCCGCCTGATCCTGGCCCGCCCGGCGCAGTACTCTGTTTGCACTGTCTCAGGGCCAGCTTGGCCCGCACTTGAACGTCAGGGCTAGCTCTAGCTCGTCAGACATGGCAACGGAGGCCATGCAGGGTCTCCGTTCGCCTGTCGAAGGTGATGAGCACCTCCTTCCACGGGAAGGGTACTATCTTGCTGTCGCTCGCCAAGACCAGGAAGAAAGGAGGACGGCGTTTCCCCCGGCTGCAGTGCGCAGCGAAGTACAGCCGTACGTAGCACAGCCAGGTCTAAGCCAGCCAGCCCGGGGCCTCTACGCCGCACATCATATGAACGACACAGCCACCTTAAGCCGCCTTTTTGCGGGTATCCAGGCTGATCTTGATGAAGTAGATAAAGTATTCCAGGAGCGTGCCAGATCTGGTCTCCCCATCCTGAATTCGGCTTCTATGCACGCACTCTCCTCGCCAGGCAAACGCTTGAGAACAGCACTCACGCTGCTCTCGGGGAAACTGAAGGTCTATCGCTTTGAGAAGCTGTTGCCCCTAAGCGTCGCCTTCGAAATGGTTCACCTGGCGACGCTTATTCATGATGACATTGTCGATGGAGCCCACACCCGACGTGGTCAGCCGACCGTCAATGCTCTCTGGGGCGATCACATTGCGATTTTACTTGGCGACTACTATTTTGCCAAAACTGCTGGCCTGATCGCCGATATCGAAGATAATCGCATTAATCATCTCTTCTCCGATACAGTCGCTACTGTCTGCGAAGGCACCATCATGGAGATGCTCAGCGCTCGTCGCCTGGATCTCACCGTCCAGGGCTACTACGAGAAGATCAGCCATAAAACAGCCTGTCTGATCGCGGCTTGTTGCAAAGGTGGCGCGATTCTCAGCGAGGCCTCAGACGAAGAGATTCAGCATTTACATGAGTACGGCATTAATCTGGGCATTGCTTTCCAGATTATTGACGACGTGCTGGATTACACCGAAGATCAGACCACAATCGGCAAGCCCGCGGGGAACGATCTGCGCCAGGGTCTGGTGACGCTTCCGCTCATCTATGCTCTGCAGAGCCAGCCCCACAATGGTCATCATCAACAGGTCCAGCTTCTGCTTTCAGGCGAGGGAGGGAGCGAAGAGCAGATCCGAGAAATCGTCGAGTGGGTCGCCCGTGGCAGCGGAATTGAACGCTCGTTCGAAGATGCCTACCGCTATGCGGCGCGGGCGCGAGAGGCTCTGTATCACTTTCCTCCTTCAACGGACCGCGATGTCCTCGATGAACTAATTGACTTCGTTGTCTTGCGCAAGCGCTGAGGCTGACCGCATCTTGAGAGAGGAAAGACAGGCCAGGTTGCTCTGCTCCCACGCTGACCGACCTGGGCTTGAGCCAGCACCCTCAAGCTAAAGCGGAGCTGGAGCCATCCATCGGCCTCGGCGGTGCGCCAGGACGGATTGTCACCATCATGCGCCTCCTGGCCACCTCCAGGCATGGAACCAGGCAATAAAACAGAAAGAACAGGCTACGGCCAGTCCGGTCAGCCTCCTTCACCCGTCCTCCTGCCTACTAGCCAGCCTGAGAGAATCCCCTCAGAGACAAGCCTTGGAGAGCGCGTCGGCTCGCGATGCAAGTGACTCTACAGAAGAAGAGCAGATCGTCAACGAGAGGCCTGTTTACTCTCTCTGCTCCTTCTCTCTCCTTCCAGCCAGCCAGCCAGTCATTAGAGCAACTCTCTGTCATCACCGCTGCTGGAGCGCGGGCGGGCTGAAACAACGAGTCTGCATGCACCCCCTATCCACGAGAGGAGGCTGAGTGATCAGCTCCTCATAATCATTGGGTCCGGTCCGGATAGGGGCAGAGCTGCAGCAGTCCCCTCATTAGAACAGCCCGCGCGCGAAGATGACCACGGCAATCAGCGCTACCAGGATGCCAGCCACCCACAAGGCCGCATTGAGTGTGTCGTTGCTCTCACGCATCGGAGGCAGGTCCTCGGGTCGCGGCAAGAGCAGACGCTGCTCCTCTTCTTCCAGCACCGCCCCCAGCATCAACGGCAAGGCTTGAGCCACACTATCAGGCACCGACGACGGCGAGGCGGGTGCTTGCGTAGAGGTCGAGGCAAGCGTCGAAGCCGGGTGTGGCGAGAGCGGAATCGATTGCTCAGGCCATTGTTCGACAATGGAGCCAGTTCCCCCAATCGCCGAGCGCAGCGCTAATAGATCGTGGCGGAGTTCGGCGGGACTCTGATAGCGCTGACTTGCGATAGGACGCAAGCCTTTCGATAGAATAGCCTCGAATTCTGAGCTGACCAAAGGATTGAGCCGCTGAGCTGGCGCGATGCTACCACTCATCGCCGTTGGAGGACTACCCGTCACCAAATGATAGGCCGTTGCCAGTAACGAGTAGAGGTCGGTGCGGCTATCCACCGCCCCGCGCATGAATTCCGGAGGCAGATAAGGAGAGAGGCGAGAGCGATCCAGCCCGGAAATAAACTGGGTGGCGCCGCCGGCCAGCACGATCGAAAAGTTCGTCAGCAGATATTGAGAGCCAGAACGCGCCACAACGATATGCTCAGGGCGAATCAGGCCATGCACCAGCGGGGGCGTTTGCTGAGCCATCGTCTCCAGAACATCCGTAATCTGCAAGCAACATTCAACCACTTCCTGCTCTGGCAACGCGCGCCCGCTGCGGCGCAGACGCGCCAACAGGCTCTCACCCTCGACCATCTCGAAGACGAAGAAACTACGCCCTTGATCGCTGAAGGCATCTAACAAAGCCGGAACCCGGGGATGTCGACCAATAGATGAGAGCGTCATTGTGGCCGTACGCAACATCGACTGCACAGCAGCGGAGGAGCTTTCGGGAATGACCAGCTCACAAATAATCACCTGCGCCCCGGCTCGCTGGGCATCCTGACCATTCCACGTAGCCTCGAAGACGCCATTGAGCCACTCCTGACGCTCTAGCAGTTCTTGAAGACGATAGCGCCCACCCCTGAGCATCGTTCCCGGCATCAAGGGCCGTAGCGTGCCTCCCAAGATTCCACTGCTACTGGGACTGGTGGTCGAAGACGGCATCGAAGCCGGAAAAGGAGTTGCGGTGGTCACTGTCGGCGTCGGCGTCGGCGTCGAAGGAAAAGTCGGCGGCACCGGTGTTTCGCGCGCTAAAGGATCAGTCACTAGACGACTAACCCGGAGCGGACTCTGCGAGCGCGAGAGATCTTGTGGCAGAGCGCCGCTCGTGCGACTGGGGCGAGTGGGGACCTGAGCACGCGAAGGCACACCTGGGCGCGAAGGTGAAGGAAGGGAAGAGTCGCCCGCAGCTTCCCTGCGCATGGACGGCGAAGATCCCAGCGGGGAACGCTGCTGATTGGGAGAAGCCAGGTTTCTGTTCGCCGCAGCATCGGAGCCGCCTATTCCTGGCTGCGAGAGCGGCCTGCTCACCTTCGAGCCGGCAGAACCAGGTCCGGTGCGGCGAGCTGCCGAGTCCAGGGAACCTGTTCCCGGTCCTGAGCCGAAACCAGCGCTGGCCGGACCAGTCCCAAAGGAGCTAGAGAGAGGGCCTGACGTTCCAAAAGGTGAACGCGCACCTGTACCCGTCGTCGACGACCCCGTACGCGCTCCACCCCCGGCCCCCGGGCTGTTGAGTGCCCCACTCCGCATAGACGAAGGCCCTGGAGGGAAGCTAGATAGCGGGCCTGAACGTTGCTGCGGGAAATCGGCAGCACTAGAAGACTTCTGCTGTTGGACAGGGGAAGATGTCGACCACCCTGACGCCGATGCCCCCCCCCCAGAAAGGCCCGGCAGGCGGATGACCAGACCACAGCGGGTGCAGGGGCCTTTGCTTGCATCCCACTCGTTGCCACAACGAGGACATATCATGGACTCTTCCTCCTCATTTCTAATCCCAGAACGGGCTTGAGAGGTGCGCCCAGCTTGCTCTTCTATTCTTTTCTTTTTAATCCCCGATTTTAATCTCCGAACGGGAGTCTGTCTATTCAAGAGAGCGCCAGCTGCAACAGAATTCTTCCCTGACACAGCGAGAAATAAGGCGCTTAACACTGGCTCCTCTTGCCACCCCACCCTCTCCGAGAAGAAGAGAGCCGGGAAGCCAGGCAGGCAACCACGCAACTGCAGCTAACAGTCCCTCTTTCTCATGAGAGCGCGCGCAGAGGAAGGACACCTTTCGCGAAATAACGTGAAATAAAAAGCAAACTTTCCTTGCACTGGACCCCACACAAAATTCGTGCAGGGTGCACTTGTCGAGAGTATAGAGGAGAGGATTTACAGCTGTCAATGACGCTACCCGTTTGTGCTATCGAGCCGCACGCTTCGTTCAGCGCGTCTTGCGCCCGATCGGAGCCAACGCGGTGAAGAAGCCCTCCAAAGCCTTCGCCAGCTCGTAGAGCTGGGTAGCCTCATAGACCGTCACCTCGTGGCCAGGATGAGCCACCTGATAGAGCAGCTGCACCGCAGGCAGCTTGAGCGACTGGGCCGCCTCGCCTGCCAGCGACCCAATCAAGGAAGCACGCATGGCATCAACGCTGGCGTTGACCTCTTCAAGCCGCTCAATATCAATAAAGCTGGTTTTCTGCTGCTGCTTCTGACGCTGATCCTGCTCTCTTTGATTCGCCTGCCCCCCCTGGCCTCGGCTTGCCTGAGCAGCCTCCCACTCCTTGCGCGCCTGCTTACCAGCCGAACAGTAGCAAAACTGGGGGTGGGCCGAATCCGAATTCTGCAGGCCGGTATCATCGCAGATTGGGCAAATAGGCATGCCTGCCCTCCTTTGCTCTCAGCCTTTGCACAAACTACACGGCGCTTGCAACAACTATACCACACCTGAGAGCGAGGCGGCACCTCCTTTTCTTTTTACCAGGACTTTCAGGAGGCAGTGGCCAGCAGGGGAGGCGCCCGCAGGCAAACAGACTACAGGCCACCACCAGGTAGGGGAGAGGGAGCGGATTGAAGAACAGCCGCCAGGATCTGAAAAGAAGCAGATGGCAGATCTGCTGGCTGGCTTACTGCGGGCCAGTCAGCAGATCTGATCAGACCTGCAGCCCCGCGATTGCCTCGGCCAGGAGATCTACCTGTTCCAGTTCAGGTATGGTAGCCCACAGCATTAACTCGTCAGCACCTGCCTCGGCGAAGGTCTGCACAGTCTGACGAATAGCCTCCGGCGTGGTGGGGATCATCTGCGCCATCTGATGGGCACGAGGGCCGGCAAAGGCATAGTAATGACTGAGGTAGGCATCAGCTTTTTCAACTGCCCGCTCGCCCAAACCGTAGTATACCGAGCCGACGAGGCGCGGTCTGCCGGGTCTACCCGCCTCCTGCCAAACCTGCCTGGCCAGCTGGAAGAATTGTGCAGCCTGGTCGGGCGCGCTGCCGCCGGCAATAAAGCCATCGCCCCAGTTCGCCAGGCGCCGAATCGCTGCTGGCGAATAGCCACCGAGCAGGACCTCGGGTCCCCCGGGGCGTGCCGGCTTGGGACCAATGGGGCCCACCGCTGCGCTCAGGGGCTCGCCGGACCAGATGCGCTTCATGAGGGCAAGTTGCTCATCGAAGATCTTGCCGCGACGGTGGAATGGTACCCCCGCTGCGAGGAAATCGTCCTCGCGGGCGCCGATTCCAAGCCCTAGCGTCAGACGCCCACGCGAAAAGGCGTCCAGGGTTGCCGCTTCTTTGGCCAGTATGGCAGTATTGCGCAGCGGCGCAAGAAGGACAGTCGTCATCAGGCGAATGCGTGAGGTGACCGCTGCTACGGCGCCCAGCGTGATCATCGGCTCTAGATTGGGATAGACCAGCCGGTCAATCAGGCCCAGGGAGACAAACGGTCCCTCTTCGGCACGTTGCGCCCACCTTAGGATGAGGTCAGGATCAACCCCCGGGATCGAGGCCGGCAGCCCAATGCCAACCTTCATGGTTCTCTCCTTCTAGAAACTCAGTTTGCCGACTCACTTTGTCACCGGTACTGTACTTCTGTAAGTGTGACACACAGGGCCAATAGTTTGCAAGCTCACCGACGCAGGTGATAAGCTAAGCGGTAGGCTGGAGTCTGCCACAGGAAAATAGCCTCTAGCCGCTGCTGAACCTGGCAAGGAGTAACGTGAAGTCTATGCCCCTCATACGCCGTGCCACCAGTGCCGATATCGCCACCTTAACGGCGCTCCGTCTGGCCCTGCTGCGGGAGACGGGCAAGATCGTCGACGAGCAGCAGGAGCGACGGCTCCGCGAGCTGACAGACTCTTATCTTCTCCGGGCGCTGCCGCGAGAGGAATTTCTAGCCTGGGTCGCTGAGGTCGACGAGCAGCGAACAATCGCGGCTACTGGCGGCCTGGTTTTTTTGCATCGCCCACCCTCGTCCGAGAATGAAGCCGGTCTGGAGGGCTATGTCCTTAATATGTATACGCTGCCAGCCTGGCGAGGCCAGGGTCTGGCGAGAGCTATTCTACGTCAGATCGTAACCTACGCCCGCCAGCAAACCCCCGCGCGCCGCCTCTGGTTGCGCGCTACTGCCGCCGGTCGCTCACTTTACGCCAGCGAAGGCTTTGTTCCAACAACGCGCGAGATGGAATTGCTCTGGTAACTAAGATGCAACGCTATCGTCTCCTGGCCATCGATCTGGATGGGACACTGTTGACCCCCTTCCCTGAGAAACAGGTGACGCGGCGCGCGCGCCAAGCCCTTGAGATCGCCCGCGCCGCCGGTATGGCAATTACGATTACAACCGGCCAGATGCTGGCCGTGCTGCGCCACGTCTGCGCCGGCCTGCCCCTGAGCGGCCCTCAGATTCTGGAGAATGGGGCCCTGATCGTCGATATCATCAGCGGTTCGGTACTTTCCGAACGCTTTCTACCCAAGGAGTATATTTTACCCGTTCTAGAGACAGCTCGCTCTCTGGGCCTCTATCGCGCCTATCATACACCGGAAGGCGTCTACGTCGATCGCCATACGCCGCGGGCCCGCGATTGGTACCGCCCTCCGCTGCCACCGGCGATCGAGGTCGATGATGTGACCACACTCTACCCACGTCCCTGTATCAAGATCGCCGCCGTAGGCTCGCCAGAGACACTGCCAGCCAAGCGCCAGCAGCTCCAACAGCAGTTTGGTAAGGTGCTACATGTGACGCAGTCAACGCGCGACTTGCTGGAGGTGTTGCATCCCGAGGCCAATAAAGGGCAAGCGCTGCGTCAGGTCGCCCACCTGCTGGGCGTAGCTCCAGCCGAGATTGTGGCCATCGGCGATCACTATAATGATGTGGAGATGCTGCGCTTCGCCGGCCTGAGCATCGCTATGGGCAACGCTCCCCCCGAAGTGCAGGCGGTTGCTGACTATGTGACCAGCGATAACGCCCACGATGGAGTGGCGCAAGCTCTAGAACGCCTGGTTTTGCCAACCCTTGAATGACCCGCCTTAGACAGGGAAACACAAGGAGCGACACGGCCCCCCAAAACACGGAGCCTGCTGATAGTAGCATATGAACTATCAGCAGGCTCCATGATTTTGGGAATAGATCAATCTATCGAGAAAGCTCAGGCATTAGCGGTAGCGGGTACCTTCTCGGTGATCTCTAGCTCGATCTCAATCTTGACCTGATCGTCGACAATTACTCCACCGCTCTCAATGGCCCGGTTCCAGGTCAGGCCAAAGTCCTTACGGTTGACGGTGGCCGAGGCCAGGATGCCAGCACGACGCAGCCCAAAGGCATCGACGATCGGGCCGTTGAATTCACCGGTGAAGGTGACGGGACGGGTGACACCGTGCATGGTTAGATCGCCCGTGACACGGTATTGGTTGCCGCCCAGCGGCTCAATCTTGGTGCTGACAAAGGTAATGGTTGGATACTTCTCGACGTCAAAGAAATCTGCGCTGCGCAGGTGCTGGTCACGATCCGCCTGACCAGTGTCGATGCTGGCAGCCTCTGCCTGAGCTGTAATCTTCGAGTTCGCGGGATTCTGCTCGTCGTATTCTACCTCTCCGCTAAAAACTTTGAATGATCCACGTACTGTGCTGACCATCATGTGCCGCACAGCAAAAGCGACACGCGAATGGGCAGGATCAATCTGCCAGGTCACTTCTCACTTTCCTCCTTCAGTGCTTCCGTAATATCCTTGCTAAGATAAAGTATGGTACTTTACTTATGTAAGTATCATAGCATCGGTACCCCAGAGCTGTCAAGGGAGGCTTCTTTCCCGAGAACATTTTGCTTTGGCTCCATTACTGCTATACTACGGCAGAGATAGCCAGCGAGGGGGAAGCGGCACCGACGCTAGCGCCGCGCCAGGGCTTCTGCGCCCTCTCTCTCGCTGGCTTGCGACCTGCCTGCTGATGCTTTTTTTGGGAAGAGGGGTTCTATGCAACAAGATCATGTTATTACGCTGTTGATCTCTTGTCTTGATCGGCCAGGTATCGTGGCGGCTGTCTCGCAGTTCATCTTTGAGCACCAGGGCAACATCGTCGAATCGGATCAATACGCAACGGCTCGACAAAATGGTACGTTCTTTATGCGCATCAGCTTTTCAGAAGAGGGATTCCAGTTGAACGAGCGCGAGCTGATCGAAGCCTTTCAGCCAATTGCTGCGCGCTTTGGCATGCAGTGGAGCGTCCATTATTCACGCAACCGCAAACGGGCGGCTATTCTGGTGTCGCGTCTGGATCACTGCCTGGTCGATCTGCTCTGGCGATGGCGCAATGGAGAGCTGGTGATTGATATTCCCTGTATCATTAGCAATCATCCCGATCTGGAGCCACTGGCACGCATGTACCAGATCCCCTACTATCATTTTCCAATTCGCCCTGAGAGCCGTGCTGCTGATCAGCAGCGCATGCTGGAGTTCCTGGAAGGCAAGGTGGATTTTCTGATTCTGGCGCGCTACATGCAGATCCTGGAGCCGTTTTTCGTGCAAGCCTATCCTCAGCGCATTATCAATATTCATCACAGCTTCCTGCCAGCATTCACAGGGGCCCGGCCTTATGAGCGAGCTTTCGAGCGAGGGGTAAAGATCATCGGGGCAACCGCTCACTATGTGACGGAGGAGCTGGACGAGGGGCCGATTATCGCTCAGGATGTGATCCACTGCAACCATCGCGATAGTATCGAAGACCTGATCCGCAAGGGGCGCGATGTAGAGCGCCGAGTGCTGGCTGAGGCCGTGCGTTTGCACAGCGAGGATCGTGTGCTCGTGTATAAGAATCGCACGATTGTTTTCTAGCCAGAATGCTGCGCCTGTGCGATAATCTCTTGAGAGGAGGCTGTCGTCCGCTACACCGGGCCTCCTTCGAGGGGAGGCAGCTGCGGGCAGAAGCCGCGCACCGCAAGTACGGAGGCAGCCAGCCTAGCCCTTCAGTCCCTTAAGGGAGCGAGAGAGTCCGGCCTGCCAATTCGGTCTGTCTGGCCAACCGCGGGGCGCTGGTTGCCAAGCTGTTGAGGTGAGAGGCTGGCTAGCACTCCGCAAAAACAGCAGAGAGAGCAAGAGAAAGTGGTAAGCGTCATGGATGAGTCATTGTCTTCTTGCGCCTCATGCGCGCAGCCAGCTCTGGCCGCTCAGGCGAAGCTGGGAGCGCGTGAGATGCTCCCGAGTTTCGCGCTTCCAGACCCCGCTGGGGTCCTGCGGGGTCCCCATGACTACAAGCAGCGAAATCACCTCTTGCTGCTAATTGTACGCAGTGTCGAGCTGCCGAGCACACGCATCTTCTTGCAGCAGTTCGCGGAGGCAGAGCCAGTACTGCGCGAGGAGCAGTGCAGCCTGCTGGCCATCAGCCCGGATCACCTGGTGCGGAACGCGGAGGCCCAGGCCAGTCTACGGCTCCCTTTCCCACTGCTCGCTGATCCCACGGGAGAGGTCATTGCCCGCCTGACGCAGTGGGAGGCCACTCAGCGCGCGCTCAATCCCAGCCTGCTGTTGGCTGATCGCTACGGCGAACTCTATCAGCAGTGGGTCAGCGCTGACGAGCAGGCGCTTCCGCCGCTCAGCGAGCTGCTGTCGTGTTTGCGCTATCTAAACCGCCTGTGCTGTCCCTAGCCAGTGGCGGACCGGGAAGGTTGAGTGAGCCAGCAATGTATACGAGCGCTTGGGGCCGGGCTGCAGTTCTGCTCTTCCTCCTGGGAGCCACTGGGGGAAGTGTCCTTGATGCCTTCTACGTCCATCAGGGGGTAAAGCGCTACAGCACAGCTGTGGTCGCCGGTTCCACGCTCTTCGGTTTGCCCTGGTGGGTGCCGCTCCTCACCGGCAGCGCCGCCGTCGCTATTGGTCTTTCTCATCCCCTGCTAGATCCTCTTCTGACGCATTCGAGGACCGTGCGCCGTCTCTCAACGAGCATCGCCGCTCTCGGCTGGCTGTGTCTAGCCTACCTGTTGGGGGGCATACCGCTCGCTCCCCTCGCCCGCTGCGGCCTGTTGGGTCTGCTCTACCTCGATTTCTGGCTGCTAGCCGGGCGAAGCTGGCAAAACCTGATCTTCTCCGCCGTGGTGGCGATTACGGGGACGCTGATCGAGATGATCCTGGTGAATGCTGGGATCTTCTCTTTTCCGCAGAACGCCGATCTACTCGGTGTGCCCGTCTGGCTCCCCTGGCTCTACGCCTGTGCCTCGCTCGCGCTGGGAGACCTGGGACGGGCACTCATTTCACTCCAGAGAGGGGGATGACCTTGACAGATCACCATTCTTCAGCCGCCTGGAAATTGGAGACGCAGCTGGTACAGGACAGCAGACAGCGCTGGAGCGAAGGGCCTGCTCATGTATCAATCGTACAGCCCATCTATGCGAGCACGACCTATTTGCACGGCAATATGGAGCGTCTAGACCAGGCTTTCAAGAGCCCAGCCCCGGGAGAGAAGCGCTCTTTTGTCTACGCGCGTCAGGGAAACCCGAATGCGACGCAGCTGGAGGAGGTGCTGGCACGGGCTGAAGGGGGTGTCGGGGCGGTGGCCTTCGGCTCGGGAATGGCGGCGATTCATGCCGCTCTGCTGGCCGCGGGTGCGACACCAGGGGCGAAGATCCTGGCCGCTCAGGATCTCTATGGCCAGACGATCGCTCTCCTGCGTCAGGTCTTTGCTCCCCAGGGTGTGGAGATCGTGCTCTGCGACCTGTGCTGTGCCTCTGCAGCGGAGCGCATCCGCAGCGAGCAGCCCGATATTGTCTTTGTCGAGACGATTTCGAATCCCCTGGTGAAGGTGACCGATCTCGATGCTATCAGCACCGCCGCCCGCGAGGTGGGAGCCGTGACTTTGGTCGATAGTACCTTTACGACTCCCTGCCTGCTCCGGCCCATCGAACACGGCTTCGATTTGGTGATCCATAGTGCGACAAAGTACCTCGGGGGGCATGGCGACAGCACCGGCGGCCTGGTTGTAAGCGCCCGCGAGAGCCTGCTGCAGTCGCTGCGCTCCTACGCTTCCTTGCTGGGTGCGATGCTGAGTCCTTTTGAGTCATACTTGATCCTGCGCGGCATGAAGACGCTGGCACTGCGCATGGAACGCCACTGCGCAAATGCGATGCGCATCGCTCACTTTTTGCGCGATCATCCAGCAGTGGCTCGCGTCCACTACCCAGGCTTGCCCGAGCATCCGCAACACGAGCAGGCTCGACGCTTGCTTGCTACCGAGCGCTTCGGCGGTTTGCTCTCGTTCGAGCTGAAACAACAGACCCGCGCCGCCGCTTTTCGCTTCATGGACAGCCTGCAGCTTTGCGCTCCTGCTACCTCCCTCGGAGATGTCCACACGCTGGTGAGTTATCCGCCTATCTCTTCCCATCGTGATCTCTCTTGTGCCGAATTACAACAGGCTGGCATCACCGAGGGCTGTGTGCGCCTTTCGGTGGGGATCGAAGACGCCGAGGATATTATGCACGATCTGGATCAGGCTCTGCAGCAGGCGACAGCTTGAGAGTCACTGCTAGTGTGGAGGAGACCGGGAGAGCACCGCGTGCTGGGGTGGGGTAGCCCCCGTCTCCTTCCACTTGCCTGAGCTAGCGCTTGCCGAAGTAGCTGCCGCGCCGCTGCGGTGGCGGAGGGGCGAAGCGCTCGCTCTGAGCCGCGGCAGCCCTTCCGTTCAAAATGACCTCATGGGCCCAGAGGAGGTCTTTGGCCAGGACTGCTGTGCGATTGTCCTCCAATGCGTGCAGGGCGGCAGTCAGGCAGACTTCGCGCAGGTGACTGCCAGGCTGTCCCAGGAGCTGCGAGGCTACGGGTCCATGTTCCTCCTCACGGTAGCCAGCTCCTAGCAGGTGCTTAAGGAAGCGCGCAGCCAGCTGCTCATCCTGGACTAGCCCCAGTTCGATGAGCGCGTCGATGCGCCCGGGACGATCACGGATGCGTGGATCAATTTGCTCCGGGTTATTGCTTGTCGCCAGCAGCAAGGTACCGGCAGGATTATCAGGCGTTGCCACCCCATCGAGCGTATTGAGTATGATTTGCTGCTCTTTAGGATCAGAGACGAACGATTCGAAGTCTTCCACCAGTATCAGCGTCGGTAAGCGGCTATCAGCCGCCGTTCGCAAAGCCATCGAAAGCATGTTCCAGGAACTGCCCCCGTCGTAATTGCTGGTCGAAGGCGCGACATAGAGCACGCGCCCCCCGCGGCGAGCATGATAGGCCCCCTCAGCCTTGAGGAGCGTGGTTTTCCCCGTCCCGGGCGGTCCGATCAGGAGGACTTTGCGGAGACGGGGCACTCTCAGGGCGGCATAGTGCCGCAGGACGGTGGGATCAAAGATGCGTCGCTGGGCTTCCACGAGTGCACGGGTCGCCTCTGGCAAGATCACATCATTCCATGAGGCTTGCCGAATCACCGTGATGAGATCCCGCGGCTTCGTCGCTGTTCCCACGATCTCAATGCTGCCGCGTCCATGCTGATGGAGATGCTGCTTGTAGGTCTCCACAAGAAGATCTAGAAAAGCCAGCCACTCATCCTGACGACCCTGGGGCAAGGCAGTGAAAGCTACGTTGTCGTAGTCCTCCTCCACATAATAGACAGAAAGTGCCGTCCAGCCGCTGGCAAACTGGTAGAGCTTCCAACCGTAGAGAGAAGCTGGCTGCGTTCCCCGGTCGCCCAGCTCGGCGCGACGTGTCAGGTCAGACTTGAACAGGCATTCAGCTCTAGCCGAGACAGTGAGACCCCAGGCAAGGTCAGGGGCCGGCAGCGAACGCCAGCCGCTGAGTTGACCAAAGCGCGGACGCTTGCGCCTTTGGCCTGCCGCCACCAGACGGTCAAGTAGCAGCGGGTGATGCTCATAGTGTGTAAGAAAAGATGATGTTGATACAAAAGGAGATTGGATGATCAACATGGAACCGGTCAGGTTCAGCTGACGCCAGAGCTTTTCCAGCCCCAGAACAGTAATCTCCTTGCTTTTCAGCTCCCGGCACCAGCTCAGAGCTGGCTCATCCGTCGGTCGATGATCCTGCGACTCTGACAAAGACCCCCCCGGGTACAACCACTTTTGCTCTTTCATCGCATCCTCTGCCATATGCATGCATTTCTTCCAGCTCAGTCAAGGGCCAGTATATTGTTCTTCTAGTGGGATACCGCTCACTGAGCGAGGATCTCTTTACAGGGGAAAGTTCCGAAAGAAGTGGAGAATTTCGGCAATCGACGCGGAAGGATCAGGCAAAGCAAGGCTGGCCCGTTGCAGCCTCTGCCACCCGCCCGCAGGTCCTGGCCAGGCGAGCTTTCCAATCACTCCTGCTTGCTCGCCAGGGCATCAGGAGAGGAGAGCGCCATCCTGACCTGGGCGAAGCGAAGCGCAAGCGGGCCACAGTTACAATGATGCAGATGCCGTTTCCAGTGGCAGCAGCTTACTTTGTATGACGTACGTAGCGTCCGCCCGGTACCAGATCCTCTTCCTCCGCTCCAGTGGAGGCCATGACAGGCAGACGCCCAGCTGTGGGATTAACCGTTAGCTCGTTGAGGACCTGCCGGACGCCAGGAACTGAGCGCGCGATCTCCGCCGCAACGCGCTTCTGCTCTTCCGTGCGCACGGCTCCACTGAGCCGCACGATGCCCAGCCGCGGGTAGACCCCGATGGGGAGGCCCCGCGTGCGCGGATCGCGCCCCAAAGCCAGCGCGACTTCGCTGGCGAGTGTATCGTCGGCTATCAAATTGTTCCTGATCTCCAGCAGGCCCGGCACCCCCATCACCTGGCGCTCAACCAGGTCGGCGCGCAGAGTGCTGGAGATGTTGCCATCCAGATAAAGGACGCCGTCCAGGACGCGCGCCGAGATCCCTTGCAGATCAACGCGCAGCGGATAGAGGTCAAACAGGACAGCCTCGACCTCACGCTGCAAGTCGCGATCGGGCCGATAGGGCGGCAGCCCTTTGAGGGCCTCAGCTGAGATGTTGAGACGCACGACATTCGTGGTCAGCTCGGCGATCGTGCTCGTGCGGAAGAGGGTATCCTGTCCCCCAGGTAGATTATGGGCCACCACATAAGCAATCTCGCCGCTGCCGGGCTGGACAGCCAGCAAGAGCAGGGTACCACGTTGACCAGCAGCCGGCGCCTCGACGAGACTGCGCCCTGAGAGACGCACCCCGCCTGGCGAGGCGACTGCCTCTTGCTCCAGGGTAGTCAGACTGGTGGTCAGCCTCACACCATCGCTAGAGGCCTCGCTGACCCGACTGAAGGAGAGATAGAAGCGCTTCTTGACGAAGAGGCCTCGACTGACTCCTACATGAGTGACGGAGCGCCGGGCCGGCTCAACGACAACTTCATCAAGCACGCCATATTCTCCATCGGCGCAAAAGACTTTGCTGCCGAAGCGGAATTTGAGCAGTTCAGAGATAAGTTCGCTTTTCATCATCGCATTCCTCGCGTACCTTCCCAATGCTGGCAGCTTGATAGAAAACTGGCGAGCTGCCAGCTTTCACCACAAGAGAGTGTAGCATGGGCCGACATAACCCGGCAAGGCGCCTGGACGACGGCAGACTTTCTGGTAATATGAAAGAGCCGAAGGCTACCAGCCGCGCCCTCGGGCAAGAAGCTCCTTCTAGTGAGGTAAGAGAGTGATGAGCGAACAACACGAGTGCTATATCGAGCAGTTTCCCCACAGCTTGCCACATCGTGACCAGGCGGAGCTACGCCCCTGTGGACACTACGCCTGTCCGCCACATACCATCACCTACTATGGCACAGGTGAAGATGAGGAGTTGGTCGGCGACTACTGCATGGTCTGCTACAGCCGCCGATTTCCGCACCTCTGTCCCGACCCGCAATTGCGCCGGGCATTGCTGAGCGAGAGCTAAGGCCCGGCGCCCCAGGCCAGGCAGCAACCTGCTCAGATCAGCACCTGTGCTCCCGGGCCCGCGGCAGTGACCGGACCAAAGATCGTAGCTGCGGCCTCGGGAGCATAACGCTCGACGATGCTTTCAGTGATGGCGTTGGCCCGGCAGATCTCCCCGAACATGCTGGCGCTGGGACGTGGACGCCGCTCTTGGGTTTGTGGGTTCAGCTCGACCAGACCAAAGTGGGCGCTCCAGCCCTCGTTCCATTCGAAGTTATCAACCAGCGTCCAGTGAAAATAGCCACGCACTGGCAGCCCTTCACGAATAGCACGATGGAGCATGGCCAGATGCTCCAAAATGGCCCGCGGACGGAGACGATCCTCGGCATCATTGAGGCCATGCTCGGTAACATAGAGCGGCTTATTGCCTCGCGTCTTGCGATAAATCAAATGGAGCACGCGATAGAGACCCTCGGGATAGACCTCGCCGAAGTAGCCACCACGCCCAGGGTCCTGCATCGGTGCTCCTGGGCACGGAAAGCGCCGGCCAAAAAGTTCGCCTGGTCGCCGCGGGTCAAAGGCGACGAGATCGCGAGTGTAGTAGTTGATGCCGTGATAGTCGCGCGCACCCGCCGCTCGCGGCACCGCCGATAGGACGAACCTCAGCGGGAGCGGCAAACGCTCACCCTCAGCCAGTTTCAGCGCCAGCCAGTTGAAGAAGGTATCTTGAAGACCAGCCACTACCCGATCGAGGGAGGAATAGGGAGAAGCAGCATCTAAGAGACGATAATTAAGGCAATAGCCGATCTGTCCCTCGGGCTGCAATTCGCGAATAGCATAGAAAGCCTGCACATGGGCCGCCATCAGATTGCGCAAGACGTGCAAAGCCCGGAGCGCGCTCTGCTCGCCAGGCGGGAACTCGCCAGTGAGATAGCCCAGAAAGGCGTAGACATTCGGCTCGTTGATCGTCAACCAGAACGAGCAAAGGTCGCGCAGATGCTCTACTGCAAAACGGACAAAGCGCACGAAATAGCGGATATTCTCCTCGCGGGCAAAACCGCCGCGATCGGCGAACCAGAGCGGATCGGTAAAGTGGTGCAGCGTCACCAGGGGTGTCATATGACGCCGGCGCAGGTCACTCAGGAGAGCACGGTAGCGATCCAGAGCGCTCTCGTCCCAGCGCCCTTCTTCCGGCTCAATGCGACTCCACTCCAGGCTCAGGCGCAGAGCATTGTTCTCCATCTGCTCGGCCAGCTCAAAATCGCGCTCGGCCTGTAGCCACCAATTGGCGGCTACTGCACTGCGCTCGCCTGTCAGGGTCCGCCTTTGCTGCTCCCAGCGATACCACTGGTTGTTGACATTGCCACCCTCACACTGATGAGCCGATGAGGCCGTGCCCCAGAGGAAGCCCTCGGGGAACTGCAGCTTGCGTTCTCTCGCCATTCTCTCTCCTTGGGTACGAGCTTGTGTGCGGGAGGCGCAGCGCAGCAGCGCAGCAGCGCGGCACCTGTGTCTATTCTAGCCCGCATAGCCAGCCAGAGCAAGACCAGCCGGCTAAGGCGGGCAGATACGGCCAGCGAGCCAGCGCTCCAATCTGCCCGCCCCTGCCTGGAGAGATCGATGGAGATGAGGATCAGCCGCTAACTGGGAAGGTAGATCGAGACACGGCCTGTCCCCTGACAATCAGGACAAACCTGCCTCTTGAGAGGGTCCAGGTAGCCGAAGCCTCCACACATGTTGCATACGTCTTCTTCGCCGTTGCGTATACAGTTGAGACGATCATCCTGGTCGTACATACTTCCTCCTGTCCTGTCTTGTCCTATCTAGCTAAGAGCACCGCAGTCAGTGAAGATTGTGACACCATCAGGATACCTTTCACTTTTCTTTCTAGTCATTCCTGGCGGTGTTTCTGGGAAAAGTGTAACAATGCTCCCATTAAATGGGCAAGTTACTTTCTTCCTATTTTATGGGAATTTATGACCCATATCATTATAATAAAAATCACAACAATTGAT
>NZ_JADGIA010000319.1 GCF_019683635.1 Thermogemmatispora sp. | reverse complement strand
GGTCCTGGAGGCCCTCGTTGACGGCCAGGTGATCAATCAGGTCAAGGTGAACTCTGAGGTGGCCCATTGGGCCCGTGTCGCCCTCGACCGCATGCTGGCGCTTAAATAACGTCCGCTGGCTGCCGCCCGGCAGAACGCCCCTATGACTGACGGCGCGTGGGATGCTGGCCTGATGAGAAGCCTGCCCGCGCGCCGCTCCCTCCTCGGCCCTCGTTCAGATCGAATGACAGCGGTTGATGGAGGCTTCTCTGCGCTCTGTCTGCTCTTTCTCTTTTTCGTGACCCTCTTACCGGTATCCATGAACGTGTTTGGCCGCTATCCGACTATATCCTCAGCAATCGCACTCTATGCCCTTAACCTGGCCTGGCCCTGGTCCTGCTGACCTGGTACGCTGTCTTTTATCGTCAGCTGCTGGAGCGAGCGATTGGTCATCAAATGTGGCGCATGCTCTGTATTACGGTTTGCTCTTCTCATTACTCCTGTTATCTTCGTTGCTGCTGCTCCTTTTCACAAGCACAACACTGCTGGTGATAGGCTGCTGGATGCTTATCCCGGCTATAGTCAGCCTGGCGCGCCTCATTGGCCGCAGGCGGCAGGCTCGGGCTGATCATGGTGAGAAGCCGGCTCCGTGGTCAGGTGGGACCTGTCGCTTGCGGCCCCGGAAGCTGAATCTGGCAGGTCAGCCCTATGATCAAAGAGGGAGTAGGTGTTGTCTGGAGGCCATGAGCCTCTGCTGCCTCACCTGGCCGCGGCGCTGAAAGCCTCGACCAGATTGTTGATCGAAGGAGAAGGTAAAAGATATGCGCATCATTGCATTAGAAGAGCATTTTCAGATTGCGGAGATCAATCGGGCCGCTGCGCGCTGGCTTCCCCAGGAAGGTGGCTTTCGCCCTGTTGGCTTTCGCTCGCCTGAGAGCGAGCTGGAAGATCTTGGCGAGGGGCGGCTGCGCGCTATGGACAGTATGGGCATCGATATGCAGGTTCTTTCCTACACGGCGATGGCGCTCCCGGTCATCCCGCCGGCGGAGGCTGTCGCGCTCATGCGTGAGGTCAACGACCGTCTGGCGGCTGCCATTCAGGCCCACCCCGATCACTTCGCCGGCTTTGCCACCCTGCCTCTGACTGATCCCGAGGCGGCTGCCCGCGAGCTGGAGCGGGCTGTATCTAAGCTAGGCTTCAAAGGGGCCATGATCAATGGGCGTGTCGCCGATCTTTTTCTGGATGATCCTCGTTTCCGTCCCGTGCTAGAGGCTGCTGAAGCCCTGGATGTTCCCATCTATCTCCATCCAGCGCCGCCGCCGGAGCCGGTCATCGCCTCCTGCTATGCCGGGCTTCCCCCCAACGTCACGACCGTCTTTGCGACCGCAGGCTGGGGCTGGCACCTGGAGACCGGAATTCACGCCCTGCATCTGATCCTGTCCGGCGTCTTCGATCGCCATCCACGCTTGCAAATGATCCTTGGGCACTGGGGCGAAATGATCCCCTTCTATCTGGCGCGTATCAACCAGACGCTGACGCCTGCCGCCACCCATCTGCAGAGGCCAGTGGCCGACTACTTCCTGGAGCACTTCTATGTTACGCCCAGCGGCCTGTTCACCCTGCCGCCGTTTTTGCTGACGCTGCAGATCGTGGGAGCTGATCGCATTCTCTACTCTGTCGACTATCCCTATGTCCAGGACAGGCAGGCGCGGGCCTTCCTTGAGCAGGCTCCGCTCAGCCCTGCTGATCGCGAGAAGATCGCCCACGGCAATGCCGAGCGGCTGCTGAAGCTCAAGCCCAGCGCCTAGGCTGTGCCGTGCATCTGGCCTTGCCAGTGGCAGGGCGATGGTGATACTGTGTAAGCAGCGCCTCGGGCGCTGACCTGCGGCTCCGTCTCTATTCACGGAGGCAGGGTCATATTCTCTATGGCATGGAACGAAAGGACCAGCGGTCAGGTGAACCCCATGCCTGAAGGCAGGGGCTTGCATCTCCCTCACGAGGAGGGGACACGAGAGGCCGCCTGACAGGTCGGCCCACTCAGGAGAGCTGTACCCTCCTGAGCAAGACAAGTCAGATACCTGTCTCGAATGGTGTAGGCAGCATTGAGGTCAGCATGGAGACGATACCCACAGGCTCGACAGTGAAACTCGGCGGGCGTGCGGCGATTGCCGCGGTGCTGGAAGCCACAGCGGCTGCACGTCTGAGACGTGTGCCGGGGGTCAATCCTGACCACCCTGATCCCTTTGGCTTGCGCTTTGTACTCGATGAAGCTGAAGAGCTGGGCAAACGACCAGCTATGCAGCCGTCGCTTGGCCTCCGTGCGCTTGCCCGGGCCTCGTCCGAGCCGGGATGTCTCGCGGATGTGGGTCAGATTTTCCAGGACCAGGGTGCTGCCGGCAGGGGCCTGCTCAACGAGGCGTTTGGAGAGGACATGATCGTGGTCTCGATGCAGCCGAAACCGTTTCCCGCGCAGCCGCTTGAGGTGGCGTTTGGCCGAGCGGGTGCCTTTGGCTTGCAAGGCTCTCCTGAGCCGGAAGATCCGGCGGTCCTGCTCTTTCCAGCGCTTCTCTCCCAGAAAGCGCCGGCTGCTCGTCACTGCCGGATGGGTCAGGCCCACGTCGACGCCGATCACCTCGGGGGAGGGCGTCACCACCGGGTCAGGGAGCAAGACCACGATGTGCAGAGACCACCGGCCCCGGCGAAAGCACAGGTCTGCCGTGCACACCTTGCCGCTCTGAAAGGGGGCCTGGTGCGGCAGGACCCGAAAGGGCAAGAGCAGACGCCCGGCCACTGTGGAGAGACTGCACATGCCACGCCCGTCCTCTGCCCACGTCACCCAATACGAGCGCTGGTCGTAGCGAAGGCTGGTCAGCCGGCTCTGCGGACAGCGGACAGGCCGGAATGCCGGGGGCGCCTTCCCCTGAAGAGCAGCCCGCTTGACCGCTTCGGCATGGGCCTGCTCGCGCCGACGGTTCCAGGTCAGCGCCGAGGTCACCGCCTCGGTCGCCTTGACCCTGGCCGAGCAGACCAGTGGTGCAGGCAGAGCGGGGTACCGGGCACGCAAGAGGGCGTACGTCCGGTGGTGCAACTCCACCCCGTTCTTGCAGCCCGTGGTGAAGCCTTCACGGGCCACCTCGTTGAAACAGGCCGTGTATTGTTCCAGTGTCGCCCGCAGGATCTCCGCCTGTTCCGGGGCAGGACGCAAACGGACCACGATGGTTCTCTGCATGCACGTGGTTTATCATATATGCAATGTCTTGTCAAGTCCAAGCTCTTGAAGAAAGGAGGAGCGCATTCCTCCCCACGCTTGAAAGCGGGGGTCTCCTGCGCTTTTGTGATGATGAGCGAAACCATAGAGCGCGTTGTGCTAGAGGAGGGCCAGCCAGCCCCCGACTTCACGCTGCCCGTCGTGGGCGGCGACGAGGCCAGCGGTGATCA
>NZ_JADGIA010000094.1 GCF_019683635.1 Thermogemmatispora sp. | reverse complement strand
GGGCAGACGGACAGACAGCCAGTCCATCCGCCGGCCAGGGCTGGGCAGGGCTGGCGGGTCCGTCGGGGCCCGGCTCGCCAGCCCTGCCAGCCAGTACAGCGACACTGGCCCTGCGCAGGAGGCCGGGGAGGGTCGTCTGCTTCGTCGGTAGGAGACAGCCAGGCTCAGCCTCCCAGCGCCGGCAGAACCGTCTGCACATACCAGGGGTGGAAGAGTTCCGCCGAGTAGAGCGGGGCGTACTTGGCCCAGAAGGCGTCTAGGTCGGCAAAGAACTTCTTCGCGCTGGCAATGAAGGTATCCTTCGACACGCTGGAGGACAGCGAGGCAAACTGCGCGTTCTGGACACTCTGCAGCTTCATGAGCACCGCCGGGATGCTGTCCTGGGTGTAGGCCAGGCCCGAGTTGGCATCGTTCCAGGCGTCGCCCGTCGGACCCGGATTCTGCTCCGCCGGGAAGTAGAGGCCGGGATCAGGCAGCTGCGGGATGGCGGCGGCGGCGTTGACGGCCTGCATCGTCAGCTTGCCCCAGGCCTGTTCAGCGGTACCATTGATGCCGTAGTTGATCTGCAGCTTCGACATCGGCGGAACCTCCAGGAAGACATCCTTGAGGTCGTGGGTGACCTTGTAGATCTCCTGGCGCTGCTTGACCAGCTCCTCGCCGATGATAAACTGCACCAGGAAGTCGAAGGCTTTGGCCAGGGCCGACTTGTTGCGCTGCAGATGGGGGTCGATGGAGCCGATAGCCGAGCCGGCCTGCGTGGCTCCGAAGGAGCCGAGGTAGCCGATCGGGTGCGAGATCCAGCCGACCACCTCCTCGAAGGGCTTGCCTACCTTGACGGCAATGTTGATGGCGCTCGTTGGGTCGGTGACCGGGCGCGTGAAGAAGCCCGTATTGTTGGCCATCATGGCGACGTCGCCACGGGCAAAGGCCTGGGCCACGTCGTTGTCGCCGGTCGAGAGCGAGGAGGTAATCGATTTGTCTGTGAAGTACATGCCGCGCCAGTTCTCGATGACCTGCTCGTACTGGCTCAGCCAGGGCGTGAGGTTGTAGCGCCAGGGCCAGGCGTTGGAGGGCGTCGGCTCCAGGCCCAGGGCGCCGTAGCCGGTGGGGCCAGAGTTGAGGCCGTTGGCCTGCAGGCTCTGGTCGAAGACGTAGAACTGGAGGGCCGCCCCTTTCATTTTGGCGCTGGTCAGGGCCTTGGCCAGCTTGCGGAAGTCGCTCCAGGTCCAGCCCGGCGTCGGCTCAACCAGCCCGTTCTGCTGGATCAGGTCACGGCGGAAATACATGCCGTCGCCGGCTCCATAGCCGCCTGGGGTGCCGTAGTAGCGCCCGTTGACCTTCCAGCTGCGGTAGACGGGCAGGTAAATATCGGTGAGCTGGCTCTCCAGTTTGGTGCTGACTACCAGGTCGGTGACATCTGCCGCCAGGCCGCGCGCAAAGGCACTGCGCACAACGTTGTTGATGAAGGAGCCAAGGATGTTGCCTTCAAACCAGGTCGGGGCCGTGCCGGCAGCGATGGCCTGGGTGACCGCGGACTGACTCCAGATGTTGGTGTCAGTGTGCTTGATCTTGACGCCGGGATTCTTTTTGAGCCAGTCGGCCAGAGCGTCAGCGTAGGCTTTGAGGGTGATGTTGCCTTTCTGCTGATCAGCGGTGGGCATGGCATCGCCCGGCCAGCCATTGGTCAGAAAAGTGACGTTGACAACGGTGTTGGAGCTGCTCCCTCCACAGGCGGCCAGTAAGGCCCCACCCGCCAGGGCCACGCTTCCCGCAGCCGCGGCGCGCAGAAGCTGCCGGCGCGTCATGGTCCCCTCAGACGCGAGCAGCGGCTCTAGAAGGGTGCGCGTCTCGTCATCCATGATGTCATCTCCTTCTTTGGAAGCTGATAGATGGTCTGGGTCCATCCTGTCGTCCTGCATCTGAAGCCCTTTGCCTTGTCTCGTCCTTGTCGGTCTGGCCTCCGTTAGGTAACGCGCTGCCTGTCTGCTTGCTTTTCTGCGTCCGTCCTTCCAGTACTCTGCTCGCCTGCCGTCGACGCCCTCTGTCTTAGCTGTACATCAGTTCAACCGCGTGTGCGGAGAAGCGCTGCTTCGCTCAACGTTGGTTACAACTCAAGTTTCAGTTCTGGGATCGCTCCCATAAATCTAGTGCTAGTGTACCTGACAAAAGGATAACTGTCAAGCTCGCTACGGCATAACTCTACTCAGTTTGCAAAGCCTGCTCAGAGTGCGGATCGAATAGCACCAGACGCTGCGGATCAAGGCCAATCTGCAGCTCCGCCCCCTCCTCCGGCAGATCGGTCAGCTCCTCCGGCTCCGGCCAGACCGCTACCAGATGCGGGGCCGGTTCCTGGGTTGTCGGCAGTTCCAGGGTGACCTCGACTTCGCCGATCAGGGCCTCGACCGCCAGAGCGCGCGCCGGGCAGCGACAGAGCGAGGCTTCCGCCTCAGCCGGCTCTAGCTCCCAGGGCGGCACGATCTCGCGCGGGCGCAGGCCGACGATGATCCCTGGCTCCTGGCGCGCAGCCAGCACGCTCTGCCAGGCGGCGGTGAGCGGGAGGCGTAGCGCGCCAAGCTGGCAGAGATAGCGCCCCTCTTCGCTGACGATCGCTCCCTCCAGCAGGTTCATCGGTGGGTTGCCCAGGAAGCGGGCCACGAAGAGATTGGCGGGACGCTCCAGTAGTTCGTTGGGACTGCCGACCTGTTGCAGGCGCCCCGCGGCCATGATGGCCAGGCGGTCGGCCAGGGCCAGAGCCTCGCTCTGGTCGTGGGTGACGTAAAGGCTGGGTACGCCGCGCAGGCGGTGGACGGCCAGGACATCACGCCGCGCTTGATGGCGCAGGCGCGCGTCGAGGTTGGCCAGCGGCTCATCGTAGAGAAAGACGTTGGCGTCGCGGGCCAGGATGCGGGCCAGGGCCACGCGCTGCTGCTCGCCGCCGCTCAAGGTGTCAATGCCACGGCGCAGCAAGGGGGTGAGCTGCAGCTTCTCGGCTGCCTCCAGGACGCGGCGCCGGATTTCGTCCTTCGGCAGGCGCTGGTTCTCCAGGCCATAGGCAATGTTGCCGTAGACATCCATACTCGGGTAGAGGCCGTAGTCTTGAAAGACCATGCCAACGTTGCGCTGGCGCGGGCTGAGGCGGGTGACGTCTTCGCCCCCGAGCAGGACGCGCCCTTCGTCGGGCTGCTCCAGACCACAGATGATGCGCAGGACGGTGGTCTTGCCGCTGCCCGACGGCCCAAGCAGGACGAAAAATTCTCCGTCTTCGACGCGAAAGCTGATGTGGTCGACAATATTGCGCCCGTCATAGCGCTTGACGAGATCCTGTACTTCGAGTGTGCTCACGCTTGCTCTTCCCTCTGTGTGCTGGCTTCGCTCGTCTCTCGTTCGCTCGTCGGCTGCTCTGCCGGCCCGTTCGCTGGCTCTCCTGACGGGCTGACCGTTACCCTGATGGGCCGGTCATCGGTGGCGAGGGGACCGTGGAGCAGGGCTTGCCCATCTTCGGGGTCAAAGAGATGGATCTTGCGCAGGTTGACGGCCAGCGGCACCTCACGCCCGAGGTAGCTGCCGGGCAGGCGCGCTTTGAGGGTGGCCACGAAGTCGCGCGGCGTCGGCTCCAGCGTACTCAGGTAGACGGTGCAGCCGCTGACGGTCGGTTCGATGACGTTGACCAGGCCGCGAATGGTGCTGTCTTCGCTGACGGCGAAGTCGGCGCGCTTCGGTGGCTGCAGGTGCTCGGGCCGGATGCCCAGGTTGAGACGCCGGCCCGTGTAGGGGGCAACACGCGCCTGAAATTCTTCGGGCACGGGCAGGCGAAAGGCCGGATGGACCAGGCGCAGGCCCCCATCCTGGTCGGGATGTACCTCGACCTCGAAGAGGTTGATGCCCGGCGAGCCGATGAAGAAGGCAACGAACTGGTTGCAGGGCCGCTCGTAGAGATCAAGACCGCTGCCGACCTGCTGGAGCTTGCCGTCCCGCATGACGGCGATGCGGTCGCCGAGGGCCATCGCCTCGGCCTGGTCATGGGTGACGTAGACCGCCGGCTGCCCTTTCTGGCGGTGCAGGGTCAGGATGTCTTCGCGGGCCTGATGGCGGAGTTGGGCGTCGAGGTTGGCCAGCGGCTCATCGTAGAGATAGAGGGCGGCGTCGCGCACCAGCGCCCGCGCCAGGGCGACGCGCTGCCGCTCGCCACCACTGAGTTGACGCGGCTTGCGCCCCAGCAGGTGCTCGATGCGGAAGAGGCGGGCGGCGTTCGCCACTCGCTCGCGGATCAGGTTGCGGGGCGCATGGCGAGCGCGCAGGCCGTAGGCGATATTCTCGAAGACGGTCAGGTGCGGAAAGATGGCGTAGTCTTGAAAGACCAGGGCAACGTTGCGGTCGCGCGGGCGGATGTCGTTGACCAGGCGCTCGCCGAAGTAGATGCGCCCGTCGCTGACCGGCTCCAGTCCGGCCAGCAGGCGCAGGGTGGTGGTTTTGCCACAGCCGGAGGGGCCGACGAGGACAAAGAGTTCTCCCGGCTGGATGTGCAGGTTGAGGTCATCGACGACGGCCCGTTCCCCAAAGCGTTTGACGAGATGCTCGATGACGATGCCTCCGCTGGCCGGACCCATAGGCTTCTCCTTCTGCTGTTCCTCTTTATGTACTCCTTGCACTTTGTCTGCTCTTCTGGTTACTGTATTGATATCGCGCCGGCTCTCGGCTCTCGCTGCCGCCGGCTGACGCGCTGGCGGCTGGCTCCTTCCTGCCAGAGGCCACCACGGCGGGCTAGAAGAGCGCGGGCGGGCCAGGACTGTAGAGGAGATGCTCGTCATCGGCGGCAAAGTAGAGGAGCTGCTCCCAGTCGGGCCGCAGGCGCTGCAGACCGGGGCTGCCGTCGGCCTCCTCCAGCGGCAGGGAGACGATGACGCGCTGCCCCAGCCAGTGGCCGTGTACGAGGGCGATGCGCTCGGTGGGAATGCGCTCGCTGTGGCTGATCTCCAGCGGCAGGCCGTCCGGCTGGTCGCGCAGCCAGTGCTCGGCGCGCACGCCCAGACGCAGGGGACCGGATGGCAGGCGCCCGGTCAGGTCCTCGGGCAGCGGCCAGCTCTGCCCGGCGATGTGCAGACGGCCCTCGCTGAGGGCGGCTGGCAGGACAGTGAGGGGCGGGCTGCCGATGAAGGTGGCGACGAAGAGGTTGACCGGCGTGTAGTAGAGGTCGTCAAAGCTGCCCACTTGCTCGATGCGCCCCGCGCGCATGACGGCCAGGCGATCGCCCATGAAGATGGCTTCTTGCTGGTCGTGGGTGACGTAGAGCGTGGTGACGTGGAAGGTGCGCAGTAGCTTTTTGATTTCGATGCGCGTCTGCTCGCGCCGCTTGGCATCGAGATTGACGATCGGTTCGTCCATGAGAAAGATGGTGGGGTCGCGCACGATGCAGCGGGCGATGGCGACGCGCTGCTGCTCGCCGCCGCTGAGGGTCTCGGGGAAGCGGCCCAGCAGGTGCTGGAAGTCGACGCCCATCAGTTCGGCGGTGCGCCGGACGCGCTCCTCCATCTGCTCGTGGGTGTAGGCATGGTGCTCGAAATAGTAGGCGAGATTCCCTTTGCTCTTCATGGCAGGGTAGAGGGCGTAGTCCTGAAAGACCATGCCAACGCCACGGTCCTGGGGCTTGATCTCGGTCATGTCGAGGTCGCCGTAGTAGATGCGTCCGTGGGTGGGGAATTCGAGGCCGGCGACCACTTTGAGGAGGGTGCTTTTGCCACAGCCGGAGGGGCCGACAATGGCCAGCGCCTCGCCGTCTCCTACTTCCAGCGAGATGTCACGCAGGGCCGGCTGGCGTCCCCCGGGGCCGTCGTAGTCCTTGACGATGTGTTCGAGCCGCAGGCTGGTCATGCCTGTTTTCCTTCCTCCCTGAGCTTCCCGGTGGCCGGCCCAGCCCGGCGCTGACCGCGCTCTGCTCTGCCCCGCCATGAGGGCCGACTCCCGGCGATTCCTTTCCGTTCTGTTCTGTCGTGTTTTGTGCTACACGCCGCTGCTGCGCGCGCTTAGCTGAGCCTGGCCTGGCTTGCTCTCCTTTGGTTCGGCTCCCTTGCGCTCCCGCTCAACCCCTTCCGGCTATCTGAGATTCTGTATTCTGTATTCTCTATGCATGGCTGGCGCTTGCCCGCCCTGGCCGCTCTCTCTGGCCATCTCTCTCTCTCTCTGGCATGGGTCTGCTCGCCCGCCTTGCCCGCCCTTTAGCTGGCGCGCTGCTCGTCGTCCAGGGCGGCGGTTGCGCTCTCGGCTGGGGGGCTGAGATGCGCGCTTCGGCGGCGGTAACCGCAGGACTCGCGGATGATGAGGGTGGTGGGCAGAATGATCTGGGCGCGCTCGCGGCGGTTATGCTCCAGCTGATCAAGGAGCAGCTCGGCGGCACGCATGCCCATTTCCACACAGGGCTGACGGATGGTCGTCAGCTCGGGAAAGATCATCGTTGTCTGCAGGAGGTCGTCGAAGCCGACGATGGCCAGATCATCGGGCACCTTGAGGCCGCGCTCCTGGACGGCGCGCACCACACCGGCGACCATCATGTCGTTGGAGGAGAAGAGGGCGGTCGGCGGCTCCGGCAGGTCGAGAAAGCGCTGCGTCCAGGCATAGCCACTGGCAGGGGTCCAATCGCCGTCTCCGACGAGGGCCTCGTCGAAGGGGATGCCGGCGGCGGCCAGGGCCTGGCGGTAGCCTTCGAGGCGGGCGTGGGTACAGACATCTTTGGCCAGCCCTTTGAGCATGGCGATGCGCCGATGCCCCAGGGCGATCAGATGCTCAACGGCCACACGCGCCGCGGCTACGTTATCGACGTCCACGTATTGCAGGTCCTGGTCGTCCTCGGGATCGTGTCCGACGCGCACGTAGGGCATGCCGGCCTCGCGCAGCATGGCGGCGCTGCGGTCCTGACGGTCGCTGCTGATGAGGAGGACGCCGTCAAAGTGGCGCCCGCGCAGGAGGCTGAAAAAGGTGGCCTCGTCCATGTCTTGCCGCCCGATGAAGAGCATCGGGGTATAGCCTCGCTGGGCACAGACCTGGCTCATACCGCGCGCAATCTCGGCAAAGATGGGATTGCCAAAAAGATGGTGTGCGTTGTCCGGCAGGATCAGCCCGATCAGGCGCGTCTTGCGCATGACAAGCTGCCGCGCCGCCGCCTGCGGCGCATAGCCGTAACTGTTGATGATTTCTTGCACGCGGTCTCTGACGCTCGGTCTGACGTTCGGTTGCCCGTTGAGCACTCGCGAGACTGTTGAGCGAGATACTCCGGCAATGCGCGCGATATCCTCGATCGTTAATTGCGACATGAGCCAACCTGCGCGCCTTCAGGGCGGTTACACGTTTACTTTTGGCTGAAGTATCGTGTACAATACCTCGTGGGATCGCTCCCACGACGTTGCTATGTGCAAGCTTACCCGATCCTCCTCCTTCCTGTCAAGGGGTGAGGTGCCCGCTCTGTCGCCTGGTCGCCTTCAGGCCCGGCCCCGGCTCAGACCAGCACCGCTCAGGCAGGCTCAGGCGGACACGGACAGATCGGGAGGGCTGAGGACAGGATGTCGGCACTATCGGACAAAGCAATTACGCATGGAAGGAGTCTTTTCATGGCAGAGCCGGTTCCTTTGCTTCCGTACAACCTGTACATGACTGAGCCGCCGCGCTTGCCGGTGCGGGGGCCAGAGGATGAGGATGGCCCCGATTATGTGGTGGAGGCGACGCTGCTGGAGCGCGGTGCGCGCCATGTCCGGCTCCAGGGGCGCACGCTCAGCGGTGGGACGGTCCTGATCACTCTGAGCCTGGTGGCTGATGGCATCGTGCGCGTCGTGCTGGAGGAGGAGCCTGATCCGACGCGCGTCCGCCTGGCGCGCGAGCTGCCCCCTCCACCGGCTGGCGCTCCGCTGCTGGTCCAGGAGCAGGCGACGGGCCTGGCTCTGCTCTCCCCTGCGCTGCGCCTGGAGGCCACGCTGCGCCCCTTCGGCCTGCGCTTCCTGGATGCCGCTGGCCGCACGCTGCTGGCCCAAAACTATAGCGAGCTGACCAATGTGCGCATGAAGCTGACGATTCTCCCCTTCGGGCTGAGCCGCGTCAATGGTCAGCGGGTGGCCTTCCACGATACCTTTACGGCGGAGCCCGATGAGCATTTCTTTGGGCTGGGCGAGAAGTTTACCGATTTCGATAAGCGCGGCCAGCGCATCACGACCTGGAATTGCGATTGTGGCGGAGCCTTCAGCGAGCGCGCTTATAAGAACGTTCCCTTCGTGGTCAGTTCGCGCAAGTACGGGATCTTTGTCGATAGCCCCTGCGCGGTCGATTTCGATCTGGTGGCCAGCAATACGGCGACGTTTACGTTGATCAGTCGCGACAGCGCTCTGGATTATTATGTAATCGCCGGGCCGGATCTGAAGACGATTATTACGCGCTATGCTTCGCTGGTGAGCTTTCCGACGCTGCCTCCCAAGTGGGCCTTGGGCACCTGGATCTCTTCGGGCTTCCAGCGCGATAGTCAGGCCGAGGTGCTGGAGCGAGCGCGGATGATCCGCGAGCATGAGATTCCCTGCGATGTGCTGCACCTCGATTGCTACTGGCAGCGCTTCGGACGCTGGTCAGAAGTGCGCTGGGATGAGGAGCGCTTTCCCGCTCCGGCGGACTTGATCGCCCAGCTCAAGGCGGAGGGCTTTAAGGTCTGTCTGTGGATTCATCCGTATCTGGGAACGGCCAGCGAGCGCTTCGCCGAGGGGGCGGCGCGCGGCTACTTTCTGAAGAATGCCGCCGGCGAGCCGTATGTGGCCGATCTGTGGGGCGGCTTTCATCCGCCGGTGGCCATGCTGGATGTGACGCACCCGGAGGCGGTGGCCTGGTTTCAGGGGCTGCTGCGCGAGCAGTTGCGCCTGGGGGTGGATGTCTTTAAGACGGACTTCGGGGAGGGCATCCCGACGGATGTGGTGGCCTATAGCGGGATTACCGGCGAGCGTCTGCATAATCTGTACGCTTTGCTCTATAACGATGCGGTGGCCGAGGTGACGGCTCGCGAGACGGGCCGCGCCGGCCTGGTCTGGGGACGCTCCAGCTACGCCGGCGGCCAGCGCCATGCGGCGCAGTGGAGCGGCGACCCCAATGCCACTTTCACGGCGCTGGCTTCGACCTTGCGCGGCGGGCTGAGTATCGGGATGTGCGGCCATGCCTTCTGGAGCCACGATATCGGCGGCTTTACCGGTCAGCCTTCCCCAGAGCTGTATATCCGCTGGGCCCAGTTCGGTTTCTTTTCTCCGCTGACCCGCGCTCACGGCAATAGCTCGCGCCTCCCCTGGGACTTCGGCCCGCAGGCCCTGGAGATCTTCCGCTCGTATGCTCGCCTGCGCTATCGCTTGCTGCCCTATATCTATACCTACGCCTGCATTGCCGCTCGTACCAGCCTGCCGCTGCTGCGGGCAATGGTGCTGGAGTTTCCCGATGATCCGGCGACGTATACGCTGGATCTGCAGTATATGTTTGGCGCGGAGCTGCTGGTGGCTCCGCTCTATCGCGCCGGCGGCGAGCGCCCGGTCTATCTGCCTGCAGGAACCTGGGTCGATTTCTGGAGCCGGACCGTGCTGCAGGGGCCGACGACGCTGCAGGTGCAGGCGCCGCTGGAACAGGTGCCGCTCTTTGTGCGGGCCAATGCCTTGATTCCGACGACGGAGCCGGCGCCGTTCGTGCGTGAGGAGCCGTTTGAGACGGTGATCTTCGAGGCCTATCTGCTGCCGGAAGGGGCCGGGTCGTTCACGCTCTGCGATCTGGACGGGGAGACGACGGTGTCAGCCCGCCGGCAGGGGACGACGCTGGCGATCGAGGTGAGGGGGGCAAAGCGCCGCTTGGGGCTGCATCTGCTGCCGTTGAGCGGGCTGGACGGACAGCCTCCCGTTGAGACGGTGCTGCTCAATGGCCGCTTGTGCGAGCGCTGGACGGGCGAGATAGCTCCGGCGCTGGCTCAGGCCACGGCTTCGGGCTGGTTCTCCTCACCCGATGGAGGGATAGAGGTGACGATGGTTCTCTGAGATTCGTCCTGTCTGGCATCATGCCCAGGAGGAGAAGCATGGAGGCCTTTCCACCGTTGAATCCGCGTGCTCCTTTTATCTGGTACGGTGGCGACTACAATCCTGAGCAGTGGCCGCGCGCCATCTGGGATGAGGATCTGCGCCTGATGCAGGAGTGCGGCTTTCGCGTGGCGACGGTCGGCGTCTTTAGCTGGACGGCGCTGCAGCCGGCGGAGGAGCGCTTTACCTTCGGCTGGCTCGATCAAGTGCTCGATAAGCTGGCGGCGGCGGGCTGCCAGGTCTGCCTGGCGACGCCGAGCGCGGCTCAGCCAGCCTGGCTGTCGCAGCGCTATCCCGAGGTGCTGCGCTCCGATCCGACGGGGCGCCGCCGCCACCACGGCTGGCGCGTGAATTATTGCCCCACCTCTCCAGTCTATCGCCGCCTGGCCGCCCAGATGGCGGCGAAGCTGGCCGAGCGCTATCATGCGCATCCGGCGCTGGTGGCCTGGCACGTCTCTAACGAGTATGCGCCGGCCTGCTACTGCGAGCAGTGCGCGGCGGCTTTCCGCGAGTGGTTGCGCCGGCGCTACGGCAGTCTCGATGAACTCAATCGCCGCTGGTGGACGCGCTTCTGGAGCCATACGTATACGGATTGGTCGCAGATTGAGCCTCCTTATGCCAACGGTGAGGGTTCGATTCACGCGCTGACGCTGGATTATCGCCGCTTCCAGAATGAGATGTTGCTGGAGTGCTTTACGCTGGAGCGCGAGGCGATCCGCCAGTTCTCGCCCGATGTGCCGATTACGACCAATCTGATGCGCTTCTATCGCGATCTCGATTATCGCCTCTGGGCGCGCGAGGTGGATGTGGTGGCCTGGGACTGCTATCCTTCCGTTGAGGATGAGCCGCTCGATATTGCGCTGGCTCACGATCTGATGCGCAGTCTGCGCGATGGGCAGCCGTTCTTGCTGATGGAGCAGTCGCCCAGTAGCCAGAACTGGCAGCCGTACAATACGTTGAAGCGGCCCGGGGAGCTGCGTCTGCAGAGCTATCAGGCGCTGGCTCACGGGGCGGAGTCGGTGATGTTCTTCCAGTGGCGGCGCAGTCGCGGGGGTATCGAGAAGCTGCACGGGGCGGTGATCGAGCACAGTGGGCGCAGCGATACGCGCGTCTTTGCGGAGGTGCGGGCGCTGGGCCAGGAGCTGGAGCGCCTGGGCGCGCGCACGCTGGGCGGGGTGACGCCGGCTCAGGTGGGGCTGCTCTTCGATTGGGAAAACTGGTGGGCGCTGGAGGATTGCAGCGGCCCAACGCGCGAGAAGCGCTATCTGGAGACGCTGCGCGCCCATTATGCGCCGTTCTGGCGGCGCAATGTGGCGGTCGATCTGGTCTTTAGTGATTCGGAGCTGGGGCGCTATCGCTTGCTGGTGGCGCCGCTGCTCTATTTGCTCAAGGAGGGGCTGGCCGAGCGCCTGGCGGCTTTTGTGCAGGATGGGGGCACGCTGCTGACGACCTATCTGTGCGGGATGGTGGATGAGTGCGATTTAGCTTTTGAGGATGGCTATCCGGGGCCGCTGCGCCATCTACTGGGGATCTGGAACGAGGAGATCGATGCGCTGCCGCCGGGACGGACGAACCGCCTGGTGTTGAACGACGGGCGCAGCTTTGCCTGCGGCCATCTGTGTGCGCTGATCCAGAGCGAGGGGGCCGAGGTGCTGGGGCGCTACGGCGAGGATTTCTACGCGGGGCGCCCAGCTTTGACGCGCCATCGCGTGGGGCGTGGCCAGGCGTTCTATCTGGCCTGCGAGCCGGAGCCAGCGTTTCTGGAGAGCTTCTACGGGGAGCTGCTGGGGGAGCTGGGGATCGCGCCGGCGCTGGAGACGCCGCCGGGCGTGGAGGCGACGCTGCGTCAGACGGCCCGCGAGCGCTTGCTCTTCCTGCTCAATCATGGGCGGGCGCCGGCGACGGTAACGCTGCCGCCGGGGCGAGTGTTCGAGGAGCTGCTGACGGGGCGGTCGCTGAGCGGCTCGCTGACGCTGGCCGGGCTGGAGGTGGCCATTCTGGCGGAGCCGCTCGCTTCTGAGTCTAGCCGGCAGGCAGGATCTTGAGGACGCCGCCGCGCTCGCCCGGTGGAGCGGCGGGTAGCGTGATGTGCAGGCCCTGGTCGTCGCGCTGCCAGGGCAGGGGGGCGTCGCCGCCGAGCAGGTGGACGGCGCCGATCTCCTGCGGATAGTGGGGACTGGCGGCGGCCAGGGCCTGGATGCTGATTCGGCCCTCCTGCGGCCAGACGGGCAGCAGGACGTAGAGGGCCTGGCCGCGCCGGGTGAAGCGCAGGTCTCGCCCGGTAAAGGCGGCCTGCTGTCCTTCGCTGAAGGCGCCGGCGGCGCTGGTGGTCGGACCTTCGCCGTAGAGGTGCCAGGGCTGGCTGTCGTAGATGGCTTCGCCGTTGATGGCCAGCCAGCGCCCCAGGCGATGCAGCAGGTCGATCTCTGGCTCGGGAATGCTGCCGTCGGGGCGCGGGCCGATGTTGAGCAGGAAGACGCCATTCTTGCTGACGGTGTCGATGAGGTCGTCGAGCAGGGCGCCGAAGGGCTTGTAGTCCTGGGACTGGGTGTAGCCCCAGGAGTTGCGGGCGACGCTGGTGTCGGCCTGCCAGATCCGCGGGCTGATAGCGGGACGGCGCCCGCGTTCGATGTCCTCGACGGCGCTCCCTTCCTCAAAGGCGCCTTCTTTGTAGGTGATGACGACTTCCTGCCCCCAGTGGGCGGCGCGGTTGTAGTAGTAGGCGGCGAAGCGGGCCAGGTAGGGGCGAAAGGCGGGCCGCGAGATCCACCAGTCGAAGTAGATGAGGGCGGGCCGGTAGCGTTCGACCAGTTCGTAGAGCCGGGCCAGCCAGTCGTCGAGAAAGGCAGGGTCGGGCGGCTCGTCGTCGGGCCGTGCGGGTCCGTAGAGGTCGGCGTACTGGGGGTCCTGGACGTCGCTGGGGATGGTTCTGCCGCCGTTGAAGAACCACCAGTGTTCAGCGCGGTGCGAGGAGAGGCCGAAGGTGAGGCCGGCGGCCCGCACGGCAGCGGCCAGTTCGCCCAGGATGTCGCGCCGCGGCCCCATCTCGACGGCGTTCCAGCGCGAGAAGGAGCAGCGGTACATGGCGAAGCCGTCATGATGCTCGGCGACGGGGACGACGAAGCGGGCGCCGGCTTCTTTGCAGAGGGCGGCCCAGGCGACGGGATCGAAGCGCTCGGCCCGGAAGCGAGGGATGAAGTCTTTGTAGCCGAAGCGCTCCGGCGGGCCGTAGGTGGCCAGATGGTGACGGTGGGCCGGCGTGTCGGGCAGGTACATGTTGCGCGGGTACCATTCGTTGTCATAGGCCGGGACGGCGTAGGCGCCCCAGTGAATGAAGATGCCGAAGCGCGCGGCGGCGTACCAGGCCGGCACGCGGTAAGCGCGCAGGGCCTGCCAGTCGGGGGTAAAGGGGCCGGATCTCGCCAGACGGTCGATCTCGCTGAGCGCTTCCTGCTGCTCATACCGCTCTTGCGGCTGCACGGCGAGGCTCCTCCTTTCCGTTCTCTCTTTCTTTTTTTTGGGGCCTGCTGTCGACGACTGGGCAGAGGCCGGCTGGCCGGCTAGAGGCGCACCTCCAGGGTCTGGCCGGCTTCGATAAGCAGCGGCTCGTCGAAGTGCCAGCTTGCTCCCTCGCGGCGGCCCTGGATGGGGACGGCGGCCAGCCAGACGGCCTGTTCGCCAGGGGTCTGGGACGGCGTGGTGGCCTCGGCGGGCAGGGTCAGCCGGCGCAGGCTGAGCTGCCCCTCGTGCAGGTGGAGCAGGAGACGCCCTTCGCCGGCGCGGTACTCGATGTTGCCCCAGGCGCCGGGCAAGACCAGCGGCTGCCGCCAGTGGCCGTCGGCGGGCTGCAGGCGCGGCTGCAGGCTCAGGGCCTGGCGCGGGGCGTCGTAGCTGAGGCCGCCGAGGGCCGGCCAGGCCAGCCAGATGCTCAGCGCCCGATAGTAGTGGCCGCCGCACTCCTGATGGTCCCAGGTCTGGCCGGCGCGCTCGTAGCGCGTGTACACCTCGTGGATCACGCTCAATCCTTCGCTGACGAGGCCCTCAAGCAGCATCTGGACGGCGACGGTGTATTCGGTCCCCGACCAGACGGTCTCGGCCTGATGGCGCGGGTCGCCGAGGGTCCAGTGATCGGGCCGGTCGGCGCGCCTGCCGGGTGGGAGCATGCCGTTGACCAGGCCGCGCCCGGGCACAAAGTTGTAGCGATAGATGGCGCGCAGGGCCGACAGGATGTGCTCACGCGGCAGAATATCCCCCAGGCCGAGCAGGGTGGCATAGAGCTGGCCGCTCAGCTGATCGGCCATACAGGACTCGTTGCGCCGTCCGCTGCGCGGATCGACCCACAGGTTGTAATACTCCCCGTTCCAGAGCAGGCGCTCCATGCTGGCCTGGCTCTCGGCAAACTGGCGCTCCAGGTCGCGGGCGTAGTCCTCGTCACCGAGCAGGCGGGCCATCTGGGCGCTGGCCTTGAGGGCCGCCAGCCAGATTGACGAGACGTAGGCCGAGTAGCCGATGAAGTCCCAGGTATCGTACGTCTGGGAGGAGATGGCCGTCTCCGAGGGGGCGTGGTCGTAGTGGTAGGGCAGGCCGACCTTGAACTCGTCGATGCGGCGGGCGTGCTCCATCGCCGCCTTGACCGCCGGCCAGAGCCGTTCCAGGGCCGGGCGGTTCGCCGTCCACAGGTAGTCGCGCCAGACCTGCAGGGCGAACTTGGGCATCAGGTCGACCATGTGGTAGGCGTCGACGACGGCGAAGCTGCCGGGGAAGAGGTGCGGGATGCGCCCGCTGGCATCCAGGCCGGTTTCGGCGGCCACTTCGCGATAGAGGGCCTGGCGGCGCTGGGGATCACGGGCCAGCTCCGGTTCGCGCTCGATGCGCTGCCAGACGCGCTCACGGTTGGGGGCGAAGGCTAAGAAATAGTCGTCGTAGCGCGGCGAGTTGGGCGTAAGCTGGAAGTCGGCGGTCATCTGGAGCTGGCGCTCCTCCAGCTCGGGGAAAAGGAGGGCCACGGCGTGGGAGCCGTAGTACGAGACGTCGAGGGTCTGCAGGCCGCAGCAGCCCAGGCCCTCCCAGATGCCGAAGCGCCCATCGCGCACCAGCCAGGAGGATTTGACCAGGGTGGTGAGCTGGGCGTTGATGGCGTCGGCCAGCCAGTCGGGGACGGAGGCGCCGTACTGCAGATCGTGGAAGGCGCGCGTGCGGGTGTAGAGGGCCGCTCGGGCCTCGGCGACGTAGCGGGCGACATCGAGGGCGTCGCTGAACCAGGTTTCGTAGCGATGGCCGAGGTCGTCGCCGACGTTCTCGCCGCGGTGGTTGGGAAAGTACCAGGTCAGGATAAAGGTCAGATCGCGCTCGCTCCAGGGGGCCAGCTCCAGCACCGGGCTGCTGATGACGCCGTGGGTGCGGCGACTGGCACGGGCGTTGAAGAGCTTCGGGGCCTGCTCGCCGAGAAGGCGCGCCAGGGCCCCCAACTCGCTGAGGCGGGCGCTGGCCTGGACGGGGTCGCGCTGCAGCTCGGGCCGCGCCTGGCGCTCCTGCTCGTACTGGGCGCGCTCTTCGGGCGTCAGGTTGAGTTCGAGCAGTAAGGCCCAGCGCCAGCGCGTATCTTGATAGCGGATGGGATCGGCGGCGATGCGCTCCTGCAGCTCGCGCCGGTCGGGGACGAGAGCACTGTCGACCATGCCGCGCAGCAGGCTGGGCAGTTGCCCGTAGGCACTGGCCGGGTCGAGTCCTTCGCGGACGATGCGCTCGAGCAGGGCGCGCAGGGGGTCGCCGCCCACCGGATCAGGGACAAACTGGCCGCCACCGGCCCAGCTCTGCCAGGCATTGAGGTCGCCGACGTCGCGCAGCTCGGCCACCAGCTCGGCCCCGTCCTCTAGCAGGGCGAAGACGAGCGAGCCGCGCGCCAGCGGATGGTCGGCGGGCAGCCCGGCAGCGCTGAAGACGAGGGCGCTCAGCCCGGGCGCCCGCTCGCGGCGCGTCTGGGGCTGGCCGTGGCCGCCGCTGAGAGCCTCCAGGCTAAAGACCTGCGGGAGGAGGCCGAGCAGAGAGACCTCGATGGCTGTGGGACTGGGATTGCTGAGGTGGAAGGTGAAGAAGGCCGCCGGCAAGGCCGAATGCTTGACATCTCCCGGCACGAAGCTCGACCAGGCTTCGAGGCTGACGGCCAGCGGCAGGGCCGGGTCGCGATAGTCCAGCCAGGCAAAGGGGAATTCGCCACTGAAGTGGATCTCCTGGACGCTTTCGACATATGACAGGGTGTAGGTGAAGCGCGCTTCGCTCTCGCTGCGCTCGCGCAGGATGCGCACCACTGCCGGCTCTGCCGCCTGGCCCTCAGCCGGGGAGCGCTTGCGTCGGGCACGGATGGCGAAGAGGGTGTCGCCGGGCCGCACGGGCGAGGTGATCGGCGGACTCCAGGGGGCGCCGCGCCCACTCCAGGGCGGATTATTGAAGATCTGCCATTCGTGCAGGGCGCCATCAGCGCGGATCTCGATGCTGCCGGTGCCCAGCCCTCCCAGGGGGATGCCGGAGAGCGGGGCCACGCCCCGCCTGCTTCGCGTGCGAGCTACTTTCATGGCTCCGTCCGTTTGCTCCTGTGTCTTGCTCCTGTGGGGCTGACTGTGACACGTCTGGGACCGGTGGCCGCTGGAGCGCGCGCCCGGCGCGGTTCGGCCTGCGGGCGCTGCCGACTGACAACGGCCCCGGTGGGTTGGGTTGCATTGGGCTGCCGTTGGGCGCCGGTTGGGTCGCCAGGCCAGCGATCTGCCTCTGCCGGGTCAGGTCAGGGTCCAGCTCTATGCTGGCTGGCGCCCGGCCCAAAACGGTAGTGCGGCTGGGGCGGCGCCGGCTGGAAGGCGCTCAGCTCCTCAATTTCGGCCCGCAGTCCAGCAGGAGCCGCCTCCAGGACGGCGCGCACGTGCTTTTCGAGAACGGCGGGCGCACAGTCGACGCGCGCGTTGAGCAGCCAGATGGCCTCTTCGGGCGGCAGATGGACGCTGCGCGCGTCCCAACTGATGGCCGCCGGCTTGGGACCGCAGAGGCTGGCTTTGATCAGCCGCTCGTGGAGCGGCCCCTGCTCGCTGTCCGCCGCGGCACCCGAGAGCTGGCGCTCGTCCGGTTCCTCGCTGAGGAGGCGCCGCAGGGCCTGCGGGGCTACCAGCAGCTTGATATGAGCGATAGCCAGCCCGGCGCGCGCCAGCCGCTCCTGAAGCTGGCTGAGCAGGGCCGCGGCCCAGGCCAGCACCTGGCCCGCCTCGCCATCGATGGCCCCGATCGGACGAGAGGGCTGCAGGCGACCGCGGGCGTTGAGCCAGCCCAGACGCGCCTCAGCTCGCGCATAGCGCGCGTAGTCGAGGTCGTCCAGGCGATGGGCTTCGGCCTCGCTGATGCTGGCCGCGTTGACGTCCTGCAGCAGATTATCAAGCCAGAGGGCGACGCTCTCGCGCCGGCGCGCCGTCATGGAGAGGACCGGCACCCCGGGACAATAGGCCCGCAGCCAGTTGCACAAAAAGAGCTGCTCGTCGCTGCCGAGCAGGTCGCTTTTGTTGATCAGGAGCAGGTCCCCCTCTTCGATCTGGCGCGCAAAGAGATAGGCGACATCGTCGTTGAGCAGGCTCAGGTCGCCATGCCGGATCAGGTGGGAGAGGCGCGGACCATCGACGACGATGCTCAGACAGGCTGGACGGTAACGCTCGCGGTAGAGGTGTAGGAGGGGCAGGATGACGGTGGCCTGCAGGTCGGTGCAGCTCCCAACCGGCTCGGCCAGAATAACGTGCGGCTCAAGGCGCCTCTCCAGGTCGGTGATGGCTTCTAACAGGTCGCTGAAACGGCAGCAGAAACAGCCCGCGGTGACCTCGGCGACGGCCTCGCCCGGCCAGGTGGCGGCGGCTCCGCTTTCGCTTGCGTCGGGAGCGAGAGCGGCGGCGGCCAGGGCGGTGTCGACGAGTTCGCGCCCCTGGTCGTTGGTGATCAGGGCGACGCGCAGGCCGCGCTGACGCAGGATGGCGGCAGCCTGGAGCAGCAGGGTGGTCTTGCCCGCCCCCAGAAAGCCACCGGCGATGATCAGCTTGGGCCTGGTTTGCAGCACTACGCTCCTCTTTCGTTGGTTAAGCGGCAGCTACTCCCTGCGCTGGACGCGGAGCCTCGCCCCTGTCCAGGCGCAGACGCGCGCTCAACGCTGGCCGGCAGATCACCCGCCATCGTGCGCGCTCTACAGGAAAGGGTAACAGAGGCACCTTCGCCCTGTCAAGCGAGAACGCTCTCAGGCCCGGCGCGGCCTCACGCGCTGCTACCACCCACCCCATAACCAACCGGAAGCCAGCCAGCCAGAGAGGGGAGTGACGATGACGGGCCAGGAGGAAGAAGCGGGCCTTCCAAAAAGGACACAGCGACAGGCCCGGGAGGGCGTCGTGAAGGGGGTTACGACGCCAACCCGGCACCTGTCGCCGCGCCCGGATCAGAAGAGGGCGCTACAAAGAAGGGCAAAACACTGAAACAGGAGAGAGGTATCTGGTAAAAGAACCGCTCACAGCTTGTGTATGCGCACGAGGCGCAGCGAGGTATGACCAGACCTCGCCTGATATGAGCCGGGGCGCCCGGACTCGTCCGGTCACGTCACGCTCAACTGCGCCTTCCTCGCTTCCTCGCTCAGAGAATGCACCACGGCTCGCCGTCGAGCTGCGGGTAGTCGCGCTGATGGATGCGCTCCGCGCAGGGAGCACAGCAGGCGGCGAAGGCGATCGATGCATATTCGAGCACCTTGTGCAGACAGAGATCGCTGGCGATGCGCAACTGCCATTTTTCCGGCAAATAGCAATACTCGCGGGCCACGTAGTCGCGCAGCTCCTGGGCCAGCCGGGCGGGCATGCGCAGGCCGTAGCGATGCTCCGTCAGGCGGCCACAAATACAGCGGGCGCAGAAGCGCGGATCGAGAGAGGAGGTCGCGGCATCCTGGGAAGATGGCTGGCCGGTGGTGTCGACGAGCGCGGCGCTCTCACTCTGCTCTGACATCGTCTGCTTGCTCCTTCTTGCTTGCTTG
>NZ_JADGIA010000318.1 GCF_019683635.1 Thermogemmatispora sp. | reverse complement strand
CGCCTGCTCGTGCTGGCTATCCCCCTGGCGGCCTGGCCCAGCGCCGTCCAGGAACTCGCCCGCGTCACCTCCCCCGGCGGCTGGGTCGAACTCGTCGAAGCCAGTATTGCACCAAAAGACCTCACTCCCTCGGGCCCTGTTACTCAGCGACTCTTCACATTGGGAGGGCAATTAGCCGCTCTGCGAGGCATCGATAGCGAAGGAGTGGTAGCCCGTTCACTGGACCACTATCTCTCAGCAACTGGCCTCATCAACATTGAGCGCCGTCAGATCGAAGTCCCAGTCGGTGAATGGGGTGGACGTCTCGGCTCTTTAATGGCACTGAACTTCCGGGAAGGGGCGAAAGCACTCAGCGCTCCAATCGCTCATCGGTTCGCAATAACAGAGCAGGAGATTGCCACAGCCATTGAGGAAATGCTGCAAGAATTCAACAGGTATCACACGAAATACAGCTATATCGTCGCTTATGGCCAGAAACCGTACTAACCAGTTCAACTAGAGTGATTCGACAAGACTAGAAGGAGCCTTGTTCCATGCCCTGGTGGTTCTTCCGCCGCCGCTCTCACAACAGCTCTCACGTCGCTGAACCCGCTCAGCCTTCCAGTGGCTGGCAGCTGGGCGAGGTCGCTCTGCCCCGTCTGCAGGGGCCTCGCCGCTATCTGCAGGAACAGCCCTATCTGCTCCCCAAAGACCTGGGCGAAGTCAACCGCCTCGACTTCCAACACTATGTCTTGCGTGCTGCCCTGCGCGGCAACTACCTGGCCCCCATCCAGCAGCCGCGCCGCATCCTTGACGTCGGCTGTGGTACCGGCCAGTGGGCCTTCGAACTCGCTCAGCAATTTCCCCAGGCCGAGGTCATCGGCCTCGACCTCGAACAGATCAAAGCCTCTGCTTCCCCTCCTCCCAACTATCGCTTCGTCCAGGGGGATGTCCTCCAGGGCCTCCCCTTCGCCAACGACTCCTTCGACTTCGTTCATCAGCGCCTTCTGACGGGCGCCATTCCTCTGACAGCCTGGCCGGGCGTCGTCCAGGAACTCGCCCGCGTCACCGCCCCCGGCGGTTGGGTCGAACTCCTCGAAGTCGGCACTGCTCTGCAGGATTATATGCCCTCTGGTCCTGCTACCCAAGAGTTCAATAGGCTCGCGGCTCAACTGGCTGCCCTGCGGGGGCTGGATGTCGAGAGCATCGTCCTGCGCTCCCTGGCTCGCTATCTGGAGGGGGCCGGCCTCATCAACATCCACTACCAGCCCCTCGACGTCCCCTTGGGCGAATGGGGTGGGCGCATCGGCTCCCTGATGGCCCTGGACCTGCGCGAAGCCTGCAAGGCGATCAGTGCCCCACTGGCTGCCCGCTTTGGCAGGCCCGAACAGGAGGTGCTCGCGCTCATCGACCAGGCCAGCCAGGAATGGGACGAGTTTCGAACACAATGGCACTTCGCTGTCGCCTATGGCCAGAAGCCTGTTCGGTCCTGATAACTAAGCCGGAGTGCGGCTCCCCGCTCCATCTGCAGGCCCGCACTCCCTGCCAAAGCAATACACCCCATACTTTGGCTCGCAAGGAGGATTGTGATTATGCCCTGGTGGTTCTTCCGACGCCGCTCTCGCGGCTCCACCTCGCCCGCTCGCCCTGCCAGCACCTCTCCCTCTTCCGCCGGCTGGCAGCTGGGCGAGGTCGCCCTGCCCCGTCTGCAGGGGTCCCGCCGCTACTTGCAGGAACAGCCCTACCTGCTCCCCAAAGACCTGGGCGAGATCAACCGCCTCGACTTCCAACACTATGTCTTGCGTGCTGCCCTGCGCGGCAACTATCTGGCCCCCATCCAGCAACCGCGCCGCATCCTCGACGTCGGCTGCGGCACCGGCCAGTGGGCCTTCGAACTCGCCCAGCAGTTCCCCCAGGCCGAGGTCATCGGCCTCGACCTCGAACAGATCAAAGCCTCTGCTTCCCCTCCTCCTAACTACCGCTTCGTCCAGGGGGATCTGCTCGAAGGTCTCCCGTTTGACAGCGACAGCCTCGATTTCGTCCATCAGCGCCTGCTCGTTCTGGCTCTCCCACTGACCGCCTGGCCGGGTATCGTCAAAGATCTGGCCCGCGTCACCGCTCCCGGCGGCTGGGTCGAACTCCTCGAAGCCGGAACCGCCTTGCAGGACTATATGCCTTCTGGCCCCGCTACTCAAGAGTTCTACCGGCTTGGGGCTCAGCTGGCTGCTCTGCGGGGCCTCGATACCGAGGGACTTGTCATGCGTTCTTTAGCTCGCTATCTGGAGGAGGCCGGTCTCATCAACATCCACTATCAGCCTCTCGACATCCCCCTGGGTGAATGGGGTGGACGCATCGGCTCCTTGATGGCCCTGGATCTGCGTGAAGTCTGGAAAGCAATCAGCGCCCCCATAGCCGCGCGTTTTGGCAAGCCCGAACAGGAGGTGCTCGCGCTCATCGACCAGGCCAGCCAGGAATGGAACCAGTTCCGCACCACTTGCCGCTTCGCCGTAGCCTATGGCCAGAAACCTGGCCGGCCCTGATCCCTGAACTGGAGTGCGGCCCTTGCTCCCATCTGCATATCTGCACTCGCTGTCAGAGACACCTTTATTCGCAAGGAGGATCCTGATCATGCCCTGGTGGTTCTTCCGACGCCGCTCTCGTGGCTCCACCTCGCCCGCTCGCCCTGCCAGCACCTCTCCCTCTTCCGGCCGGCAGCTGGGCGAGGTCGCCCTGCCCCGTCTGCAGGGGCCTCGCCGCTATCTGCAGGAACAGCCCTACCTGCTCCCCAAAGACCTGGGCGAAGTCAACCGCCTCGACTTCCAGCATTATGTCCTGCGCGCTATCCTGCGCGGCAACTATCTGGCTCCCATCCAGCAACCGGGCCGCATCCTCGACGTCGGCTGCGGCACCGGCCAGTGGGCCTTCGAACTCGCCCACCAGTTCCCCCAGGCCGAGGTCATCGGCCTCGATCTGGAGCAGGTCAAAGCCACCACTCCCCCACCTAACTACCGCTTCGTCCAGGGGGACTTGACCCAGGGTCTCCCCTTCGCCAACGACTCCTTCGACTTCGTTCATCAGCGCCTCCTGGTAGGCGCCATTCCGCTGGCGGCCTGGCCGGGCGTCGTCCAGGAACTCGCCCGCGTCACCTCCCCCGGCGGCTGGATCGAACTCGTCGAGCTAAGCACACACATCAGCAACCTCATTCCAGCAGGGCCAGCCAATCAGCAACTTGCCTCCCTCACAGGTCAGCTCGCTGCCCTTCGCGGGCTAGATAGCGAAGGCGTAGTCATGCGTTCCCTCGACCACTATCTGGCCCAGGCTGGCCTCGTCAATATCCAGCGCCATCCCATCCAGGTCCCTCTAGGGGATTGGGGCGGGCGCATCGGCTCTTTACTCGCTCTTGACTTCCGCGAGGTTTGGAAGGCGATCAGCGCCCCGCTGGCGGCACGTTTCCACATGCCTGAGCAGGAG
>NZ_JADGIA010000093.1 GCF_019683635.1 Thermogemmatispora sp. | reverse complement strand
TCACTCGTAGCGCAGCACCATGAGCGGGCGCACACGCACGGCCTGCCAGGCAACCAGAGCCGCTGTGCTCGCGGCCAGAAGCAGCGGCGCAATGATCAGGCCGGCCATAACGCCCGGCTCCATGCTCAGGATGAGGTTGCTGTTAAAGAGCACTTTGCTGAAGATGATCACCCCGCCAGCGGCCAGGAGCGCCGCAATGGAGGAGCCAAGGCCGCCAGCGACAGCATACTCGATAGCTACCTGGCCGAGCAGACTTCTGGCTGTATAGCCTATGGCCTTGAGAATCCCTAGCTCGCGCCGCCGCTCCAGCATGGCCAGAGCTACCGCATTGGCGATGATGATGACCCCGGCCAGCAGCGAGAGCAGGGCCAGAGCCAGCAAGACCAGCGTGATCTGCTTCACCACTTGCAGAAAGGCCAGAGCGCCATCAGTCAGATTCTGCGCCGCCGCGTTGGGCACGATCTGGTTAATGGTCTGCAGGGCAGTCACGACGCCAGAGGAGGGCACCTTCAGGTAGAAGACGTCAGTTCTGCTGGCCTGCTGTGGGTTGAGAGCGGCCACAAAGGAGGCTGGAGCCAGGACTTTCCCCAGGGTCTGGTAGCTGCTGGCAATCGAGAAGACTCCCACAATGTGGGCCGTTCTGATGCTGTGGCCATCGAGGCTGGAGAAGGTGACGGTGTCCCCGGGGCGCAGACTCAGCCCGGACCAGCCGGCGCGGGTCAGAATTGCGCTGATGAGGATATTATTGCTGTTGGCGTCGCGAGCGCTCAGGTTGCGACCGGCGATCAGCGTGAGCGCCGGCTGGCTGTGCGTGAGATCGAACCCTTCGAGTCCGCCCAGTATGGCGCGGTCTTGCTGGCCGTAGTCGCCACCGGGCATCTGCCCTTGTGCTGGGCGCCCGTTGATGGCCACGGGCAGCGTCTGACTGAAGAGGTTCACACGGCTGGCGCTGAGGCCCGGAATACTGTGCAAGTGGGCGGCAAGGCGTGTACTGTCGCTGCCACTGGTGGTCACCACCAGGTTGTAGGGCTGCTGCTGAGTCAGGACGCTGCTAACGCGCTCCTGAAGATCCTGGCCCAGGCCAATATCGAGGCCGACGCCATAGACGCCGATAAAGAGCGCCAGGACAGTCGCCGTGACACGCGCGCGCCGCCGTCCAATGTTGCGCAGCGCCATCTTGAGAGAGATTTTCCAGGAAGGCGGCAGCCAGGGCAGCGCCAGCCCCAGCAATGCGAGGGCCAGCAGCAAGAAGCTGAACATGGGCAGGAGCGGAAAGATGATCAGAGCGCTCACCAGGCCAGCCAGCGCCAGCAGGATCGGCAGCGGATGCAGCTTCTCAGGTACTGGCAGCCTGCTAATCAGCCCAAGTAAAGCGCTGAAAAGAGCGCTCAGTAATAGCAGACAGGCAAAGGTGCCGTAAGTCACGCCGATGGCGAGCACATAGTTGTTCTCCAGGATTACGCTTGCCAGCAAACAGAAGAGTATTGAGAGTAAAAAGAGCATTGCGAGCGTTTGAACACGAGTATGGCGACCCTGCACCTCGCTTTCGCGCAGTACCTGTAGCGGGCGAATGGAGGCCGCCTGTGCGATCGGCAACAGGCCGAAGATCAGGGCTGTCACGGTGCCAGTGAGCAGGCCGGAGGCGATGATGCCAGGATTGAGCATAAACGGCAGGCTGATCCCGAGGCTCTGGAGCAGCTGATGGGTCAGGTAGCTCACACTGATCGCCGCGAGCGCACCCAGCAGACCGCCGCCGAGGCCGAGCAGGCCCGCCTCCAGGCCGAAGAGAAAGTAGAGGTCGCGGCGGCGATAGCCAGCCGTCTTGAGCATGGCGATCTCGGTGCGGCGGCGTGAGAGCAGCACCTGCATCGTGTTCACGATGCCTACGCCGCCAATGAGCAACGCCAGCAGACCAGCGATTTTCAGGAACTGGCTGATCTGGTCAATTGACGACTGCTGGGCCTTGAAGAGATCGCTGGCCGTCTGCACGCTGACCAGCGGGAAACGCCGGTTAATAGCAGCCACGGCGCGCGCCGTTTGGGCCTGTGAGCTGGTGCTGAGGTCGATCAGGGTATAGGTGGCCAGGGCTGTAGATCTGGCAGTCAGGTAGGTTTGTTGCGACAGAAGCACCAGATTACCGGCCTGGGCGAAGCTCCCGCTGTTGGCGATTACGCCAGCGATCGTGACTGTCATCGTTTCGCCGGCGCCGCTCAGGCTCTTCACGTAGAGAGGGAAGCGTTCGTTGAGCTGCTTATGGTAGAGCGTCAGAAACTGCTCAGTGACGACAACCTGATGGCCCTCAAGCGCACTGCGCAGCATGGCCCCACTCGGCGCGCGGAACTGTGGAGGCGAGACCAGGGGGAAGCTCGCAGGATCAACGGCCTCCACTGGGAAGGTCTGGGTTATGGCCGTCTGGTTGCTCAGGGACCCGTTGGCGCCGATAATAGCTGTATAGCTACTGATGAGTCCCTGCTCTTTGAGCTGATTGAAAAAGCTGAGATCGGCAGGCCTGAGCGGCGCGCCGGAGGCGTTGATGGCGATATCGCCGCCGGTGGCGTCGCGTGCGCTGTCGGCCAGCGAGTGCTGCAGCATAGAGCCGACGAGCTGCAGGGAGACAATGGCCATGACCCCCACGGCGATGCAGAGAATGGCCAGAAAACTGTGCTGACCGCTGCGTAACAGAGACCTTCCGCTATAGTGCAGGTAGAAAGAGGCTTTCATCTCTATTGCTCGCTTCTTACTATAGTTACAGTCAAGAACCGTTAGCGCTTACTGCGTGACTGCAGAGTGTGTTGCCTCAGTGGCCGCAATCTGGCCGTCGACGATGCGTATCGTGCGGTCGGCCAGGGAGGCGACCAGCGGGTCGTGAGTCGCGATGATAAAGGTCTTACCGATTGTTGAGCGCAGCTGCAGAATCAGCTGAAGAACGTTCTCGCTATTGCGAGCATCAAGGTTGCCCGTTGGCTCATCAGCGATGATCAGCGCCGGATCACAGGCCAGCGCACGAGCCAGAGCGACGCGCTGCTGCTCGCCACCAGACAGCTGGTTGGGGCGATGGTGACGACGCTGTTCGAGGCCAACGAGCGTGAGCAGCTCGCGGGCGCGCGTCGCCGGCGATCCCCGGTGCTTGCCGGTATAGAGCGGCAGCTCTACGTTCTCCTGAGCCGTCAGGGTAGGAATCAGGTTGAACGCTTGAAAGACCATGCCCAGGCTGCGATTGCGTACGCTGGCCAGCTGGCTCTCGCGCAGATGGCTGATATCCGTACCGTTGAGCAAGACCCGCCCCGTGCTCGGGCTATCCAGTCCGGCAATGATACCCAGCAGGGTGCTCTTGCCAGCCCCTGATGGCCCTACGATCGCGACAATCTCGCTCTCGTAAATCTGGAAACTGATGCCTTTGAGAATCGCAAGCTGTTCATGGCTCAACGGCAACGTTTTTGTAATCTCCTGTACATCTAGGATGACAGCGCGCTCCGTTGCCTGGGGATGAGAGCGCGAGACCTCTGGCTGACTGTTCATGGGCAGCGACTCCTTTTTGTTTGGCGTTTCGCCAGTCTCTCACTTCTTGCTCGTGCTTGCCTTGCATACGTGAGCTGCTGCTGGATGGAAGGGACCCTTGCCGGCCCGGATGCTGTGCGGCGACTGCCTCGCGCCGGGCAGGGCTTGCAGCGCTCACATGGGTCTAGTGTAGGGAGAGGGGGGCCAGGCCGGTAGTGGAGGTAATCACCAGAATCGCCTGACAGATGTCATACCAGTCTGATGATGGTCTTCACTGGACATGTCCCGCCAGCCCGGTTATACTCACCCCAAAGGGAGGAAGAAGTTGCGAGATTGGCAGCAAGCGACCTGTGGAGTCGGAGAGTGCTTCGATCTACACCAGCCGGATCCTGGTAACATGAAGACGCCAGCCAGCCTGCCTGTCCAGGCTAGAAACGAGCAACTGTATGTCACGTCGCTTGTCCCCGCTCTGGCCGTTGCGCCGGAAGACGGTTCCCCTTGTGGCAGAGAGAGAGCCTCAGTCTGCTCTAGAGGCGGCCTCGCCGTGGCCCGTGGAGAGACTATCACCTTATCTCATCTGGAGCGTCTGGGTAGCATGGGTTCCTCTCTTCCTACCAATTATCTTCCAGCTGCTATCTTCGCATCCGAAGCCACTTGAAGCTTTCATTTCTGTGATAGGAGTCATTTGCTTTTTTGGCATCTACCTCTGGGCGAGCTGGCATGATGCCTGGTATCTGGCTTCCACGCCACCGATGGCCAGTGTTGTTGAGGTGCGTCTGCCGCGTGCCTGGCTGGTCATGGGGTTGCTAAGCCTCCTATCAATCCCGTTAGTGCTGCTCAATGGCGGCAATAACTGGTTTAACCTCTTCTACTACATCAGCGGCTACAGTGGCGGACGCCTCCCTGTGCGTCAGACGGTGCTGGCTGTGGGTGGGCTAGAGCTGCTGGCGACCCTCCTCGGGCTGCTGGTCCATAACTCGCTCAGTGTGCTGGGCATGACCGTGCTGTTTATCGCCGTCATTGGCGCCCTCATCTCGGCTGTGGGCCATTTTGTCAGGACCAGCCAGCGGCTGCGCAGTGCGCGTGTGGAGATTGCCCGTCTGGCGGCCACAGCTGAGCGGCTGCGCATTGCGCGTGACCTCCACGATCTGCTCGGCCACAGCCTTTCGTTGATCGCTCTGAAGAGTGAACTGGCTGGCCGTCTGCTTGACCAGGCGCCGGAGCGAGCGGCGCGTGAGATTCGCGACATCGAGCAGGTTGCTCGCTTCACCTTGCAAGAAGTGCGTGAAGCGGTGAGCGCCTACCGTCGGCCAGCGCTGCTCGATGAGCTACGGGCTGCGCGTGAATTGCTAGAAGTGGCCGGGGTACGCTATCGGCTAGAGGGCGAGCGTGCTCTAGACGCGGTGACGGTACCGGCGCTAGAGGTAGCCTGTTCCTGGATTGTGCGCGAAGGTGTGACCAACGTCATCCGACATAGCCGGGCGCGCGAGTGCTGCATTCGTTTCAGGCGGGGTGAGCGCATGCTCTGGATCACGATCAGCAACGATGGGCGTGTGCCGCCCGCTCACGGTGAGGGGGTAGTGGGCAACGGACTGCGAGGTCTGGCCGAGCGCGTACTGGAACTAGGCGGCCAGTTCGAAGCGGGGCCGGTAGCCGATGGCTTTCGCCTGGAAGTGGCATTACCGCTTACGGGGCGTCGCAATCAGGCGGCAGCAGTCTCTGTCTCTGAGCATGCCGGCCTTGAAGCAGAGCGGAGACGCGTCGAGAGTCAAAGCGACCTCACAGGAGGACAAAGCGATGATACGAGTCCTGCTGGCTGAAGATCAAGCAATGGTGCGCGGTGCCCTGGTGGCGCTGCTCACTCTGGCGGGTGACATCGAGGTTGTCGCCGAAGTCGGACGGGGCGACGAGGTCGTGCCGGCGGCATTAGAGACGCGACCCGATGTAGCGCTCCTGGACATCGAGATGCCGGGCGGCGATGGCCTCACAGTAGCGGCAGCGCTCCATCGGCGGCTGCCAGAGTGTCGCATCCTCATTCTGACCACCTTTGGGCGTCCTGGCTATCTCAAGCAGGCCCTGGCCAACGGCGTCGTAGGTTTCCTGCTCAAGGATGCTCCATCGGCGCAACTGGCCACCGCCATTCGGCGGGCGCTGGCGGGCGAGCGTATCGTTGATCCCGGCCTGGCGATGGCGGCTCTCAGCGAAGGGGACAATCCTCTGACCGAACGCGAGCGGGAAGTCTTGCGGGCCGCCCTACCTGGAGCAAGCATAGCCGAGATCGCGGCGCAGCTCTTTCTCTCCGAGGGAACAGTGCGTAACTATCTCTCGGTCGCCATTCAGAAGATGGGGGCGCGCAATCGCATTGAGGCAGCGCAGCTGGCTCATCAAAAAGGCTGGCTCTAGTGGCCGTCAATGGCAGTCAGAAGAGGGCGTGGTTCCTTCCTTTTCTTTCCCCGGCCCCTGCTCGTGAGCGGGCAAGAGCAGAAGCCAGAGAGAACTGCTATAATAAATAGCAGTCAACGACGACAGGAGAGACGTCTTTGCTCGGGCCGGGTAGTTGCGCGTCACAGAGAAGAAGCCTGCTATGGTACAGACCAGCGATGACAGCCGGACGAACCTGATCGCCAGCCTGCAGGAGCGTGCCGAAGAGCTGGCCCAGCTCAACCGCATCGCCATTGCTCTCACCTCAGAGTTCGATCTCCAGCGCCTGCTCCAGATGATCACCGACGCCGCACGCAAGGTGACCGCAGCCGAGTACGCCGCCTTTTTCCTCATTCCCGAGCTCACCAATGAATCGCCGGAGCGGCGCAGCAAGAAAGGCCTTTTCCATCTGGCGGCTATCTCTGGTGAGCACGGAGTCGAAGAGCACTTCCGTCATGTTGGTCCGGTCGAGGGCATCGGTGTGCTTCATCCCGTCTTCTGGAAAGGCACCTCAGTCCTGGTAGACGACGTCCTGGCCGACCGACGCTACGTTGGCATTCCCCGCGGCCATATCCCCGTGCGCAGCTTTCTCGGCGTTCAACTGCGGACGCGCGAGGGGTCGATCCTGGGGGCTTTTCTCATTGGCCACACCCAGGCCAACCGCTTCAAGCCGCGCCACGTCGAGCTGATCGAGGCCCTCAGCGCGCAGGCCGCCGTCGCCATTCACAATGCCCAGCTCATTGCCCGCGAGCGCCATGCTATGGAAGAGCAGGCCGCACGGCTCGAACGCGAGGTCCGCGAGCGCACTGCTGAGCTGGAGCGCCGCAACCAGGAGCTGACGCGGGTAGCCACCGATCTGCAGACTCTGCACCACGAGCTAACCGAGGCCCAGAAACGTCAGATGCTGGCCGACGAGCGCAGCCGCATTGCCCAGGAACTGCACGACCGTGTACAGCAGACCCTCTTTACCATTGGCCTCAAGGCCGACTGGGCTTTGGAGCAGCTGCCGCCGGGGTCGCCGTTGGAGCGCCCCCTGCGCACCATCAAGCAGCTGGCCTCGCTGGGAACGGCCCAGGTGCGCGACGCCATCTTTGCCCTCTCCTCCAGCGAGCCGCAGACGCAGGACGGCGGCCTGATCAGTCGCCTGCATGCCCTCATTCACGACCTGCGCGAATCTGCGGCGGGTCTCGACATGGACCTGGTGGTAGCCGAGTGGGCCAGTGCGCCGCCGGCAGCTGTCGAGAACGCCCTTTTCAGTGTGGCGCGCGAGGCGCTGTCTAACGTCCTGCGCCACGCGCAGGCGACCACCGTCGTGGTCACGGTGCAGGTCACGCGCACGCAGGCCATGCTGGTCGTTCAGGATAACGGGGTCGGCCTGGCGCCAGAGATCCTGGAGAACTACCGTCACAATCCGGCCCACCTGGGACTGCGCGGCATGCAGCAGCGGGTGAGCGACTGTGGCGGCCAGCTCCTACTGGTCAACGGTGAGGAAGGCGGCCTGATCGTGAAGGCGGTGATCCCCCTTGATTCGCTTACTGATCGTCGATGATCACGAGATGGTGCGCGAGGGCCTCAAGGCCATGCTGGTCTCGGAGCCAGATTTTGAGATTGTGGGCGAGGCGGCCAACGCCGAGCAGGCTCTGGGACTGATCGAGCGCCTGCATCCCGATATTATTCTGCTCGATGTGCGCCTGCCGGGAGTCAGCGGCGTGACCCTCTGCCGCCAGGTCTGCGAGCGCTATCCCGAGGTCGGGGTCATCATCGTGACCACCTATACCGATGAGAACCTGGTGGCCGAGTGCCTGCAGGCAGGCGCCCGCGGCTATATCGTCAAAGACATCGAGCGCTTCGATCTCAAACGCTCGATCCGGGCGGTGGCGCGCGGTGAGGCGGCCATCGATCCCAAGGCGGCGGTGGCCGTCCTGGCTCATCTGCGCCGGACGCCGGTGCGTCAGGAGCCAGGGCCGGAGCCTCTAAGCGCCCAGCAACTGGTGATTCTGCGCCTGATCGCTCAGGGCCTCTCCAGCCGCGAGATTGCCGCCAAGCTCTACCTCAGCGAGAACACGGTCAAGAGCTACGTCCAGGAGATCCTGCATCGTCTGGGAGTCAAGAACCGCACCGAGGCCGTCATGGTAGCCGTCAAGCAGGGCTGGCTCTAGGCGGGCGGCAAGTCCGTCCGTCAAGCAATCAATCAGCTGAAGTGTTGCCCGAGTGCGGCTTTTGCTGATCGACCTCCCTCCAAAAGCAGGGGAGCAAGACCCTGCATTCGGAGGTAACAGGCGCTTCCTCATCCTGGCTATACTGAAAGCAGTGTAGACAATCAACCACGCCACGCTCTGCGACGAAGTGCTGAGCTAAGACGAGACGCTCAGCCATCAGACCCAAGCCAGCGCCAGACAGGAGCGAGCAGGCTGCAAAGGCCGACTGAGAGGAGCCATGTGCAGCCATCCGGCCTGGCCGCCGGTCATGCCCCGTCCTGCCTGTTCAGTAGGCTGCCAGTGACGAAACGGAGGTGATCTCCCCTTGATTCCTGGTCCTTTTGACTATCAGGTGGCCGGCAGCGTCGCTGAGGCCATCGCCTTACTGGACCAGCACGGCGCCGATGCCAAGGTGCTCGCGGGTGGGCACAGCCTCATACCCCTCCTGCGCTTTCGCCTCGCCTCCCCTGCCGTTCTGGTGGACATCAACCGCCTGCGCGACCTGGAGTACATACAAGAAGCCGACGGCACCCTGCACATTGGGGCCTTGACGCGCGAAGTCGATCTGGAGGCCTCGGACCTCATTCGCCGGCGCTATCCCATACTGGCCGATACGGCCCGCGTCATCGCTGATCCCGTGGTACGCAACTGGGCCACCGTCGGCGGCAACCTGGCCCACGCCGATCCGGCCAACGATCACCCGGCGACCATGCTCGCTCTGGGCGCTCAGCTCGTAGCGACTGGCCCCTCTGGCCAGCGCCTGATCCCGATCGAGCAATTCTTTACCGATAGCAGCTTTGAGACGACGCTGCAGCCCAACGAGCTGCTGACCGAGGTCCGTGTCCCGGCTCCGTCGGAGCGCAGCGGCGGCGCCTATTTGAAGCTAGAGCGCAAGGTTGGTGACTACGCTATTGCCGGTGTGGCCGCCTATGTCATCCTGGACGGGGCCGGGCACGTCACCTACGCCGGCATCGGCCTGACCAACGTCGGCCCCACACCCATCAAGGCCCGCGCCGCCGAGCAGCTCTTGCTTGGCAGCAGCCTTGACGACGCGGTCATTGCCCAGGCCGCCAGGCAAGCCGCTGCCGAGGCCCAGCCCGTCAGCGACCTGCGCGGTCCCGCTGACTACAAGCGGGCGATGGTTGAAACCCTGACCATGCGGGCGCTGCGCCAGGCGCGCAGCCGTGCGACAGGAGGCGCCTAGCCATGAGCATCCATCACATTCGTGTTACCATCAACGGCAAGCTCTACGAAGGCGACGTTGAGGCGCGTACCCTGCTGGTTCACTGGCTGCGAGACGGCCTGCGCCTCACCGGTACCCACATTGGTTGTGATACCTCCTCCTGCGGCGCCTGCACCATCCTGGTCGATGGCAAGGCGGTCAAATCCTGCACCATGCTGGCCGTGCAGGCCGATGGGCGCGAGCTGCTCACCGTCGAGGGCCTGGAGCAGAACGGCAAGCTCCATCCGCTTCAGGAGGGCTTTCACGTCGAGCACGCCCTGCAGTGTGGCTACTGCACGCCGGGCATGATGATGGCCGCTCTGGCCCTGCTCAAGCGCAATCCTGATCCCAGCGAGCAAGAGATCCGTGAAGGCATCTCGGGCAATCTCTGCCGCTGCACGGGCTACGTCAATATTGTCAAGGCCATCCAGTACGCCGCGCAGAAGCTGCGCGAGCCGGAACAGGTGCCCGCCGGCAGCGGCGGCGGAGGTGAATAGCCATGACTACTACCAGCGCAGGACCACACGTACACGGCCTGGGAGAGCCGTATAAGCGCAAGGAAGACGCGCGCTTCATCCGCGGGAAGGGCAACTACGTCGATGACATCCAGCTGCCGGGCATGCTCTACGCCGACATCGTGCGCAGTCCCTATGCCCATGCCCTGATCAAGGGCATCGACATCAGCAAAGCCCTGCAGGTGCCGGGCGTCGTTGCCATCATTACGGGCAAGGACCTGGAGGCCGCCGGCCTGGCCTGGATGCCGACGCTCTCCGGCGATACCGAGGCCGTGCTGGCCGTCGATCGTGTCCTCTACCAGATGCAAGAAGTCGCCTTTGTGGTGGCCGAGAGCCGCTACGCCGCCGCCGATGGCGCTGCCGCCGTTGAAGTCGACTACGAGCCACTGCCCGTCGTCGTCGATCCTCGCAAAGCCCTGGCGCCCGATGCCCCGCTGCTGCGCCCCGACAAGAAGGATCGCCAGCCGACCAATCAGATCTATCACTGGGAGACCGGCGACCGCGCTGCCACCGATGCCGCCTTTGCCGAGGCCGAGCAGAACGGTGTTGTTGTGCGTCAGGACATGTACGTCCCGCGTATCCATCCCGCTCCCATCGAGACCTGTGGCTGCGTGGCCGACTACAACGCCGCCACTGGCAAGCTGACCGTCTGGATGACCTCGCAGGCTCCGCATGCCCATCGCACGCTCTTCGCCATCGTCTCCGGTCTGCCCGAGCACCGCATCCGCGTCATCTCGCCCGACGTCGGCGGTGGCTTCGGCAACAAAGTTCCCATCTATCCCGGCTACGTCTGCGCTGTCGTCGCAGCCCTCAAGACCGGCAGGCCGGTCAAATGGATCGAGGATCGCACCGAAAACCTGACCAGCACTGGCTTCGCCCGCGACTACCACATCCATGCGGAGATCGCCGCCGACAAAGAGGGCACTGTCAAGGCCCTGCGCGTCTACACCCTGGCCGACCACGGCGCCTTTGATGCGGCGGCCCAGCCAACCAAGTTCCCCGCCGGCCTCTTCCACATCTGCACCGGCTCCTACGACTTCAAGCATGCCCACGTCGCCGTCGACGCCGTGCACACGAACAAGGCGCCCGGCGGCATCGCTTACCGTTGCTCCTTCCGCGTCACGGAGGCCTCCTATCTCATCGAGCGCATGATGGATACCCTGGCGCGCGAGGTGGGCAAAGATCCCGCCGAGATCCGCCTGCAGAACTTCATCAAGCCCGAGGCTTTCCCCTATCGCTCGGCCCTGGGCTGGACCTACGACAGTGGCAACTACGAGCGCGCCCTGCGCCTGGCGATGGAGAAGATCGGCTACGAGGAGCTGCGCCGCGAACAGGCCGAGAAGCGGGCCCGCGGCGAACTGATGGGCATTGGTATCTCCTCCTTCACCGAGATCGTCGGCGCCGGCCCTGGCAAGCACTTCGACATCGCCGGCATCCAGATGTTCGATAGCTGCGAGATCCGCGTCCATCCGACCGGCAAGGTGCTGGCGCGCATCGGCGTCCAGACCCAGGGCCAGGGCCACGAGACGACCTTTGCCCAGATCATCGCCGCCGAGCTGGGCATCTCGCCTGATGACGTCGACGTCGAGCACGGCGATACCGACACTGCTCCCTACGGTCTGGGCACCTACGCCAGCCGCAGCACGCCCGTCGGCGGCGCCGCCACCGCCGTGGCCGCGCGCAAGATCCGCGATAAGGCGCGCAAGATCGCTGCCTATCTGCTGGAGGTAGGCGAGGAAGACCTCGAATGGGAGCCGGGCCGCTTCTATGTGCGCGGCAGTCCGAGCAAAGGGAAGACCATCCAGGAGATCGCCTTTGCCGCTTACACCAACTGCCCGCCCTATCTGGAGCCGGGCCTGGAGGCCGTCAACTACTACGATCCGCCCAATCTCACCTATCCCTTCGGCAGCTACATCTGTGTTGTCGACATCGACCGTGGCACCGGCGAAGTGCACATTCGCCGCTTCCTGGCCGTCGATGACTGCGGCACGGTCATCAACCCGATGATTGTCGAGGGTCAGATTCACGGTGGCCTGACCCAGGGGCTGGCGCCGGCTCTCTACGAGCAGCTGGCCTACGATGAGGACGGCAATGTGCTCGGGAGCAACTTCCAGGACTACCTGATTCCGACGGCGATGGAGACCCCGCGTTGGGAGACGGCGCGTACAGTGACGCCCTCGCCACACCACCCCATTGGGGCCAAGGGCGTGGGCGAGTCGCCGACGGTGGGTGCTCCCCAGGCCATCGCCAATGCCGTCGTCGATGCCCTGGCGCACGTAGGTGTACGCCACATTGACATTCCCATCACCCCGTGGAAGGTCTGGGCCATTCTCAAAGAGAAGGGACTCGCCACGGCCTAGCGTGGCGTTGTGCGACCCACCCAGGTGGATGATGGCAGCTGCCAGACCGGAGGCCGGAGCCAGGAGCAGGCGAAGACTACTTGGTCGCCTGACCGGGCCGGTCGCCGGTGCTGGCTGCCCGGAGGGAAACGGTATGCCTGAGAATGTGCTCAAACTGGCCCAGCGTCTGGAGCAGGCGCGCAAGCCTTTCGTCCTGGCGACCGTGGTCTGGTGCGAACGGCCCACCTCGGCCAAGCCTGGGGCACGGGCCTTGATCCAGGCTGATGGCAGCGTCAGCGGCTGGATCGGCGGTAGCTGTGCCCAGCCGGTGGTCGTGCGCGAGGCGCTGCGCCTGCTGCACGAGGGGGGCGATCCCTATCTGTTGCGCCTGGGCGCGCCGGAGGCCGGTCTGGCGCGCACCGGTTCTGGCGTGCGCGTCTTTCCCATGACCTGTAGCAGCGGAGGGATTCTAGACATTTACATGGAACCACATCTACCACCGCCCCGCCTCTTCCTGATTGGCGCCTCGCCGGTCGTTGCGGCCCTGGCGCGTCTGGCTCCCGTCCTCGACTTTGCCGTTGTCCAGGTCGGCGAGGACGGCCTGCTCAGCATGCAACCCGACGAGCGCAGCGCTGTCCTGGTAGCCACACATGGCGAATACGACGAAGAGGCCCTCGCCCGCGCCCTACGCAGTCCCGCCTGGTATGTGGGCATGGTTGGCAGCCGTCGGCGGGCCGAGACCTGTCGCCAGTACCTGCGCGAGGCTGGCCTTGAGGAGCGCCTCATTGCCCGTCTGCGGGCGCCCGCTGGCCTTGATCTGGGAGCAGTGACCCCGGAAGAGATCGCCGCCAGCATTCTGGCCGAGCTGGTCCAGGTGCGCCGGCGCCAGCCAGCCCAGGAGCCTGCCGCCTCAGCGGCCTCGCCTGCGACCGCGGTTGACCCCGTCTGTGGTATGATAGTAGAGGTAGCCGCCGCCAGGCAGCGCAGTACCTATCAAGGGCAGACCTTCTATTTCTGCTGCCCCGCCTGCAAGCGGCTCTTCGAAAGTGATCCGCAGCGCTATCTTGCGCCCAAAGCACACGCAACATACGAAAGGTGACAGGTCGCTATGGATTTCTCTGGTTCGCAGACCATCGCCGCCCCGATCGATAAGGTCTGGGCCTTCCTGCTGGATGTCAACAAAGTCGCTGAATGTGCCCCCGGCTTTCAGAGTCTCGAAGTGCTCGGAGAGGAGCACTGGAAGGCCGTTGTCAGCGTCGGCATTGGGGCTGTGAAGGCCAAGTTTACGCTGGATGTCACGCGGCCCGAGATGCATGAGCCGGATCACATGGTGGTGAAGGCGCGGGGCAAGGCGCCAGGGAGCGCCGTGGAACTGTCGGGCGATATGCACCTGACGGCGGTCGATAGTGGCCAGACACGCATGGACTGGGAGGCCAAAGTCATTGTGAGCGGGACGATCGCCAGTGTGGGGGCGCGGCTCTTGCAGGGAACCGCTGAGAAGCTGACCGGCCAATTCTTTGCCTGTTTGAAGGCAAAGCTGGAGCCAGCTGGGTCCTCGCAGAGCTAGAGTTAGGTAGGCCCTGCCCCCATGCCCCAGGGTCGCGCCTGGCTCTGGGAATGGCAGCTGAGCAGTGAGGGGGCTATGGAGAGCGCAATTGAGCGTTGGTACGCTATTCATGATGCGCGCGCGCAGCAGATGGAGGCGATCTATGCCCGCCTGGGGCGCTCCAGTGCCGGTTATTGGGACCGGCGCGCGCGCTTCTTCCATCGCAGCACACGCGAGCGTGCTGCGCGCGATCCGTTCTTTCTCCGCGTGCGCCAGGAGCTGGAGCCGACGCTGAGCGTCCTGGATGTAGGAGCCGGAACGGGCCGCTTCACTCTGACTGTGGCGCCGCTGGTGCGGGTAGTCTACGCAGTCGAGCCAAACGCCACCATGCTGAGCTATCTGCGTCAGGAGGCGCAGGAGCGCGGCGTCAACAACATCGTGCCGATTCAATCGACCTGGGAGGCGGCTCCTGCCGATCTGCATGCCGATGTCGTGCTTTGCAGTCATGTGCTCTACCCGATCCGCGAGGTGGTTCCTTTTGTCGAGAAGCTACGCGCCGCGGCCCAGCGGACGTGCTATATTTACATGCGCGCTACCCACTTCGATGATTTTACCGCTCCTGTCTGGCGCCATTTTCATGGCACGGAGCGGGCTCGCTCGCCGGCCTATATCCATCTGCTGGACGTCCTCTTTGAGATGGGCATCTATGCCAATGTGGAGATTGTGAAGACGCCGATCTCGCTGCGCTATTCCTCGCTCGATGACGCGGTGGAGGAGATGCTTGAGCAGCAACTGCTGCCGGACGATGAGGCGACGCGCCGCGAATTGCGCACTTTTCTGGCAAACTGGCTGGTGCCTGTGGACAATGAGCTGGTGGTGCCGGGCGATGAGATGGTGAGCGCCATTATCTGGTTCCCCGGCGCTGGGAGAGCGAGAGCAGACCCCTAAGTGACACTGGCCAGGAGGGCACGCTGGCGCTGGCGGCCCTCTTTGGTCAGCCTGCTCATGGGCTGAGCTGCCTGCTTCTTCTCATCCTCCTCTCGCATTATTGTTGCAACCGTCCCCTGGGCGACTGACTGGCTGCCTTTTGGCCTGACCCTTGTCGCCCTGTCCCCAATGTGCTACTATCCTGGCAGATTGTCCATGAGGAGCTGAGCGTCTGCATGCAAGAATCCGAACATTCTGAGCGCACTGCTGCCGCTCCGCAGCTGCGGGAAGCCAGCGAGGAGAAGGCCGCTTCTCCAGAGGCGCTGGAGACAGAGGCAGAGGAGACGAGTGCTGAGACAACAGAGGCGCCCCCCGGTGGTGGTCAAGGAAGCCAGCGGCGTCTAAGCAAGACTGGACCCGACTGGCTGGCGGTGGAGGTGGTGATCGTGGTGGGCCTGCTCTTCGCTATCATTGCTCGCTTGAGCGTCCAGCCTTCGACGGCCCTTGTCCCCATCGCAGTACTGGCCGCCCCTGGCTGCGGCTTGCTGGTGACGGCCATTCGTAAGTTGCGCACCCTGCAGCGTCCCGGCCTGCCGGAGGCGGCTCTGGCAGGGGCTATTCTGGCACTCTGCCATCTGGGCGCGGCCTTAACCTATCCTTCGGTGCTGTCGACGCTGTTGACGCAGGCCGAGCTGCGCCTGGCCTTTTTAAGTACCTGGGGACTGGTGACGCTCTTTGCGCTGGTGCTGAGTCCCGTAGGGGCTGCGCTTGGCCATCTGGCCTTTGCGCCGCTGCGACCAGTACCTGCCCGATCGGCGTCAGCTGCGCAGGAAGGTCAAAGCCAGGCCCCTGCTCACGCTGAGGAAGGAGCGGCAACGGCGGAGGAAGAAGGGTCGGTGTCGGTGGCCCCGCTCAGAACCGACGAGCGTGAATCAGAAGTGCCAGCCCAGGAAACAGTAAGCGCCTCCTCCGAGGTTGGTGAGACAGCGGTCCAGGCGGGCGATGAGGAGGGTGGGGAAGACCAAGAAGTGGAGGAGCTGGCAGCGGAGGAGCAGGCGGAAGCTGGCGAGACGACGGCGGAGGCAAAAGCAGGTCGCCGTCCGTTTGCGAGCTATGCGATCGCAGTCTTGTTCCTCGCGCTTCTGCCGACGGTGGTGGGCTACCTCTTCGCGGCGGCCTACGATGCCATGTTTGTGCTCTACCAGTTTGCGCCCGGTCCTTTCCCAACGCTGCGCCTGTTGTCGGCCCTCTTACCCTGGCAGGTGCCTATTCATATCGATCTGAGCCGGCCTGACTCAGCCCTGATTATTTTCTCGCTGCTGTGGCGCATTCCGCTCTTCCTCGGCAATGGAACCATGTTCGATGTCCTGGCCCTGGAGCCATTGGTCCTGAATGGGACGGCTCTGGCCTTGCTTCTCCTGAGCACCTATGGTCATGAGGTGCCTGGGACGACTTCAGCCTCTGGGGGAGAGCTGCCCTTGCCGGGCTGGCCAAGCTACCTGCTCCTGGCGGCCTTGCTGGGTCTGGCGCTGGTTCTGGCGCCCGATCTCTGGGTGTTTCAGGGCCTGGCCGGTCTGCTGCAGATCCCCCATGCCGATATCGCCCTGCCGCTGCGGACGCTGCGCGTCCTTGATCCGCTGACCTTCAGCCTGAATCTCGTGACGGGGCCGTTGCTGTCTCTGCTCCTGGCCCTGGCCTTGCGCTGGCAATATGAGCGCGCGCGTGCCGCCCGGCAGAATCGATCATGACGCTGGCACTCACCCCACGGGCTTGCCTGACGGGCCGGCGATTACTCTCATTGTTGAGTACGTGCACTTATGAACGATCCACGCATTCTGGTCATCTTTGGCCTCTTCTTCGTGGCTTTGGGGGGGTATAACCTGGTGGTTGGGCGTCGCCGCTTGCGCGCCCAGCCGGGGATGCGCCCCTTTCAGCAGGTCAATATTCTCACGGGCAGTGAGTACCTGCTGCTGGCGCTGGTCTTCTTCATCAATGCACTGGCCAGGACGACGCTGCTGCCCTCCTCGGTAACGACCTACCTGTTCGTAGCCTCTTTTGCCTTGCTGATCATCTCCCTGGTGCTGGCCGTGATGGTGGTGCGCATGGCCACGCGGGGCCGACCAGCACCCCGCCAGAACGCGGATGGGACTGCCTCGGCAGCCAGCGCCGACCAGTCGTTGGAGATAATTGAGCGCAGCCCAGAGCTGGAGGCAGCCCGGCGCCGGGAGCGCCGACGCCGCCGGCTGGAGCATCGGCGCAAAATGGCCGAGCAGCGCCGCCGACGGGCTGGCAAAGCCTGAGATGAAGTCAACAACCCCTGGCTTGAGCCAGGGGCTTGCCCGCAGCCTCATCGGCCCGGGCTTGTGGGCTGGTTGACAACAGCCGGCCCCTGCCCCGCAGGACAGGAAAGCACTGTGGCTGGGTTGACCCGCGCCGTCCCCATGCCATGTGAGACGGAGCCCTTGCTGACCATATGTCAGTGCCTTTGGTCTCACGAGGAGTATTCTCCCACGGGGAGACTGACAGGTCAGCGGTGCAGGCAAGAAGCCGCCTTCCTCCCCTGGATTCATCCAGGGGGCCCCGGCGGCATACCTTTATGGAGAAAATGAGGGAGATAGGGCGGCGCACCAGCTCGCTGGCATGAGGAGCCGGGCGCCCGCCACCCACAACAACCTAGCTCAGGGCCTCGATCACGGCACGCGCGATGCTGGCACTCGACTGCGGGTTCTGACCCGTGATCAGTAGTCCATCGCGCTCAACGTGGTCGGACCAGTTGGGGCGCGTCACGAAGTTGGCTCCTAGCTCGCGCAGGCGCGTCTCCAGCAGGAAGGGCATGAACTTATCCAGCCCGGTGGCGTGCTCCTCCTCGTCGGTGAAAGCCGTGATGGTCTTACCGGCCACCAGCGGCTGACCATCAGCACGCCGGGCGCCAATCAGGCCCGCCGGGCCATGACAGACAGCGGCGATCACCTTGCCCTGGCGCTCGAAGTCGCCAAGCAGACGATGCAGCGTCGCATCTTCGGCCAGATCAAACATCACACCATGCCCGCCGGGCAGAAAGATGGCGTCGTAGTCGGCGGCGTTCAGGCCGGCCAGGGGCCGAGTGTTGTGGAGCTGCGCCCGTGCCTCTGCATACTTCTGGGCCTCTTCTTCCTTGGGCTCGCTGCGCGGGTCAACGGGCACGCTGCCACCACGCGGGCTGGCGACTGTGATCTGCCAGCCTTGCTCTTTAAAAGCCTGATAGGGAATCGCGAATTCCTCAAACCAGATCCCGGTCCGGTGCTCATCGTCGATGCGATCGTGACCAGTCACTACCATCAGAATGTGACGCGATTGAGCCACGGAGAGATCACTCCTTTCTTCTCTTCTCGGTTATCAAGGCCAGCTGTGCTTTGCACAGGGAGAGATGTGTCCTATCCAATGCTGAGCGGCGCGCAGCCGCTGGGCCTTCTCGGCAACTCTTTGTCGGGCCGCGCCGCTCCGCTGGCATTCTAAAACGTGGCCCAGCTATAAGGCAAATAGTCTTTCTTAGGATAGATATAAATAAATTTATGGTTGATCTGGAGTGGTACCGCAGCTTTATTGCCATCTACCGCGCTGGCACTGTCTCGGGGGCGGCGCGAGCCCTCTTGCTGACGCAGCCGGCGGTGACGCAGCACCTGGCGGCGCTGGAGGCCGCCGTGGGCGAGCCGCTCTTTCTGCGGGCGCCGCGGCGGATGATCCCGACGGCGCGCGGCAAGGAGCTCTACAACCAGGTGGTCCAGGCCATCGAGACCCTGGAGCAGGTCAGCCAGAACTTAGGGACAGGCCAGGAGCATCCGCCCTTGCTGCGCTGCGGCGCGCCGCGCGAATATTTTCAAGAGCAAGTGCTCAAGCGCCTGCATTCCCTTCCGTACCGGCTCTGGCTGCAGTTTGGCGAGACCGCCGACCTGGTCAACGACCTGGAGCACGGGCGACTGGAGGCCGTTATCGCCACCCAACAGCTAGCCTCGCGCGACCTGGAATTCGTTCGTCTAGAGGACGAATATTTCGTTCTGGTCGGGCCCGCTACCCTGGCGCTGCCCGAGGAGCTGAAAGAGGCTGCTGCCAGAGGAGAACGCGGGCCGCTTGAAGAATGGCTGACCAGCCAGCGCTGGGTCGCCTACGGACCGGAGCTGCCGATCATTCGCCGCTTCTGGCTTCACTGTTTTGAGCGTCGACCTACTTTTCAGGCGGCGCTGGTTCTGCCCGACCTGCACGCCATCAGGCTGGCTATCGAGCAGGGCTATGGCATCAGCGTCCTGCCTGATTATCTCTGCCGTGGCCTGCTAGAGGAGGGGCGTCTGCGCCTGCTCTGGGAGCCGCCCCAGCCGGTCACCAACGAGCTGTGGCTGGCCTATCGACGCATCGATCGCAACGATGCCCGCATTCGGGCCCTCAAACGCCTGGTACTCTCCTAGCGGGGGCC
>NZ_JADGIA010000008.1 GCF_019683635.1 Thermogemmatispora sp. | reverse complement strand
ACCGTTCGGGGGCCCAGTGGTTGGCCCCCCGCCCGGCCAACGCCGGCGGCGCCCCCCTCTTCCGACAGGGCCTGCTCGCCTCCCTGCACAGCGTCGCCCCCGCCCTGGCCAGCGTCAACCAGCTCCCCCTGCAGCAGATCGAGGAGACCCTGGCCGCCCTGCCCGCCGAATGGGAACAATACGGCACGCGCTGCGGCCTTCTGACCGTCTGGGGGTGCAAGCGATGAGCCGCCATAAACGTCGCCAGCCATCCAGGCGCCAGCGCCCTCGACCGCTCCTGGCTAACTCGCAGCTTTTCCCTCTACCAGGGCTCCTGGAGTGGGTCCTCGCCGGGCGCACCCTCGAAGACCTCCAGACAGTGGCCTTCCAGCTGCTCTCACCAGGCGCCCAGAAGCACTGGCAGCGCTGGGAAGAAACCCAGGAGACCAGCGAGCTGGAAATCCTCCTTTCCCCAAGATATAGCGCCGACCACAACACGCTAGAGATCCTGGCCGAACTAGAGCGAGGAATCAAACTCCTGCAGACCCGCACTCAGGAGGTTCTGGAACACGCCCCCGACTCCTTGCTCTATTTCAGTGAACCGGAGATCCGCCAGCTCCGCTGGCTGCTGGGCTTGAGCGAAAATGCTCTGGGCCGGCTGCAGACCTGCCGCAGCCTCCAGCCGTTCCCTCTGGAGCTACGCATGGGGCGACGCCTCATCCGCTACCTCGCCCGCATCCTACGCTACTACCCGCGGCGCGAGAGCCTCAATTGAGCGCTCTCGTTCCGCCCAGGCCGGCTAGCAAGATCGCTGACAAGACCGAGGTAGAGACACCCAGAGCAGCAGAGAAGAGTAGCAACTCAACGAAGACAGGAGGCCAGCCCTCGCCATGTTCCACTTCGACAGAAGCAAGCCGCAGGAGCCTTCCCGGTCTGAACCGGACCAGAAGCCCAGACAGCCAACACAGGAGCGACCAACCGGCGTGGCCGTGCCGATGGGACCCAGTCAGAGCGACGGCTCTTCACCCGGCGCCACAGCGTTGTCCCCTTCCTCAGCAGCCAGCCGCCGATCAACCTCCTCTAGACGGGCTTTGACCAAAGCCAGAGCCAGGGCCTCCCCTAGCATCTGGCTCAGCTCAGCCTGCCAGGCTGTTACCGCCCGCAAATGCGCCTCAACTAAAGCCCGGCGGCTGTAGTCGCACGAGGCTCGCGCCAAACTTCGACGCGCCGCCTCGTACTCAGCAGCTAGCTGCTGCAAGAGAGAGGTCACCCGCTCGGCTTGCGGCTCAGGGCCATCATGGGGCGCTCTCGGTGGACAATCACTTTCCATCTCTTCCTCTCTTTGCCTCTGGCCGGCCCGACACAGCCGTGTGGGCCAGAGGGCCATGATCGGCAATGAAACAATAATTCATAATTTAGTGAGAGATCATAAATCGACCTCTCTCAACAATTATAAGTCAGAAATGACGTGCTCACAATACCCAGAAAATGTCACTGGAGAAGTGAGCATCATAAGTACCGTCTTTTCAATTTAAAAGATTGCGGTTATACTGCTTACAGTGAAGGGAGGAGGCCCAGAAAGATGATCACTGGCACGTACTGGTGGTCTCGCTACGGCGACTTCCCGCCCGGCGATTTCAACCAGCCGCATCACGGTGCGGTCATCAGCTGCTACCGTAAGCGACGTGGATGGACGCAGCAAGACCTGGCCATCGCCGCCGGCGTCGAGTGGCGCACGGTGCGCGAATGGGAGGCGATTGCCATGCTCAACGATACCGCGCGTCGGATCTTCCTGGCAAAGCTCCTGCGCATTCCGCCAGCCCTGCTCGGCCTCGACTGGCGTCTCCTTGGTTACCAGGACGCCCACGGCACCCCCACCGCCCAGGAATCGCTCAGCGAGCTGGCCGCCGAAGACGCCTACTACCACTACGAAGACATCCTGACCCTGGCCTGGCAGGCCCGGCGACAGGGCACCCTCGTCAGCTACCTCTACCGTCTGAAACGCTGCCTGAGCCGTCTGGAGCTGGCCACCCGGCAAGCGCCATCCCACGACCGCGAAGCCTGGCAGGCACTCCTCTGCCGCTACTACCGGCTGGCCGCCGAAATCGAGCGCGATCAGGGAGCCAGTGATCCCCATGCCCGCCAGCGCGTACTCGACTACTACGCCTCGGCTCTGCGCCTGGCTGAGGAGCTGGAGGACCCCCAGCTGGCCGGCGCCACCTGGATGAGCCTGACCGAAGCGCAGCTAGAGTATGGCAACCCCGCCGAGGCTAAGCGGGCTGCTGAAGGCGCCTTACAGTACAGCGAGCGCGTTCAGCCGGTGCTCCGGGGCAACATCTATCTGGTGAGCGCCGCCGCCCACGCCCCCTTTGCCGTCGAGGACGAGACGCTGCGCAGCCAATGCCGGCGCTGGCAGGAGCAGGCCACCACCCTGGCCTATCGCCGGCCTCCCGAAGACGACGGCTCCTTTCTGAAGCTGAACCTGGCCGGCGTCCACCACGAGCGCGCCAAAACCCTGCTGGTCTTCGGAGAGCAGCAGGGCGACCGCCAGCTCCTGCAGCAGGCGCGCGAGGAGCTGGCCCTGGCCTGGCAAGCCCTGACCCCAGACCTGGTGCTCTGGCAGCTCTATTTCTCTCTGACCGAGGCCCGCCTGCACCTGGCGGCCAACGAACTGGAAGCCAGCGCCCACAGCGCCAAGGAAGCCCTGGGACTGGCCCGCTTTATGCAATCTCGACAGGGAAAGGAGCAGGTGCAACAGCTCTACGAGCGCTTACAGGAGCGGGATAGCAATAATCCCCACGTGCTCCATCTCGGGGTCGAGCTGGGGCTGTTCTCATAGGAGGTGGCTACGGCCCCCCTGACACGCGCCGGGCCGGCTCTGCAAGACCCACGCCTGAGACCGACAAGTCAGATCCCTCTCCCTACAGGCACCACCGGCCTTGGTGCTGCATGCGGTGCTCTCTGTGCACACGGGCACCCCGTCCTCTGCTCTCACCGCAACGAGGCGGTCGAGAGAGAGGCGGGGCGCCCGCTCTCTTCTTCGGCGACGAAACCGCCCTTGGCCTTGGCCTGGCCTTCCAGGCAGCCCACCCGCAGGCAGACCTATTCCGCCCAGTCATTGAGGTCAGTGCGTCCGAACATCCAGACGTCAGCACCTTATTTCCTCAGCTGACCATCATCCCACGCCTTGACGGCCAGCCTGGGGCCGCTCACCTGCGCTGGCTTGAGCATGAGCAAGAGGGAATCAATCTGGCAGAGCAGACCTTCTACCTGGTCGGTCACGCCCAGAGCATTCAAGCCATCCGCCAAGTCCTGATGCAGCGCTACCACCTCGAACGGCAGCGCCTCAAAACGAAACCCTACTGGGCGGACGGCAAGCGAGGTCTGTAAGGACGAGGTGAAATCAGCGAGCAGAAAAACCTCCGCCACCTCAATCTGCGTGCCCCTTACTCTGCAGCTTCGTGAGCGCGGCGTCCACTCGATCAGTGGGCGTCGCGCTCATCATCCTTTATCCCCGATGAATCAGTCAGCCAGGAAGCAGGCTGCCAGGCAGGAGGCGTCAGGGAAAGCAGTCGCCAGCTTCCCTGGCCGTCCTGCTCGACCACGGCCCGATAGCTGCGCAAGACAAAGAGCTGGAAGCGGAAGGCCATGATCACCGTTGCCCCAGTCGGCAGGCGGCGCCCAGGGGGCGGCTCCAACAAGCACTGATAATCGATGAACTGCGGCGGCGGGAAGCGCACCGCCACGGGCGCGCGCTCCTCCAGCTCCTCTGGACTCTCACCGACCAGAGCCTGGCGGGCATGGGCCCGAGCGTAGAGGCCGCCGCCGTAGGCCAGGGCCTGCCCCCCAGGAAGCTGGGCCGAGACCTCGCTGACGTAGACCACCGCCGGCTCCTCTTCGCTGCTCCCAAGGCTCTGCTCAGGCGTCGTGCCGGTCAGGGCATGGCCCGGCTCCCCGTGGCTGGCCCCATACTGCGCCAGCAGCGGCAGCACACTCAGCGAGGTATTGCCTGGAGCATTGATCTGTTCGATAGCAAACCCCGCGCTCCGCAGCCGCTCAGCAGAGGCGATCAGGGCCTCCAGATTAGCCGTCGGGCGATAGCAGGCCGCCCCTTCGTCCCAGGTGAAACAGGGATAGCTGGTCACCCCACTCAGACGCAGGCCGGGCAAGCGCGCAACGGCCTGCGCCACCCTTAGCACCTCCTCCGGCGCGAAACCGCCCTCCTGGCCGGGAAAGAAGTCGCCGCCGTTGACGCGTAACAGCACCGGCTGCACCCGCCCCAAGGCCAGCGCCGCCCTGTTGATGGTCGCCGCCGCCTCCAGATCGAGGAGCGTCCAGACTTCGGGCTGCGCCTGAGTCATCAGGGTCGGCACCAGGCGCAGAGGCACTGGCACCAGATGGCCCACGTGTCGCACCGTCGCCCCCTGAGCCAGCAGCGCTTCGGCCCCCATCCAGTCGACCGCTACCGCCCCTGCAATAGAGGCGCGGATGGCCGCCACCAGCTGGGCATCGTAGGCGATCTGCTTGGCCATGTAGTAGAGACCCAGCCCCAGCGTTGCCGCCCGCGCCGCCAGGCGCTCCGCATTACGCCGCACTGCGCCGCGGTCGAAGACAAAGGTATTGGGGGGGATCACGCCGCTGCGATGCAGCAGGGCCGCGAAGCGCAGCAGCCCGGGATTGCGCCGGCGCACAGCGTCGAGAAACATACAGTCATACCTCGCTCAGTGCCTCTTCCAGAATGGCAAGCACGGTCTCGGGACCGGCCCGCATGGGATTGATGCGCAGCCAGTGCTGCGCCTCTTCCGCCCCCAGGCTCGCGCTCATCGTGCCCGAGATGCGGTAAAAGAGGGGCGCCAGCTCGTAGCGCGCCATCGCCCCCACAGGGAAAGGCGCAGCCCCACGAGCGGCGGCGCGCACGACGACCCTCTCCGCCAGGGGCTGGCGCAGGCGCACGAGCACTACCGGCGACTGCAGACTGGCCACATGCGCCTCAACAACGTGACGGGCACAGGCCGGCGGCGGCGCGGTGCGCAGGCGCTCCACCACGGCCTCGGCGCTCTCCTGAGTCAGGGCATTGGCCACAAAGGCCAGGGCCAGCCCCATCAAGACCTCCTGAGCCTGAAATCCCTGCACGCGGCTGCCGCCCGAGTACATGTCGGCCCGGATCGCCCGCGCCAGCGGCTGCGAGCAGAGCACAACCCCGATCCCCTCTGGCCCAAGCAGTTTGTAGGCGGAGAAGGCGCTGACATCGGCCCCCAACTCAACGCCGATGCGCGGCGTGTTGGCGACGGCGTAGTTGTCGTCCACAACGATCGGCAGCTCTGGCCTGACGGCCCGCACCTCGGCGATGACCGCCCCCAGATCATAGTGATCGTCCGGGCGCTGGCGCGTGTGCTGCAGATAGACGGCTTGCAAGGCTGCGTCGCCGAGCACCTGGCGCAGCCGCTCTCGATCGTGCAGGTCGACGGACACGGGCACGTAGCCGGCGGCGCGAAAGGTGACCGCCGTGGTAGCGTAAAGCGGCGCCTCGTGTACCAGAATGCGGCTCAGCGGCGGCAGGAGGGCGAAGAGGGCCGCGCGAATGGCTCCCGTGCCGGCCCCGGTTACCAGTACAGCCTCTTCACTGCCGAAGAAGGCCGCCAGCACCCGCTCGACATGGCGCGTGAAGCGGCTGCCCTCGCCATCGACACCGACGCCCAGCTCACCCCGTGTCAGCCACTCCTGGCCGGGGAAGTGACGACGCAGCGTCTCGATCAGACGAAACTGCAGGCGCCGCGCCTCCTCCAGCCTCAACGGCGGCAGGCGCGCCCCCGCATGCACCACGCTCACGCCTGCCTCCTTTCCAGGGCGGCGGCCAGAAAGCGCCGCGGATTCCGCACGACCAGCCCCTCGATGGTGGCCGCCGGCAGACCCGCCGCCTGTAAGCGCGGCAGAAAGTCGCGCACGAGATAGGTGTAGCCCTGCCCGCCGAGGCGCTGTAGATAGCTGTTGCGCGAGATATCGCAGGAGAGCAGCAGGCGCTCCGCCAGCCCGGCCTGACAGAGGGCCAGAATCCAGGCCAGACGCCGCTCATCGGGAGCATAGCGCTCCTTGCCGACGGTATCGAAGCCCACATAGGCCCCCTGGCGCGCCACAGCGAGCACCTCCTCCAGCGAGGGCGCCAGATCCAGGTGACCGATCAGAATGCGCGCCGGCTCCAGCCCTTCCTCACAGAGAATCTGGAGCTGGCGCAGTCCCCCCTGCCCTAAATGGGCATGCGTCGCCACGACGACCGCCTGCTGTCTGGCGACCCGGGCCACGGCGCGCAGGACTTTCTCTTCGTCAGGATGGAGCACGCTCCCTGAGCCGCCGATCTCCCCCAGTACCAGCGGACGCACCCCGGTGCCGTCGAGACCCGTGCCTAGCTCTTCCTCCAGCAGGGCCGCAATCTCGTCCACACTCAGACGCGCCAGCTCCGGCGGGTGAAAGCGCTGATGATAGAAACCGGTGCTTGGAATGATCTGCACGCCGCTGGCAAGCTGCAGCTGGCGCAAGCGTCCGACGTCGCGCCCCATGCCACGACAGGTCTGCTCGATCAGCGCGGCGACTCCCAGCCGCTTCAGCTCGCTCAGCTCCTCGGCAATCAGATCCAGGCGGTCCAGCTTGCCCGCCGGGTCCTCGGGCGTCGACAGGTCGAGCCAGAGGTGCTCGTGGGCATAGATGAGGCCATCGGCCAGCGGCTGCACCCCGGCAGCCGTCGGCACCAGCAGCCGCTCAGGCACTCCTGCAGAGGCACTGGCTACAGACAATGACCGCTCCTTTCCTCAGAGAGAAGACTCAGACTCCCGTTGCCCGGGTTTTGGCATGGCGCTTCAGAAACCGGCCAGGCCAGCAACCCGGGCCAACAGGCAGCCCCGATCGCGCGATCCTACTTGATCGGGATCGGCGTAAAGAGATGGGCGTAGGCCAGCAGGTTCAGAGCGATGCCGGCGATGATAACGCCGACTGGCCCCGCTGCCATACGCACCACCGGGCGCCCAAGAACCTCGTTGAGGGCATAGAGGCCACCCACAATGGCAATCCCCAGGCCGCTGGCCATTGCATTGCCCGCCGCCAGCGAGCCGAAGAGAATGGCCACCTCCAGCGTCAGATTGATGGCATTGCGAATGTTATCGGAAGCATCGCGGATCGTATGCAGGGCCGCAATGCCTTTGGCGATATAGCTCAAGATAAAGACCTCGATGCCGAAGAGCAAAGCGCCGGCAATGGCCGCCAGGATCGGGTTGGGCAGCAGATAGGCTACCGGGTAGATCAGGGTGAAGCCCACGATCTGGAAGGCCCCAGAGGCTACCGCCGTCGTCACAATCAGAGGAATGAAACCAAGAGCGCGATAAAAGTCGATCTGGGCCGCATTGGCAAACTGGCCTTTGGCAATAACGTAGCTGGTCGCCTCGCCGCCAGCGAACATGTGGGTATTCACCAGCACCCCGAGCAGGAGACCCATGATCATAAAATAGGGGGCGTGGCGACGCAGGCGCGCCGCGTTGGCCGCAAAGATCGAGGAGGTCTCATCATCGGCATCGGCAGCGCTGGCCAGGGCACTGGCCGAGGCCGGCGGATCATCTTCCTCAGCCGACGCTGCTCCCGGCGAGGCCGCCTCGGTGGCCTGAAGCGCCTGGGCCTTCTGTCGCTCGCTGCGCGCGCGCGTCACCTCCTCAGCGACGGCGAAGGCCACCAGCAGAATGACGCCGATCGCCATCGTGGTTGCTCCAGGGAAAACCGAGGGCAGCCATTTCATCGTAATCAGCATCACAAAGATGCTCACCACAAAGGTGATGATTCCCCGCAGGCGCCCGAATTGCATCGTCACGGCCACCGTCGGGAAGAAGGAGAAAAGATAGAGGATAGGCGTCGACATCTGCTGCATGGCCGTCAGGAAGTTCACCGGCAGGCTGTTGGCGGCGGTGGTAGCGGCGCTGAGGCCGAAGACCACGACCGCGCCCCAGGCCGCGCCCAGGATGGGGGCGATCCACTTGCGCGGCGAGAGGATGCCGAGGATGTCCGACGGCAGAAAGAGGACCCAGGGATTAAGAACGCCAGAGGAGAAGGCGACGGGGACACCAAGACCAAAGATGAAGCCCGCCGAGAGGCCGAAGGCAATGGCGGTCATCTGAGGGCGCGCCAGCTCGCCACGATAAAAGTCGAGCAGGAAGGGCCGTACGCCGTCGTTGAAGACGGCCAGGGCCATCTGCGAGAGGAGCGCGGCAAAGGCCGTTGCCAGAATGGTGAAGACAATGACCAGGGGCGTCAGATGCAGACTCATAGCGGTCCTTTCCTTTCACGACGTCCGGCGGCCTGCGCCTCCCGCCCGGCACCAGCACCAGGCAGAGCAGGCACGGCATGGCGCGGCGTCGTTTTGTCTCTGCGCTGCGGGGAGCAAGCCGCTGCCGCTGCGCTTGGCTTGCTGCGTTCGCTTGATCGCTGTCGGTGCTGGCAGAGGCTGGAGACTGAAGACTGGGCGCCGCGGAGCTACGAGCGTGGAGGCTGGTAACTCTGGATGGCCTCGACCAGCACGGGGACAACGGTATTGATCTGGTCGACGGAGACGCCAAAGGCGCGAATACCTGCCGCGAGCAGCTTTTGCACTTCCTCGACGCTGACCCGCGCCTGCCTCCCAAAGGTGTGGCAGCGCTGCCGCCCAAGGAAGGCCATCAGGGCACCCAGCGAGCCACCGGCCCCGGTGTGGCAGGTGCCGATGTAGTAGGCGTCGCTGCGGCGCTTGAGGAGCTGCCCGGCTTCCAGATCGTTGCTGACGACCACGTTGAGGGTGGGATCACGGCGTTGTTCGAGCAGGCGCTTGAGATCGGCCTTGCCCACACCGCCAATGTAGATGGTTGCCATCGTTCGCGCACCTCCTGCCTCTCTGATGGCAAGCCTGACCGGCAGGCCCGTGCCAGGCTTTACTGTCGTCCGGTCATGTCGTTGATCGACTGAGTTACTTGCTGGTTATGGGTTACGCCTCTCACCCCCTGTCGGGCCTGTTTTGGAGTCAGCAGCCTGTCTCTCGGATCGGGCAGGGCGCTCTACGGCTCCTGACCGCGGAGCACCAGGGCCCCGAGATGGAGCAGGAGAAAATCCTCCTCCTCGGCGGGCAGGCTCAGGTCAAGCTGCTGGAGAGCCTGCGCGCGGATCTGTCCCGCCCAGTCCTGCAGCCTGGGCAGGACCTTGAGGGCGCTGGCCTCCTCGTGCACGAGCGGACTCCAGGCCGAGCCAAGACCTTCGCCACGCCGTATGCGCTCCAGAGCCAGCAGCAGGTGACTGGCCAGCGGCCCCATGTGCTCCTCATCGCCAGGGCACTGGGCTTCCTGCTCCAGCCACTTCAGGATCTGGCGCACAAAGGCCACGATCGCCGGAGCGGCCAGGCCCTCGCGCTCAAAGATGGCCAGGCGCTGCTCAAGATCTTGCTCCATGTCCTGCTCCTTCCTTGATCGGGCCACAGGTCCGGGCTACGGCCTGCCAGCAGGGACCGCTCACGTCTGCTTTGTAACCATCGGTCAGCCCAGCCCCAGATCAGCGATTTCAATAGCGGGGCAGGCGCCGCTGATCAAGGACCTGCCGCTGAGCCGTGGTGATCTCCTCGGGCGCGAAGATGCTGGTGAGCACCTGGTAGACGGGGGCCTCGCGCAGGGCCACAATGGCGGCTTGCGTGGCCAGAGTACGCAGACGTTCCTCGCCCTGCAGCGGTAGCAGCTGCAGGTTGGGGGGCAGGCTGCCCACACCCTCGCGATTCCAGATGATGGCATCAAACTGCCCTTCGCGCAGCAAATCGAGGACCTGCAGGCGCGTGGCCGGCACGCTCTCCCAGTCCTGGCGGGCGCGGAACTCCTCGGCAGTGAGCAGGATCTCATCGAGGGAGGTCTGATCAATACCAACGCGGCGGATCTGCTCGCGCGGCAGGCGGCTGATGAGGATATGCTCGCTGACGTAGGAACCTGGGGGCAAGCTAGTGACAATGGCCAGCTCGGGATAACGTTCAACCAGGTGCTCGGCGGCCAGCAGCGACATGACGGCGTAGTGGTAATGCCCCTGGCGCACCATCTCGGCCCGCGAGAGCGAGCCGCGCTGATAGGTCATGTTGAACGGCAGGCCCGAGGCCTCCAGCCGATCGTAGAGGGCCGTGGCCAGCCCCTCGTAACGCAGCGTGTAGGGCAGAGGCATCGAGCCGATGATCCATTCGTTGCCGGCATAGCGCCAGAGCAGCGGATAGTTGACCTGCTCCAGAATGGAGCCTTGGGCGCCATGCGCGGCTACAACAATGGCCCCCGCCCGCGTCAGATAGCTGAAGGCTTCCTGAACGGTGCCGTTGCCCGAGCGCAGGCGGCGCGCGACGTCGACCATGCGCGGCAGCCGCTCGCCTTGACGATAGCGCAACAGCAGACGCGCTAAGCCAATGGTCACTTTGCCCGTCTGGGAGAGGAAGTCTTCGGTGTCTGGCAGGGCCATCGCGCTGGCGCTCTCCTTCGCTCTGCTCACCTTGCTCGCTCAATATCCAGAATACTGGATAGAGTATAACTGACCAGCGAGCACCTTGTCAAGCCGCCAGTGCCGCCAGTCGCTGGCCAGAGACTGGAGCGGCCTTCTGAACAAGGACAGGAGGAGGGAACAGCGGCAAGCAGTAGCAGTAGACCGGCGCATAAGGGGGGAAGAAAAGGGCGCCGGGGAGTCAGGAAAAAAGGGAAGGCCGCGGAGATGGACGGCTCGCAGGCAGCGCGCAAGGGACGGAACGCAGAACGCACTGACTGACAGCGAATGCAGAGGTAGGGGCAGAAGCAGAGCCGCTCGCCCACGACCTTCCCGTCTGCTGAGCGGAGAGACGTGCGCGCCGGGTCCTCAGTCCGTAGCGGAGGAGCGGCGTGGCTGCGGGAGCCAGCCGGGCGGTTCTGGCTGGCCGATGCGATTGCGCAGCACGCCCAGGCCGCTAATCTCCAGCTCGACCACCGCGCCTGGCTGTAGAGAGCGCCCATGCTCGGCGCCGCTCCCTGTGCCGACGGTGCCCGAGCCGAGCAGCTCGCCCGGCCAGAGGGTCTCACCGCAGGCGGCGTAAGCCACCAGCTCCTCGACCTTCCAGGTCAGGCTAGCGCTTGAGCCGCGCGACCACTCCTCTCCATTGACGCGCGCCACCATCGTCAGGTCGTCGAGATCAAGCTCATCGCAGGTCGCAATCCAGGGGCCGAGCGCAGTCGCGAAGTCTTTGCCCTTGGCCGGACCAAAGCCGCTGCTCATCTCGGGTCCCTGGACATCGCGCGCACTGAAATCGTTCAGGATGGTGACCCCGAAGAGCAGGCTCCGGGCCTCCTCGGGGGAGACATTGCGGCCCTGCCTGCCGATGACCAGTCCGATTTCCAGCTCGTAGTCCAGGTGGTGAGTGTAGTGCGGCCAGGGTACCTCGGCCTCGGGGGCCACGATGGTCAGGGGATTAATCTTAAAGTACGGTGGGCGCTGGTAAAATTCTGGGAAGACGCTTCCTCCCTGGCGCGCAGCCATATTGCGCACGTGCTGCTCAAAGGCAGTAAAGTCGCGAATCGTGGGAGGATCGAGGGGCGGCAGCCAGCGCACGCTTTCCAGGGGGTGCACGGCCTCCTCCGCTGGGGCGGCGCTCGCCTCGGCAGCCGCCTCGCGAAAGGTCTCGCCCAGGGCAATGGCAGCGCTCATGCTGGCCGGAAAGAGCGCTGCGGCCAGGCGGCGCGCCGCTTCGCGCGTGGCTCCCCGCCTTTCGAGCCGCAGGCGCCAGGCCGTGGCCAGATCGATGACGCGCTGGGCCTCTGGCTGCACCACGACCAGGCGCGCCTCCTCTCCATCAACACCAGTGACAGCAATACGAGCGAATTTCACGACGACCTCTCTCCTCTCTATCTCTCTTGGCCTGATTGAATCCGCACCCGCTGCGCCAACCAGACAACCAGTCAGGCTAGCCTTCGCCCAGCCTTGACCGTCCTCCGACGGCCTCCTGGGCGCCCAGAGCGGTCACAGCCTGCTTGCTGTGGGCGAAGCGGCTCACGAAGATCTCGCCCAGGCGGCGCCCGAGCTTGAGGGCCAGTGGCCAGAGTCCTTCGGGTGCCAGGCGAATAATCAGGATCAGCAGCAGACCAGTCAGCAGGCTGCTGAGGGCCTGCGAATTCTGCAGCACCTGCTGCAAGGTAAAGAAGACGACCGCTCCCACTAGTGGCCCCGTTGAGGTAGCGATGCCGCCGATGATCGTAATAATGATCATCGTAATGACCCAGTTCATGCTGAAGGCCGAGTCCGGCTCGATCTCCAGCTTGTTGAGGGCGATCAGCCCGCCAGCCAGCCCGACAAAAAAGGCACTGATAGCAAAGGTCACCAGCTTCACCGGGAAACTATTGACCCCCAGCTCGGCGGCGGCCTCCTGATCGTCACGGATGGCCATCAGACGCAGGCCGAAGGGACTGCGCACCAGCAGCACGATGGTCAGGGTGGTCGCGACCAGCAAGCCGAGGGCCAGATAGTAGAGCGTGGAATAGTCCAGGGTCGCAGCGGGCGGCAGATTGAGGCCGCTGGTGGCGCCGGTGAAGGACCAGTTGAGCATCCAGGTCAGGGCGGCCATCGCCAGCCCGAGCGAGCCGATCGAGAAATAGGCCTCGCGCAGGCGCATCAGCAAGAGGGCCGCCAGCGTTGCCAGAGCCGCCGCCAGCAGGCCGCTCAGCACGAGATCCAGCAGCAGCGGCAGCCCGGTGTGCAGCAGCAGCACGGCAATAGTATAGGAGCCGGCCCCCACAAAGAGCGAGTGGCCCAGCGAGAACTGACCGCCGTAGCCGCCCAACAGGTTCCAGGACTGGGCCATCGTCATATAGTTGAAGAGCGTAAAGGCCAGCACCAGATCGAAAGCGCTCAAGTAGAGTGGTCCCAGGGCCGCCAGGAGGACCAGCACCCCCAGCACGCTCCAGCCAAGCCAGGGAGCCAGGTGGCGCAGGGGCTGGCGTCTGGCGACAGACGGAGCAAGCTGGTCGGAGGAAGCGGGTTGCGTCTTCATTTGGCCACCCCCACGCGCTGACCAAAGAAGCCCTCGGGCCGCACAATCAAGACAATCACCAGGAAGGCGAAGACAATCAAATCGCGAAACTGCGGCCCGACAATGCTGGCGGCCACCTCCTCCAGCACGCCAATGAGCAGGCCGCCGAGGAGTGTGCCCCACAGCGATCCCATGCCGCCCAGCACGATCACCGTAAAGCTACGTAGCAACCAGCTAGAGCCGGTAGTTGGGCCAAAGCCAAAGGAGAGGCCGATCAGCGTGCCGCCCACGGCAGAAATAGCCGCCGCCAGGCCGAAGGTGATCCCATAGACCAGCGGCACATTGATGCCAATGGAAGCCGCCGCCCCTGGATCTTCCGCCGCCGCTCGAATAGCCTTCCCCAGCGGCAGGTAGCTCAGCAGCAGATGGGTTCCCACCACCAGGAGCAGGGCGGCCACCAGGGCGATCACGTAGACGGTGCGCACGGTATCGCCAAAGATGTTGAGGCCCGTCAGGGTATAGGAAGCGCTCAACGAGAGCGTGTTATTGCCATAGATCAGCCCAAACAGTGTCTCGGCCACCAGCAGCAGGCCGAAGGTCGCCACCAGCAGGGTCTCCTGTCCGCGGGGAATGAGCGGATTGAGCAGGAGGCGCTGCACCAGGTAGCCGATGACAAACATGATGGGGGCCACCAGCAGCAGGCAGAGCAGCGGGTCCAGATGGGTGAGGCTTGATAGCGTATAGGTGAGGTAGGCGGAGCCGATCAGGACCTCGCCTTGAGCCAGATTGACGGTATTCATGACGCCAAAGACCAGCGTCAGCCCCAGGGCGATGGTCACGTAGAGGCCGCCCAGAAAAAAGCCATCGATCAGATGGTAGAACAACATAGGGGTCCCTCTCCTTCCCTCTACAAACAGCGAGCGGCACGGCATGGAGCAGCATCACAGCGGCGGCAGACGGGACCAGGCTTGATCAGGCTCGATCAGGCCCGGCCCCGCTGACCTTCGCACAACTCAATGGTAAGGCAACAGAGCACTGTGGGCGCATCTGCTCAGGCTCACTCGCCGCGTCCGCGCGTTCGTCCGCCGGTCGGTCGTCTGACGTGGTCTGCTCAGGCCAGACCTTTGGCGGGCGCCTCCAGGCTTACACCCGAGACCGGTGGATAGACCTGGACCGTGTCACCATTCTGCCATTGGAGCATAATGGCCTGCACGGGATCGGCGTGGTTGCTGCCGAAGTGGATCGGGCCAACCGGATAGGTCTTGTTGGTCTGGCCGATGGCCCGGTTAATGGCATCGGGATCGGTTGAGCCGGCACGCTTGATGGCATCGAAGAGCACCTCAGTGATCGAGTAGCCCATGATGTAGCCGGCCTGCTCGATGGTAGCCTTGATGCCGGCCTTCTCGGCCCGCGCCGCCAATTCCTGGCTGCCTGGATAGGTAAAGGAGCGCGACCAGAAGTTGGCAATGAGGGCGCCCTCGCCGACGTTGCCCAGGGCCTGCATCCAGGTAGTGGTCGACGATCCTTTCTCGCTCTCGGCCACAATCGGATGGTAGCCCAGGGCCTTCATCTGCTTCCAGAGGGCCATCGCATCGGGCGGCGTCATCTGGGTAATCAGCACCTCGGCGTTGGCGGCCTTGGCAGCAGCGATCTGGCTAGAGAAATTGGTGGTGCCGACGGGGAAAATCGCCCGATAGGCAATGGTGTAGCCGAACTGCGGCGCCTCCTCGGTCCAGAGCTTGCCCATCGTCACCCCATCCTCCTCGTTGTCGGTGAAGAGGGCCACGCGCTTGTTCGTCTTCACCATGTTAGCCACCTGGAAGCTCATGCTGGTCTGCTGCTTCTCATCGAAGAAGACATCCCAGGAATATTGCCAGCCAGAGGGGCGAGCCGAGAGCCAGGCCTCGATGGGGGCCGTGGTCGAAATCAGCGGGCGCTTGACGCGCTCGGCCACCTGCGAGACCGGGATGACCAGCGGCGGTGTGAATGGCCCCAGGAGAGCCACGGCGTTATCCTGCAAATAGAGGGTTGTCGCCTGGTTGCTGGCGGTATTGGGATCGGAGGTGTTATCGAGAATGATCAGGTTGACGTGATACTTTTGCCCGTTGACCTCCAGTCCCCCGGCGGCATTGATATCGTCGACGGCGGCCTGATAGCCGGCCTTCAGCAGGACGCCGACAGCGGCCAGAGATCCCGTTAAGGGCAGCGTTGCCCCAATCACAATTGTCTGGTTGCCGGAGCCGCCCGTGCCACCACAGGCGACCATGCTCAGGGCCAGCATGGCCATCAGAAATAAGGACCGCGCTGCCTTAGAGACTGTGCTCATGTACTTCTCCTCCTCTGCAGTGTCTGTCTCTCGACCGGAGACGTTCGCCACTGAACGCTGGCGACCTTCTCTGCTCGCGTGGGCGCTCGTTTGCTCGTGCGTTCGTCTGTTGCCGATGCTCTTGGAGAGCCAAAGCAGGCGCAGCATGGCCTGCCGGGCGTGGTCTGGCTCAGGTTCCCGAGACGGGATGCTGTTCTTGCTCGCTGACTGCCGGCGAGTCGGCAGGGGTGGCAGGGGCCGCCGCGACGCCCAGATAGGCTTGCTGCAGCGCCGGGTGGGCGCGCACCTGGTCCGGCGTACCGCAGAAGACGACGCGTCCCCGCTCCAGAACGTAGACACGGTCGGCCACTGCCAGCGAGCGCTGGATATGCTGCTCGATGAGAACGACGCTGATCCCCCAGGCCAGGATTCGTGGCAGGGCCGCGAAGAGCTGGTCGACGACCGCTGGCGCCAGGCCCAGCGATAGCTCATCAAGCAGGAGCAGACGCGGCTCCGCCATCAGCGCCCGCCCGATGGCGACCATCTGCTGCTGCCCGCCTGAGAGGCGTCCAGCCTGGCTGCTCGCGCGCTCGCGCAGCACCGGAAAGAGGTCGTAGACGCGCTCCAGGCGCTGAGCGAAGGTGGTGGTTGCTCCGCGGGTGGCATAGGCGGCTCCCAGCTCCAGGTTCTCGCGGACCGTCTGCTCGCGGAAGAGCCGCCTTCCCTCGTGACAGAGGGCGATTCCCAGGCGAGCGCGCTGGTGGGCCGGCACGCGTGTAATCTCCCGGCCAGCAAAGAGGACGCGGCCCTCGCTGACGGGCACCAGGCCACTGATCGCCTGGGTCAGGGTGGTTTTGCCGGCTCCGTTGGCTCCCACGACCGCCACAATCTCACCCTCCCCAACGCTGAAGTCCAGGGAGCGCAGAGCGCGCAGCTTACCGTAGTCGACGCTGAGGTTCTGCACGTCGAGCAGCGGCGGCGGGGAAGGCCGAACCGCCGCTGTCGACATGGCTCGGGCAGAAGGGAGAGAATGTCTGCTGCTAGTGCTGGCGTTCACCTCGGCTCCTGTCGCCGCCTGCTCGTCTACAGCCTGGTGGATCGCTGCCGGGGTCGACGGCTGCTCTCCTTGCTCGCTGCCCAGGTAGACGGCGATGACTTCGGGATGGCGAGCGATCTCATCAGGCGTCCCTTCGGCAATCTTGCGCCCCCAGTCCAGCACAATGACGCGCCTGGCCAGGGACCGGACCACAGCCTGGACGTGTTCGACGAGGAGAATGGTGACGCCACGGGCATGGATAGAAGCGATCAGCCGGGTGATCTCCTCGATCTCCTGGCCGACCAGACCGGCGGCCACCTCGTCCAGCAGCAGCAGCCGTGGCTTCAGCGCCAGAGCGCGCGCCAGTTCCAGGCGCTTGAGATCCAGGAGGGTGAGAGAGCCGGCCTGACGATCTTTGCGGTCGAGCAGGCCGCAGAGGCGCAGGATCTCCTCGGCATCGTCGCTGAGGCTTCGCCGGCCCGGGGCCTCGTTCTTCCGGGCATGCACGGGGATCAAGACGTTCTGCAGAACGGTCATGCGCCCAAAGGGGCGGGGAATCTGATGGGCGCGCCCGATGCCGAGGCGGGCGATCGCGTGCGCGGGCAGCCGATCGAGGCGCTGCCCGGCAAAGAGGATCTCCCCCTCGCTAACGCGCTGGGCCCCAGAAATGAGGCTCAGGAGGGTGCTTTTGCCCGCTCCATTGGGTCCAATGACGCCGAGCAGCTCGCCGCTGCGCACTTCAAAGCTGATATCGTTGAGGGCCGTGACGCCCCCGAAGCGCCTGGTCACATGACGCAACACCAGCAGCGGGGCCTCATCGGTCCGCTGCGGTTCCCCTCCCACAGTGGAAGCTGCTTGCATCATGCCCCTCCCTCTCTTTTGAGCTTACTTGCTGTCTAGCTCGATGGTATTCTGGTCTGCCTGCCTGATCGTGGCGATCCGCCATTGCTGACTGGCTGGCTGTTTGCTTTTGCGGCTCACTCAGGCTGGCCCAATAGGCGGGCCGCTCTGGTCGCTCTCTGGGGCTAGAACGCGCTGGCCCCACCGTCGACGGCGAAGTCGGCCCCCGTGACCCACGAGGCTTCGTCGGAGGCCAGGTAGATGGCGCAGAAAACCACGTCCTCGGGCGTACCGATACGCTTGAGCATCAGCTTGCGCATGATGCCGTCGAGAGCGCCGGAGCTGATCGCCCATTCGGTTTGTGGTGTGCGAATGAGGGCCGGCGAAATAGTGTTGGCCCGAATGCCGTATTTGCCTCCCTCGGCGGCTAGCTGGCGCGTCATGGCGATAACGGCGCCTTTGCTAGCGGCATGAGCCAGACCGGGGACATCCTCGCTCCCGAACTTGGCAGAGACAGAGCCGACGTTGATGATGGAGCCGCCGCCACGGGCAATGAGGTGCGGCCAGGCGGCCTTACACATGTAGTAGACGGTATCTAGCTCGCTGCGCAGGGTATCGTGCCACATGCGCGTCGTCATCTGCTCGATTGGCGCGATCCAGGCTGTGCCGGCGTTGTTGTAGAGGATGTCGAAGCCGCCGTAGGTCTTGACGGCCAGCTCTACGACTTGCTGGGCCTGCTCGGGATCGCTCAGGTTGCAAGGCTGTAGCGAGACCATCTCACCGCCGGCCTCGCGCACCAGGCGCACGGTCTCCTCGGCTCCTGCAACGTTCAGGTCGCAGCCGACAATTTTGCAGCCTTCGGCGGCAAAGCGCAGGGCTGCAACGCGCCCCTGGCCGCTGGCTGTTCCCGTAATGATGGCTACTTTTCCTTGAAGTCGCCCACTCATCGTTGCGCTCTTCCTTCCAGGCACATGCTCGCCCGCTCGCTGTCTCGACACGCCTGACCCTGTCGGTCAGCGGACCGCCAGGCAGCAAGCATCACCGACTGCGACGGACGGGCCGCCAGACAGGTCAGGGCAGGCGGCTCGACTACCCTGAGCCAGGCAGAGCGGTCACCGACTGGCGTCGGTCGAGGACTGCGCTTGCTGACCTGTAGACCTGTGACCTGCCTGTGACTCTGTCTTTCCTGCAGTGTAGGGGAGGCGTAGGACAAAATCACTACCACTCGCTTCCGTTTTTCCTTTCCGGTCGCTTCCGGTTGAGCACGCCGCACGACCAGGGTCATCGCCAGCCAGGCGGTGCCCTCCGCCAGAGCAGCCGGCTCCGCTCTTCGTCAGGCGCTGCTCGCTACTACTGCCTCGGGCGGGAGCTGACCGTCGGGGCCACAGGTGGCGCCCCGCGCTCAGTTAGTCGCGGGAAGCGAGCGGAAGAGAAAGTCGGAAGCAAGTGGTAGTGATTTCCCGGGCCAGACTAGCTACACTGCATGACTGAGGGCAGACGAGAGAGCTTGCTTGTGCGGCTGCGCACGCCTCTCCCCTTCCCCTGGTGCGGGCTTACTCCTCTCCCCGCATGGGAGAAGCTGGTAAGAGGGAGGAAGGCCGTGCGCAGCTCGGCAGGCGGCGCCCGTCTGCCCCAGCCAGCGCTGTTCTAAAGACAGCCTCTCCAGGACACATCTGGATGAACAAACACCACACAAAGAAGCAAGGACAAGCGTAAGGGTGAGGAGTCGAGAGGAGCGCACGCCATCATGATCGGACTCTATTTTTGGAGGATAGCCGTGAGAGCCGCCAGTCAGACGAGCGTACACCCAGAAAGGCGGTGGGCATGAGCGAGCACAATCGATGGAGACCCGGCAGCACGCCGGAGACGCTGCAGGGCCGCCTTTTTTGGCGGGGCGAGAGCGGCTACGAAGAGGCGCGCTGCGGGCGCATTTTCAATGGGCGCCGACCTGAGCGCTATCCCGCCGCCATTTTGCTGGCCACCAGCGAGGATGATGTGGTGGCAGGGGTGCGTCTGGCACGTGCGCACGGCCTGAAGGTCTCCGTGCGCGCCGGCGGCCATAGCTGGGCCGCCTGGAGCCTGCGCGACGAAGCTCTGCTGATCGACCTGGGCGGCCTGCGTCAGATCGAGCTGGACCGCGAGGCCGGTATTGTGCGCGTCAGTCCGGCGGTCACCGGCAGCGAGTTGAATGGCTTGCTGACGCAGCAGGGTCTGATGTTCCCCGGCGGTCACTGTCCCGATGTCGGTCTGGGCGGCTTCTTACTGCAGGGCGGCATGGGCTGGAACTGCCGCGGCTGGGGCTGGGCCTGTCAGCGCGTTGTGGCCATCGATGCCGTGACCGCCGACGGCGAGCTGGTTCACGCCGACGAGGAGCATCATCCTGATCTGCTCTGGGCGGCTCGCGGCGCCGGCCCGGGCTTCTTTGCCATTGTCACGCGCTTCTATCTGCGGGTGCGTCCCCTGCCGGGAGCCTTGACACGTAGCAGCTTCTTCTATCCCGCTGCCCTCTTTGATGAGGTCATGGGCTGGCTCTACGAGGAGCATCCACGGCTAGCCCCCAGCGTCGAAGTAGTAGCTGTAGGTATGGGCAGCGGCGGCGACCTGACAGCCAGCGCAGCCCCGGTCTTGCTGGTCCAGGGCCTGAGTTTTGCCGAGACGCCCACCGAGGCGCGCGAGGCCCTGGCTCCCTTCGAGCGCTGTCCGGCGCGCTCGCGCGCCCTGCTGGAGCAGGTGCTGGTTCCCACAACCCTGGCCGCGGAATACGTCGAGCAGCGGCGCGCCAATCCCAAGGAGCACCGCTACGCCGTCGATAATGCCTGGCTCAACGCGCCAGCGACGACGGCCATTCCGGCCCTGCGGGAGGCCTTCGTTAGCCTGCCCACCGCGCAATCGTTCTCGCTCTGGTTCGGCATGGCCCCCCTGCATCCGCTGCCGGATATGGCCCTCTCGCTGCAAGCCGATGTCTATTTCGCCAGCTACGTGATCTGGAAACAGCCCGCGGATGACGCTCGCTGCCGCCGCTGGCTGGCCGAGCAGATGCGCCGCATCGAGCCGCTCAGCGAGGGTCTCTTTCTGGCCGATTCGGATTTTACCACGCGCCCAGCACGCTTTATGGACGAGAGCCACTGGCAGCGTCTGCAGGCAGTGCGCGCCCGCTACGATCCCACGGGCCTCTTCCATTCCTATCTGATCAATCCCGAGACCCCCATCAACGTCAATCCCTGGAGCCAGCCCGGAGCTTAGACAGCATCCACCTCACACGGGTCCTTTCTCCATCCAGAGCCGGCTGGGGCTGGTCGCGGTCCCTTCGGGCAGCCTACCCCGTCCGTCCCGACCAGCCCTCTCTCACTGTTCCTTTGCCTGGTCAGGCCAGAGCGGCGGACAGCGGGCCCCAGCAATGGCGAGCGGACGGCGCGGCTCAGTCAGGAAGGCAAGTCGCCCGCCCGCGGCGGGTTGGCCTCCTGACGCAGCCGTTCACCGTCCGCTGAGGACCAGAAGGAGAAAGGGAGTCTGCAGCTCGCTCACAGCCAGTCAGGGCGCGCGGGGAAGCAGATCGGCGTGGCCGCTCAAGATCTGCTGGCGCACCTGTGGCGCCAGCTCTGCCCCAAAGAGAGCCGTTGGCGCGCGCGTTCCCATGTCGAAAGGCAGGTCCGTGCCGAGCACCACGCGCTCCGCTCCCAGCAGCGTCACCAGGTAACGCAGCGGCTCAGCGCCATGCACCAGTGAATCAACATAGATACGGCGCAGCAGATCGAGCGGTGTTTCACGTAGATGGGATAATTCAGGTCGCACGCGCGCCCCATGCTGCCAGCGTCCCACCACAAAGGGGGCCACACCTCCGCCGTGGGCCGCCACAAAGCGGATCTGCGGATAGCGCTCCACCACACCGCCGAAGAGCAGCGAAGCCAGGGCAAAGGCCGTCTCCGCCGGGTTGCCCAGGAGATTGCGCAGGTAGTAGCGCGTTAGCCGCTCGGCCCCCAGAACCTCCAGCGGATGGATCAGCACCAGAGCCTGGCGGGCGTCCAGGGCCTGCCAGACCGGTTCCAGCTCGGGCGCATCCAGGTTCCAGGCATTGACACGCGTCAGAATCTCGATCCCTGCCAGGTGGAGCTGATCCATCAGATAGGCAATCTCTTCCACGGCCCGCTCCGGCTCCTGCAGTGGGGCCAGGCCCAGGCCGTGAAAGGAATGTGGATAGCGGCCTACCACCGCGGCGATCGCCTCGTTCTGTTCACGCAAGAGGGAGGCCGCTTCTGCGCCCGGCAGCTCGTAGAAAGCCATGAAAGGCGGCGGCGACAGCACCTGCAGATCGACACCCGCCGTCGCCAGTAGCTCCAGGCGCGCATCGAGATCGTAGAACTCCTCGGGTCGGCAGGCGCTGCCCAGAGGGATACCGCCGGTCTCCAGTATGGCCGCCTGGCCTTCCCCTCGCCAGCGGGCCCCCAGGATGCGCCCGTCGGGGGCGCGGGCATGCATCTGGAGATGCTCACGCGCCAGATAATGGGCATGAAAATCGATAATCATAGCGTAGAGCCTCTGTCTGCGGTCACTGTTGGCACGACGGTCTCGGCTGCCTGGCCTGGTGCGGACAGGCAGGTAGCAGGCAGGCTGGCAGGTCAGCGGCGATTGCCCTGGCCCAGGCAAGGACAGCGGAGCCGCCAGGCCCTCAGCGCGGGCCGGTGCCAGTGGTCGGCGGCTCGCCCCTCAGATAGGGGTCGCGGCAATCTCGAACGAGCGGCGCGTCAGGCCCTCCACGTCGGCATCGGGCGTCTGATCGCGCTCCCACTGGCTCAGCTGTGATGAGATCTCGACCAGGGCCTTGCAGCGCTCGTAGCGACGCTGCATGAAGCGGTCCAGAGCCTGTGGAAGCGGGTCGCCGCTCTCCACCTCCTCGGCCAGGACGATCGCATCCTCGATGGCCATCGCCGCCCCCTGGGCCACATGGGCCGTCATGGCGTGGGCCGCATCGCCGATCAGCAGCACGCGCCCACGATACCAGGGCGAGGGCAGCAAGAGCGTCTCGAAAGGACGATAGATAACCTCGGACTCATCGGTAATGTAGCGATCGCGCACCAGAGCCACCGGTCCCCCGAAAGGAGCAAGCCGCTCGCGATAGGCCGCCGGTAAGCATTCGCGCGGGAAGCGCGGCGGTGGCCCCGGAGGAGGCGTCTCCACCAGCAGGATGTACATCAAATCGGGAGCCAGCGGAATAAAACCAGCTTTGCCGTGGGGGCCGCCATCGAAGAGCCAGCCAGTGGTGACGTCGGGCAGACGCGGCACATTGCAGCGCCAGCAGACCTGGCCCACGTAGGTCGGCTGGTACTCGGAGCCGAAGACCAGGCGGCGCACCAGCGACTTCAGGCCATCGGCCCCCACGACCAGATCGTAGCTGGCAAAGGAGCCGTCGGAGAAGGTCACCGAGACCTCGCTCTCGGACTGCGCCAGGGTCGCCACCGTCAGGCCCAGGCGGATCGTCGCGCCGGACTGCCGCACGGCATCCTGCAGAATGGCGTGCAGACGGGAGCGCGTCAGGCCGTTCCCTGGGGGATAGTGCGGCCCTGCAATCGGAGGCTGGGGCACCTCGAAGAGAAAGGTCCCCTGAAGATCGTAGAAGCGAACACCCCCCATCGGGTGCCCGGCAGCAATGCACTTCTCGGCCAGGCCGATGCGATCGAGGGCCCGCAGGGCGTTGCCTTGCTGGATAATGCCTACCCCGTAGACCGACCACTGGGGATTCAGCTCAACGACCTCGACCTCGCAGCCGATCTGGCGTAGCGCCACTGCCGCCGTCAGGCCGGCGATGCCGCCGCCGACAATCAATATCTTCTGCGCGCTTTTGTCCATCGTAGGACACTCCATCTTTCGCTGAGGATTCTCCCACCGCCCGAGCGAGCTGGTTAGCCACGCCCGCGCCGACGGAAAGGATTGACCAGATCAGGATCGATCTGCGTACCCCCGGTGGCCGCCGGCTCGGGGAAGGAGCCACCCGGCGCCAGCGGGAAGGATTCCGTCATCGAGTCGGGCATGGCAGCATTGCGATACATGGTGTTCGATCCCTGCGAGGGCACCCAGCGCACCGGCTCCCAGTCCGGAATGTAGTTGCGATAGCCGCCCGAGTTTAGCTCGATACGCATGCCGCCGGGCTCGCGGAAGTAGAGATAGTATTGCTCGCCCATCCCATGCTGCCCGGGGCCGTACTCCATGCTCAGCCCGGCCTCCAGCAGGATATCGGTAGCCCGCAGCAGGTCCTTGATCTCCGGCAGGAAGAAGGCCACGTGATTGACACGGCCCGGAATGCCTGAGAAGTCGGCGACAAAGCCCAGATCGTGCGACTTCTCGTTGGTGGTGATCTGCGTGAAGACGACGATGTCCGGCATTTCGTCAGGAACGGTATATTCCATGAAGCGGAAGCCGAGGGTATCGCAGTACCAGTGCGTGTCTCGCATGACATCGAGCGAGGCGACGGTGACGTGATCGATTTGACGTGGAGCCACACCCCGCCCGGTGAAGCGCTGCGGGCGGGCGGGATAGGTTGAGCGCAGTTCGGGCGGCGCGCTATAGCGATCTACCTCCCAGAAGACTTCGTTGAGGTGGCCGCCGGGCCCGCGGAAGCGATAGGCCGGACCGTGCCCCGGTCCGCGTTCGATCCACTGGCCCTGCTGGCCAGCGGCTTCGATTTCTTTGACGGCCTGCTCTAGCTCTTCCGGTCCCCAGGTGCGCCAGCCAATGTGGCCCAGGGCTGGTTGCTCACCAGCGGTGAGCACCAGGCTGTGGTGGTAGAATTCTCCCCAGCAGCGCAGGTAGCAGGAGTCCCCGACACGCTCGCTCAGCTCCATCCCCATCACCTCCGTGAAGAAGCGCAGCGAATCCTCCAGGGCTGGCGTGATGATCTCCACATGGGCCAGGTGGGCAAGCAGGTGTTTGCTCATGGTCTCGTTCTCTCCTCATTGGGTGATCGATAGCACCAACAGCGGTAGCAGCAGCAGCGTGCCGTCTGGCGTGGCGCCTTCGCCCCCGCTGGCATCGCCGATCCGACCGGCGCCGGCCCACACTGGCGCCCGGCAGCGCGGGCTTCAATAAGGCGCCTCTCTGGTGGTGGCAGGCCGATACCAGGCCAATCCCAGCCACTTAGCAATCATACAAGCAAGCAGAGAGAGAGGCACCGCTCTTGATTGACGCTCAGCCAGTTCTGTGCTACCATAACAGCCAGGACGCTGCTGAGTGCCCGTCATGCCTCTCACAACGCTGTGAAAGGGCCTGGCCTGCTTCCTTCCCGTTTGCAAGCGACGGGCATCGAGCTTGGCGCCTCGTCTGACCGAAGGCTGTGCCTGGTGGAGCGATCTGTTCGTTCCTCTCTCCCGTTCGCCAGACTCGCTCACAGTGTAGCGAAGGGCGGGGGAAAGATCACTACCACTCGCTTCCGCTTTTCTCTTTCCGGTTGCTTCCGGTGAGGGAAAGCACCCGCTGCGCTCTGTCCACAAGAGGATACTGAAAGTGGGCTATCACCGTCGATACAAGCTCAAAGATGACCGCTTCGGTCTGCTGGCACTCACGCTGCGCGAGAAGGCCGGCTTGACACAGACTGAGATCGCGACCATGCTCGGAGTGTCGGAGCGCACGATCCGCCACTGGGAGGGCGGCACGGCCTTCCCCACAAGCGAGAATCTGAAGAAGCTCATCGAGATTTACTGGCAGTACGGTGCTTTCCATGAGGAGCACGCGCGCGACGAGGCTCGTACGCTCTGGCATCAGGCCGCTGAGAGCGCGGCCCGGCGCTCGATCCCCTTCGATGAGCTATGGTTTGAGGAGCTGCTTCAGACACAGCGCCGCTCGCCTGCTCACGTCCGTTCCTCTTCTTCTTCTGTATTGACCCCAGCTTTGATCTCCTCTTCGCAGGAGCCGGCGACCGCCGCCACCGGACCCCTGCCGGCCCAGTCGGCGCGCCCCTCTCCTGCTTCGGCTCCAGCGACCACCACTCACGCCGAGTGGGGCGAGGCTCCCGACGCATCTGCGTTCTATGGCCGTCAGCAGGAGCTGGCTACCCTGGAGCGCTGGCTGCTCTCCGATCATTGCCGTCTGGTCGTTCTCCTCGGCATGGGCGGCATCGGTAAAACAACCCTGGCGGTGCGCTTCGCTCAGCAGGTGGCGCCCTGTTTCGAGTATGTACTCTGGCGCTCGCTGCGCAACGCTCCACCGCTTGATGAGCTGCTGGCCGACTGCATCCAGGCCCTGGCTCAGCAGCAGGGTCTGACGCTTCCAGGGCAGCTCGAAGGACGCATGACCTTGCTGCTCGACCTGCTGCGCAAGCGACGCTGCCTGCTGGTCTTTGATAACGTGGAGACCCTGCTGCAGCCCGGCAGCTTCGAGGGGCGCTATCGCGAGGGCTATGAGGGCTATGGCCGCCTGCTACGCCACGTGGCGGAGTGTACGCATCAGAGCTGCCTGCTGCTGACCAGCCGCGAGCTGCCCGGCGAGCTGGAGCCGCTGGAGGGGCCGCTCTCGCCGGTGCGCATCCTGAAGCTGTTTGGATTGGAGCGCGAGGCCATCCAGCAGCTGCTAGAGGAGCGTCGCCTCTCGGGCACGCCGCACGCCTGGGATGAGCTGGTACGCCACTACGCCGGCAATCCCCTGGCGCTGAAAATCGCCGCCGCTACTGTGCAGGAGGTCTTTGGCGGCCAGATCGAGGCCTTCTTGCGCGAGGGGCCAATGCTGCTGCACACGGTGCGTCAGTTGCTCGATTATCAGTTTGAGCGCCTCTCTCCTCTGGAGAGCGATTTGATGTACTGGCTGGCGATCGAGCGCGAGATGGTCCCTCTGGAGGAGCTGAGCCAGAACTTGCTGGGGGCGGTCTCGCGTCGCGAGGTGCTGGCTGCTCTCAAGTCGCTGCGCTGGCGCTGCCTGGTAGAGCGCGCCGAGCAGGGAGCGATTTTCACGCTGCAGCCGGTGGTGATGGAGTACGCGAGCGAGCGCCTGGTTGAGGAGGTCTGCAGCGAGATCCTGCAGGAGCGCCCGCGGCTCTTGCTCTCGCACGCGCTGATGAAGGCCAGCAGCCAGGACTATATCCGTGAGAGCCAGGTCCGTATGCTACTGCAGCCGCTGCTGGAGCGTCTGCTATCGTTCTGCGGCGATGAGCAGCGGGTAGAGGAGCGATTGATGGCGCTGGCAAGGAGCCTGCGCGGCCTGCCGTACGCTGTGCAGGGCTATGGCGGCGGCAACCTGGTCAATCTGATGGCAACGCTGGGCGGCCATCTGCGCGACAAGGATTTCTCTGGCCTGGCCGTGCGTCAGGCTTATCTACAGGGCATAGAGGCCCAGCGGGCCAGCTTCGCCTCGGCCTGGATCAGCGATTCGCTCTTCACAGAGCCGGTCGAGAGCATCGCCTCGCTGACCCTCAGCCCCGACGGGCGCCTGCTGGCTGTGGGCAGCTTCAGCGGGCAGATTCGCCTCTGGCACCTGACGGAAGGGCGTCCACTGTTGACGCTGCGTGGTCACAGTCGCATGGCCTGGGCCCTGGCTTTTAGTCCCGATGGGCGCCTGCTCGCCAGCGGCGGCTACGATCGCAGCGTGAAGCTCTGGCATGTAAGCGGCGAGGAGCGTGGACAATGCCTTCGTATCTTCCAGGGCCATGAGAAATGGGTGCGAGCCGTGGCCTTTAGCCCCGATGGGCGCCTGCTCGCCAGCAGCGGCATGGATCAGACGATTCGCCTCTGGGAGATCGAGACGGGTCGCTGCCTGAAAGTGCTCTACGGCCACATCGGACCCGTCTGGGATCTGGCATTCAGCCCCGATGGCCGCTTCCTGGTGAGCAGCGGCAATGATGAGACGGTGCGCCTCTGGGACATCCAGTCGGGCGCCTGTCTGCGCATTCTGCGCGGCCACAGCGGCGATATCATGGCGGTTGCTTTCCATCCCCAGGGCGAACTGTTCGCCAGCGGCGGCGAAGATGGCCTGGTCAATCTCTGGGACGTGGCCAGCGGGCGCCGCCTGACCACGCTGCGCCTGCACACGACGCGCGCGGCCACCATCGCCTTCAATCCCGAGGGGACGCTGCTCGCCAGCGGCTGCGACGACGGGGCGGTCGAGATCTGGCGGATCAGCGGCGAGGCTCAGCGGCTGCGCATGCTGCACGGGCACTCAACTTTTGTGAGTGCTGTGGCTTTCGGTCCTTCCGGCCTGCTGATCAGTGTCTCCTACAGCGGCAAGGTCAAGCTCTGGGATGTGGAGAGCGGCAAGTGTCTGCGCACGCTGCAGGGCCATAGCAGCGTGGCCCGCTCAATGGCCTTCAGTCCCGATGGTCGCTATCTGGTGCACGGAGACGACAACGGCCTGCTGCGCCTCTGGCTCCTGGAGCCTGGGGGCCAGGCCCGCTGCCTGCGCGCCTTCCAGGGCCATGCCGGCCCGATCTGGTCGATCCTCTTCCGCGACAGCCGGACCTTTATCAGCAGCGGTGATGATCAGGCGATCCGCCTGTGGTCCCTGGGCGAGCAGGACCAGGAAGGGGCGCGCTGCTTGAAAACCTGGCATGGCCACAGCGCCGTCATCTGGTCCCTGGCTCTCGCTCCCGACGGCCAGCTGCTCGCCAGCGGGAGCCACGATTGCACCGTCCAGCTCTGGGACCTGCGCCGCGAGGGCCAGGCGGCCTGCCTGAAGACCCTCCACGGTCATGGCTCGATGGTCTGGTCGGTGGCTTTCAGCCCCGATGGCAGCCTGCTTGCCAGCGGCGACAACGACGGCGAGATCAAGCTCTGGGAGGTCGAGAGCGGGCGCTGCCTGCGGACGCTCCAGGGCGAGGCCAGCCCGATCGGAGCCTTGACTTTCAGCTCCGATGGCCGCTTCCTGCTGAGCAGCAGCAACGATGGCAGCCTGAGTCTCTGGGAGGTGAGCAGCGGCTACCGCTATCAGCGCTGGCCCGGCCACGGGACGCTCACCTGGTTCCGGGCCATCGCCTTCAGCCCCGATGGTAGCCTGCTCGCCAGCGGCGATGAGCATAGCCTGCGCCTGGGCCAGATCGACGGCCTGAGCTACCATCTCTGCGAGCAGACCTTTGCCAGCCACCGGGGCCAGGTCTGGTCGGTGGCCTTCAGCGCCGACGGCCAGCTGCTCGCCAGTGGCGACGATGATGGCGTCATTTTCGTCTCTCAGGCCAGAACGGGGGCCTGCCTCTACGTCCTGCGAAGCGAGCGCCCCTATGAGGGCATGAACATCCGCCATGTGCGCGGCCTCAGCGAGGCGCAGAAAGCCTCTCTCAAAGCCCTTGGCGCCTGCGAGGGAGGCGAGGCCACGCCGATTGCTCCCCTCAGCTAGGCCACGATTTCCTCAAGCGCTGGCCTCTCTGCTCTACTGCCTTTCTTTCTGTCTCCCCCATTCCAAAGAGCCTCTGCAACTGAGTTGGAGGGCCGGACCGGAAGCAACCGGAAAAGCGAAAACGGAAGCGAACGGTAGTGAACTCTGGTCCCGGTCCGGCTACACTGGGCAATAGAGTGGAGGAACAGATGGCTGGTGCTACGCTGTGCTGTGCCTGGGCCTGCGCTGCTTTGTGGGCCTTCCATCGCCGTCGGTTGCGCTCCTGCCGCTCCCGCTCCCCAGGAGCGGCCCCGCTGGCTTCCTGGGCGCTTCTCCCCGTTCACCAGCGCGCCGGGCGCCTGCGGCCAGCATACCGCCAGCGATCGGGCACAGCGCACAGCACTGGCCGGTAGAGACCGCCATCTCATCAGCAACGCGGTAGGCAGCAGAGGAGGAATAGAGCGAGCATGGCCCAAGAACGCTTTCTTGTTACCGGGGCCCTGGGCTGTATCGGGGCCTGGACCGTGCGCAACCTTGTGCGCGAAGGCACTCCCGTGGTCGCCTTCGACCTGGGCCAGGAAGCGCGGCGACTCAAGCTGATCATGTCGCCCGCGGAGCTGGCCAGCATCACCTTTGTGCAAGGCGACCTCAGCGAGCTGGCAGCCGTGGAGCAGGTCATTGACCAGTACGGGATCACCCATATCATCCATCTGGCCGCGCTCCAGATGCCTTCTGTACGCGCCAATCCCTCCCTGGGAGCGCGCGTCAACGTCGTCGGTACCGTCAATGTTTTCGAGGCCAGCCGTCGCCGAGCGGACCAGATCAGGCGCATCGTCTATGCCTCCTCCGTGGCCGTCTACGATCCCGGGGCTGGTGGGCCAGCGGGCATCGTCCAGCACGATACGCCGCTGCGCCCCAACTCGCTCTACGGCGTCTTCAAACAAGCGAACGAGGGCACGGCGCGCATCTACTGGCAAGAGCATGGCCTCACCAGCATCGGCCTGCGTCCGGCGACCGTCTACGGTCCGGGACGCGACCAGGGTCTGACTTCAGCTCCCACTCGGGCCATGCTGGCCGCAGTGCTTGGGCGACCCTTCCACATACCCTTTGGGGGACGGGGCGAGTTCCAATACGCCGATGATGTGGCCAAAACCTTCATTGCCTGTGCCCGCGCGCCTTTCGAGGGCGCCGAGGTCTTCAATCTGCACGGGGCCGTCGCCCACATGAGCGAAATTGTGGCCCTCATCGAGGAACTGCTGCCAGAGAGTCGCGGCCTGATCACCTTCGCCGAGCCGGCCTTTCCTTCGCCCGAGGCCTATTCTTCCGAGGCCCTGAGCCGCGTCATCGGAACACCGCCACAGACTCCGCTGCACGAGGGTATCGCCGCCACTCTTGCCCTCTTTCGGGAGCGGGTCGCGCGCGGCGAGCTAAACGAGCAGGCACTGCAAGAGGGCAGCGCCGGCAGCTAAAAAGAGGCACCGAAGCGCTCCAGCAGCTCAAGCCAGCGCGGCTCTCGCCTTTGTGCCCTGTTCCAGGACACTTGCGACGATGCTCCCCATGTCCGTGAGATCCGCACCTCTCTGCCCAAGCGCGACGGGGAGCAGAGGGTCTGCATACGATCAGCAGGAAGCAGATGAGAAAGGAAGAGAAGAGCTAATGATTGTGCTCGTGGCACGTTACTACGGCAAGCCGGGTCAGGGCGACGCCATTGAGGCCGCCCTCAAACAGATGGCGCCTCGCGTCGCCGCCAGTGAGCCTGGCTGCTTGCTCTATCACGCCTGTCGCTCGCAGGAGCATCCCGACCAGTTCCTGCTCTACGAGCAGTACGTCGACGAGGCCGCCCTGCAGCACCATCGAGAAACGCCGCATTACCGCCAGTTTGTCGAAGAGACCATTCTGCCGCTGCTGGAGAAGCGCGAGCGCGATCTCTACACGCTGGTCGTTGGTCAGCCACCAGCCTCCACAGAGCAGAGAGCAGGCGAGTAGCAGATGAGTACCCGATTCTTTGCCCTTGGCACCTTTTCCGTAGCTGGCTGCCCGCCCTTTGCGGGCCTGGTTCTGGACGAGCGCGTGATCGCCGTCCACGCCCTGCAGCCGCTCTGCGAGCGCCTCGGTCAGCCCCTGAGCGCTGACGAGAGCGTCCTTGGCCTGCTGCAGCAGTGGGAACGCAACCTGGCCGCCTTGCAGCGAGCCGTCGACGTGCTGGCAGAGCCAGCCGCCTCCGCAGCCATCTCCGATCAGAGCTGGCTGCCGCTGGAAGCCGTTCATGTTCACGCCCCGATATTGTATCCGCGCCAGATCTTCTGCGCCGGTGCCAACTACCGTCAGCACGTCATCGAGCTGGCCACCGCCCAGGGCCACGGCGCCCACGACGCCCGCGACGAAGCCGAGCGGCGGGCTTTGGCCGAGCGCATTATGGATGCCCGCATCGCCAACGGCATCCCCTACGTCTTCACCAAAATCCCATCGGCCATCACTGGCCCTTACGATCCCATCCCTTTGCCTGCCGACAGCACGCAACCGGACTGGGAGCTAGAGCTGGGCGTCGTCATTGGACGGGCCGCACGCCGCGTCAGACGCGAGGAGGCGCTGACCTACGTCGCTGGCTACACTATTGTCAATGATCTGACTTGTCGAGATCGCGTCTACCGTCCCGATCTGGAGGCCATCGGCAGCGACTGGCTGCGCAGCAAATGCCCGCCGGGCTTCCTTCCGACCGGGCCTTTTCTCGTACCAGCCAGCTTCGTCCCCGATCCTCAGCAACTCCACCTGACCCTTAAGCTCAACGGTCAGGCCATGCAGGACGAGGGGACCGATGACATGATCTTCGGCGTCGCGCGCCTGATCGAGTATATCTCTCACTATGTGCAACTCTGGCCCGGCGACCTGATCTGCACCGGCTCGCCACGCGGCAATGGCATGCACTACCAGCGCTTCCTCCAGCCTGGCGACGTGCTGGAAGGGAGCATCAGCGGCCTCGGCACCCAGCGCAACCGCTGTATCGCCGAGGAGGAACACAGCAGCTAAGCCAAGCCAGGCCGGGTGAGACCCTGGCAAAGGAGAGGAGAGGAGAGCAACAGTATGGTGTCCTCAGCCAATCCACTCAAAGACTGGCAGGTCGATCGCAGCAGCATCCGCACCATCGGCGAGGATCTGCAGCGCCCGGAGTGCATTCTGGCCGAGCGCGATGGCACCCTCTGGGTCGCCGATGCCCGCGGCGGCGTCATGCGCATCAACCCCGATGGCAGCCAGCAGCTGATCTTGCCCGTGGTCGAGCGTGAGCCAGGTGCAGGGCCGACCCCGGGGAGCGGCGCCAGCTTCGAAGAGCGCTATGTCCAGGCCCAGGGATCGCTGCCCAACGGCCTGGCCTTCGCCGAGAACGGCGATATCATCATCGCTAACTGGGGAACCGACGCCGTCGAGATCATGACGCGCGACGGACGCCTGCGCACCCTCTACCGCGAGATCGACGGCCAGCCGCTGGGTAAGGCCAACTTTGTCTTGCGCGACAGCAAAAATCGTATCTGGCTCAGCGTCAACACCCGCGAGCACCCCTGGACCAACCAGCTGAACACACGCACCGCCGACGGCTACATCGCCCTCATCGACGAGCGCGGCATTCGTATCGTCGCAGAGGGCTTCTGCGGCACCAATGAAATCCGCTTCGACGCGCGCGAGGAGTGGCTCTACGTTGTCGAAAGCACGGCCTGGCGCATCAGCCGCCTGCGCGTCCAACCCGACGGCTCCCTGACCGATCGCGAGATCTACGGTCCCTCGCGCCTGCCCGGCTTTCCCGATGGCTTCGCCTTCGACGCCTACGGCAATCTCTGGGTGACGCTGATCTTCACCGACCAGCTCATCGCCATCACCCCCGAGGGCGAGATCCTGACCCTGCTCGACGACAGCAACCCCGAGACGCAGGCCCGCCTTTTCGCCCACTACGAGAGCCATACGCTAACACCCGAGATCCTGGCAGCCACCCACGGCACCATTGCCCCCTGGCTGGCCAGCCTGACCTTCGGCGGGCCGGACCTGCGCACCGTCTATCTTGGCAGCTTGCGCGGAACAACCATTCCCTATTTCCGCAGCCCGGTTCCTGGCCAGCCAATGATCCATTGGCGCTAAGCCACAAACACAGACAGCGCACAGGAAGCCAGCGGACTGCTGGGAACAGACTAGAGGCCACCTTCGCTATCTTCCCGAACAAGCCTGGTCAATCCCGGCAGCCCGCCTTGCCCCTCTGACCAGCCAAAGCGCAGGCAAAAATGGCAAAAGACTCACCAGCAACATCATAAAAAAGGAGAGGCCCAACACTCATGACCAGGCAGCAACCCCCGTCTTCCCTCGCCGCCCTGACAGCGGCAGGCGCACGCTGGTTCCAGATCGCCTACGCCGTCAATGACCTCGCCGAGGCCCAGCGCTTCTTTCAAGCGACCCTCGGCGTACCCCGCTTCTTCGTCATTGAAGATATCCAGTTTCGCGCCTATACCTATCGCGGGCAGCCGGCGCTCTGCCGTCAGAACGTGGCCTTTGGCTACGCTGGTCCTCTGCAGATCGAGCTGATGCAGCCGCTCGAAGGAGAGAATAGCCTGGCCGCGTTCCTGCGCCAGCGCGGTCCAGGAGTGCACCATCTGGGGCTAGAGGTCGACGATCTTGAGCAGGTTCTACGAGCGCTCCAGGGAGGGTCGGAGCCAGAGGAGATGGAGAGAGTGGCCATTATTGAGAGTGGAATCGCTGGCCAGGGCACGCGCTTCGCCTTTCTCGACACGCTGGCCAGCAGCGGCACCTATCTTGAGCTGGTCGCCCTCGACGAAGAGAATCGCGCCCTCTTTGAGCGCATTCGCCGCGGCGACTTTTAGCCGGACCGCACCGGACGGCGCCAGCCGGCCAGCCAGAGAGGAAGGGGAGGCAGGCAGCCCGCTCCCCTGCAGGGAGCAGCCCAACCAAACGCCGCCGCGGCGTGGGCGGCTGCTCACCCCCGGCCCGTCTTGCCTCAGCAGGGCAGGCGGACGTAAGGGCCTCCTACGCGGCGGCGACGCTACCGGTCGGGCCACCCCCTCGCTTTCCCGCAACAGGAAGAATCGCGAGCCTCGCGGCCTTATTTCTTGCTCGCACCAGGTAGAATGCGGTTCAGGCGCGTGCCACAGACGGGACAAGTACCCTGTAGCGCCGCCCGACCATTCTTCATCGTCACCTGATGCGCGTCCTTGATTTCCCGCTTCTCTTTGCACTTGACACAATACGCCATGTCTGCCATAACTCACAATCCTTTCCGTCTAAAACTTATGTACACGACAAACGACCGTCAGTCACGGTAGTTAATCGTGCCCTGCCCTTCGTACTTCACGAAGGACAGAGGCTATCTAGGTACACGACAATATTACTCTCTCTGGTTCATTTCCCGAAAGCATAGGGCTGGATTGGCTATGCAAAGTGTCTCTCTCGCTGTGCTATAGTAAAATTCGGAGCCTTGCCGCCCGGTTGTGATAGCCGAAAAAGGCATATTATGCCTCAAAACAAGAGAGACAGAGAATACTGTTGTAATCGACAAGAAAACGGCGACAAGTGACTCTACTGCTACTGTTGGCAAGATACGAGGAATGTCAGTGAGGGATCTCGACCCGGAACGAGGCGCATCCGACGCCTCCAGTACCGCGAGTGGGCAGCCGCTCGCGGAAGAAAGCGCAGCGCAGGCCCGCCACGATCCCTATCGTGCCCTGCGCTACCGCAACTTTCGCCTGCTCTTTATTGGCATCTTTCTCTCTTCGATCGGAGAGCAGATGGTCACGGTGGCCATTGGCTGGGAGCTGTACGACCGCACCCACTCGGCGCTAGCCCTGGGACTGGTCGGCCTGGTACAGGTGCTGCCCGTGCTCTGCCTCTCGCTGCTGGCCGGCCATCTGGCGGATCGCCTGAATCGGCGCCGCATGGTCATGCTGGCCCAGACCGTTCTTGCCCTCTGCTCCCTGGGGCTGATGCTCCTCTCCTGGCAGCGCGGCCCGCTCTGGCTCATCTACGGCTGTCTGCTGCTCATAGGCACAGCCACCGCCTTCAACGAGCCGGCCAGCGCCGCGCTTCTGCCGCAGACCCTGCCAGCGGCTCTGTACGCCAATGCCGCCACCTGGGAGAGCAGCGCCTGGCAGCTTGCGTCAGTCGTTGGGCCGGCTTTGGGCGGCTTCCTGGTGGCCCTTTTCCGCGGGGCCACGCCTGTCTATGGCCTCAATGCCCTGGCCATTGTCCTCTATCTCGTGCTGCTGGCCCTCCTGCGCCTGCAGCCGGTCAACGCGGCTCCCTCTCGGGGCGATGATCAGGGCCAGGAGGGAACCCTGCGCTCGCTGGCCGAGGGTCTGCGCTTCTTGCGGCGCACCCAGGTCATCCTGGCAGCCATCACACTCGATCTCTTCGCCGTCCTCTTCGGCGGCGCCACCACCCTGCTGCCGATCTACGCGCGCGACATCCTCAAGGTTGGCCCCACCGGCCTGGGCTGGCTTCAGGCCGCGCCCTCTATTGGAGCTGTCTGCGTGGCCTTCCTGCTGGCTCACCTGCCGCCCTTTACGCGAGCCGGACGCACTCTTCTGCTGGCGGTAGCGGGCTTCGGCCTGGCCACCATCGTCTTTGGCCTCTCGCGCTCCTTCTGGCTCTCGCTGCTCATGCTCTTCATTCTGGGCGGACTTGACAACATCAGCGTGGTTATTCGTGGCACCCTGGTGATGACACGCACCCCAGACCACATGCGCGGGCGCGTGGCGGCAGTCAACACCATTTTCATCGCCGCCTCTAACAAGCTCGGTGGCTTCGAGTCGGGCCTGGCGGCCCAGCTCTTCGGTCCCGTACTGGCGGTCGTCGGCGGCGGCCTGGGCACCATCCTGGTAGTGCTCTGCGTAGCCCTCATCTGGCCCGAGATGCGCCTCCTTGGAGCGCTCGCGCCTGAAGACCAGAGCCATCCGGCTGAGCAGCTCGCCGGCCAGATCGCCGCAGAGGTGCAGGAAGAGACCGCTGCCCAGCGCCAGCTCTGACGGAGCACTACAGAATCAGCGGACAGGCCAGCCTCCTCTGTGTCGCCTCTGCTGAGGAGGGTGAACCTGTCCGCTGGGCTGGGCTGAGTCAGGCCGAAGCCCTGGCCGGCCCGGCTCACTCCTGCTCTTGCTCTTCCTCGGAGGGAGGCGCTGCCTGCAGCCACTCGCCGGCCTCCTCGATATGGCGCCGCATTACCTGCTCGGCTCGCTGCGGATTATGCTCCCGCAGGGCCTCGATGATGATCTGATGGCGCTCGGCCAGCTCCTGGGGCGTACGTTGCGCCATCGCCACCGTCACAAAGGTCGTCGTGTAGAGCTGCATGCTGTCCCAGTACTGCAGCAGCAGGCGATTGCCCGACGCCTGCACAATCAGGCGGTGGAAAGCAATATTGGCTGCCGTCTGGGCATGCAGCTCATTGCGCGCCGCCGCATCACGCATCTCGGCGAGCAGCTCCTCTAGCTGATGCAGTGTCGCCTCGTCAATGCGCACCGCTGCCGCGCGAGCCGCCACGCCCTCCAGGGCGGCCCGAATGGGATAGAGTTCAAGCAGGTCGCGCCGCGAGACCTTGCGCACCTGCGTGCCACGATAGGGCGAGCTGACGACGAAGCCGAGTAGCTCCAGGTCGCGCAGCGCCTCGCGCACTGGCCCCTGGCTCACCCCCAGCTCCTGCGCCACACGGCTCTCCACGATGCGCTCTCCTGGCCGATACTGGCCCTTGACAATGGCATCGATAAGAAATTCTTTGATATCCTCGCGCAGAACGCGTCTGCCAAGAATGGGTGTACGTATATTCATCGGTGTCGAAAATCCTGCAGAAATTGGCCCCGTATTCCGGGACGCTGCTCCTCACCTACAAAGAGGCACAATCGATTATTGATTAGTATAGGTCAGGGAGAAAAAGGGCGTCAAGGCAGAGACGAAGGGAAGAGATCGAGCAGAGCCTGACGCCCTTTGTGTAAAAGCGCATCAATCGGTGTGGCGATACTGGGCCACCATGTGCACCGCCTGCTGATTAGCCGTGGGAGCAGCGCCCTTTTTGAGCAGGATATAGCCGTCCTGCATGTCGATCACGCCATACTCTCCGCTGCTAAGCACGGCGTCGACTGTGTGTTCATAGTCAGCGTAGGTCTTGAAGGGATAATAGTAGCCCGGAGCATTCAGCAGGATATAGTCGGCATAGCCCGCGCCATAGGGGAAGAGATAGATGCTGCGCCGCTCGCTCAGATGGGGGACTAGCATTGTCTGGGTCGAGACCGAAGCTGTGGGCGGGATTTCTTGCAGAAAATGATAGGCGAGGCGGTCATGAGCATCCTGAGAGGGCCAGATAAAGCCCGCGGCATAGGGCATGGCACTATAGACATCGTAGCGCGCAGTGGCCTTGATAACCTGCCCCATGACATAGCTCAGCAGGAGCAACAGGAAGAGGGCCCGCAGGATGGGCCAGAGCTGTCCGCCAGCGAACGGGGCAGGCTGCGTTCCGAACCAGCGCTGTGCCGACGACGACAACGGTGACCGGGCGGGGCGCTCCTCTCCCTGGCCCTCGGCAGCGACAGGAAAGGCGCTGAGGGCGGGCCCCCCCTTGTGAGCGAGCAGAGCGTGGCCCAGTCGCAGACAGCGGCGCAGCAGCCAGAGCAGCAGCACCGTCGCCTCGATGGTGGCGAAGATCAGGATCGGCACGATCTCCGCATTGTACTGATAGCGGCCACTGTACATGTTGGGCGAGGAACTGAGCAGGTTGAGGGCCAGTGTCGGCGAGGCCAGAACCAGGACCCAGGGGGCCAGCAGCGGCAGGTAGCCCGCCGGAGCGAGCAGTTTCTGCAGGTAGAGCCGATGTTGCGGCTCCAGCACATGCTGGCGGATCACCTGCAGCGGGTGCAGCAGGATGTTCAGCGCCACCTCCACGGGCGAGTCCCCATATTCTGACCAGCGGGAGGCCAGCAGCGAGTGACCAACCGGACTGGCGTAGTGGACGATCAGCAGGCCGATGGCGGTCCAGCCGACCGCCAGTCCAAAGACAATCAGGCCGACGCGCCAGCGTCGCTGGAAGATCGCCATCCACAGCCCCAGCAGGGCAATGATCCCGGCAATCTCCTCTTTGCAGGCCAGCGAGAGAATCGCAAAGGCCAGAAACCAGCCATTGCGCTGGGTATACATAAAGTAGAGCGTAAAGAGGAGCAAGGCCAGCGTCAGCGTCACGGCGTGGAAATCATAGTCGACGGCGTACTGCTGCGCAGGATAGAGCAGATAAAGCAGGGCGAAGGGAACAGCGGCCAGGTCGTTGCGCAGGCGCAGGCGGGCTAGCCAGAAGGCCGGCAGCGCTCCTGTGGCCACCACCAGAACCTGAAGAATCAGTAACGTTTTCGGATCAGCCCAAAAAATATAAAGGGGCGCAATTAAAAAGAGAATCGGCTCATAGTGAATGGCGAAGCGATTGATACCCTCCAGCCCATAGCAATTCGTATCGGTCAGTACATTGCAGATCGTCTGATGCAGAATGGCGCCGTGCAGAGTATTCCAGATCGCCTGGTCCATGATGCCCAGGTCTTCGCCGTTGGTGGCAAAAGCATCCTGCTTGCTGGTTACAAAGATGATGAAGTAGACGCTGTAGGCGAGCATCGCCAACACGACCAGGCCCAGGGCCAGCCAGAAGGCACGTCCCCGAGGTAGCGGTTCAGGGGGGGGATAGAGTTCCTTCCCACAGGCCACCCTCCAGCGCCGCAGTGCCAGATGGAGCCACTTGCCAATTTTGTTCATAGTCCAGGACTCTCAAGGGGATGAAAACGAGGCCCCTGCAACGAATACGAGCCGACTGGGAAAGGCCTCTTTCTTCAGACGATTGGCTCTGTTATGATAGCATAAATCCTTTTCAACAGACCAGTCTCCAGGACGTTTGGCTAATGCTTCCTGCGAGCAACCAGACGATTTCATATGTCCTTCACCTCGATCATCTTCCTGCCCCTGTCAATTTATTGATCATGATTGAGATACTGATTTTCATTTTGTGTCTTGAGTATCATAAGTAATGGAAGCAGCGCGTAAGCTGCTTTGGGCTTCTGAGGAAAGTAAGCCGGTGTACGGGCTGTGATGCAAGTAACCACAGATTGTAGACGCACGAAATCGCCTCCAGCAAAGGGTTGACCGACGCAAGTTGAAGCAAGGAAGAAGCAAGCAAGCACGAGGAGAGGAAGAGCTGCTACTCCGTTCCTGATCGCCGACGGGCAGTAGACGCCATGCCCCTGCTTGCTTATCACTGCAGTGGTGAAGGAGACGTGATGATCAACCTCTCTCGCTTGTTGCCCCGAGTAGCGGCAGTACTGCCCCTGCTGCTACTCGGGGGCCTGCTCTTTTCCTCCTGGCTACCCGGCGGAACCGGCAGAGCGCTGGCCTGGAGGCCCTCCTCCGACCAGCAGGCCACAGGCCGCGGGTCGCAACCTGCCGCCTACGCTGCCCCCGCGAGCGGTACCGCCGTGCTGACCTTCAAGTACAATAACCGGCACAGCGGCCACAACCCCGCGGAGGTGCTGCTGACAACGAGCAATGTCAATGCCAGTACCTTCGGGAAGCGTCTGACGCTGGCAGTCGATGGCCAGGTCTACGCCCAGCCGCTCTATGTGCCCAGTCTGCCGATTCAGGGTCGGGTGCGCAACGTGGTCTTCGTGGCGACCGAGCACGACAGCGTCTATGCCTTCGACGCCGATGCTACCAGGCCCGAGCGGGCCTTGCTCTGGCGGACGAGCTTCCTGGGACGCGGCGCGCAGGTTCCGACAAACCACGACGTGGCCTGCAATGACCTGGTGCCCGAGATCGGCATCACCGGTACGCCGGTCATCGATGCCGCCACTCGTACGCTCTACGTGGTGGCTTTCACTAAAGAGGGCAGTCGCCTGGTCTATCGCCTCCATGCTCTGGATATCACCACCGGCCAGGAGCGCAAGGGCAGTCCGGTAACGATCCAGGCGAGCGTGCGCGGCACAGGCGCCGGCAGTCGCCGCGGTCTGCTCACGTTCGATCCTCGCTTCCAGCGCCAGCGCGCTGCCTTGGTGCTGGCCAATGGGCAGATCTATATCGCCTGGGGCTCGTTTTGCGATAATATGCCGTACCACGGCTGGATCATGAGCTACCAGTATAACGGCAGCGCCTTCCGCCAGATGGCGGTCTTTAACGATACGCCCGATGGCGCACGGGCCGGTATCTGGGGTTCTGGCGGCGCTCTGACCGCCGATGAGCATGGCTTTCTCTATTTTACGAGCGGCAATGGCTCCTTTAATCTCCATCTGAACGGTCGTAACGCTGGCGATTCGGTGGGGAAGCTCTCGCCCGATCTGCGCCTGGTCGACTATTTCACGCCCTTCAATGAGCGCTGTCTGGACGATGCCGATGCCGACCTCGGCTCCGCCGCTCCTTTGTTGCTGCCGACGGTCGGCGAGCTGATCGCCTCGGGCAAAGAGGGACGGATCTATGTCCTGGCCCGTAATCGCCTGGGCCGCTACCACACCATCGCTGACGCCTGCAACCACCAGGCACGCAACGATGTGGATCAGATCGTGCAGGAGTTTCCGCCGACGACAATCGGCGGCCTCTTCAGTACACCTGCCTACTGGAACGGTCCCGATGGAGAGTATGTCTACTTCGCCAGTGTGAACCGTCCAGTGGTGGCCTACCGCCTCATCAATGGCCGCCTCTCGTCTCAGCCGGTCTCGGCTACGCCCGAGGAGCTGCCTTTCCCGGGTGCAAACGTGGTGGTGACCTCCAGCAGCAACCGCGCCGGAACGGGCATTCTCTGGCTGGTAGATCCCCGCGGGGTACTGCGCGCCTATGATGCCAGCAATCTGGCTCGTGAATTGTACAGCAGCGATCAGAGTCCCGAGCGCGACGCCCTACCGGGGTATGTGAAATTCAGCGTTCCGACGGTAGCCGACGGGCGGGTCTTTGTGCCGAGCGGGAAGGCATTGGTAATCTATGGCCTGCTGCCAACGGTGCATCTCTCGCCGTCCCCAGGTCAGACGGAGGGGAGTCCCCAGCAGCTAGAACCGCACCCGGTCCAGCCGCTGCGCCTGCCTCATCCTGGACCGCAGACACAGCCTGGCCCTCAAAATCGGCCTGGGCCGCAATCGGAGCCGGGACCGGATCGGCGTCCGGCCAGCGATCTAAGAGCTGATCCGCGCTCGCTGACCGGGCTGCCGGCCAGCGGCTCAGGGACTGCCTCGGCGATACCAGTGCCGACTGCAGCGGTTCGCCCGTCGCCGGCTCCCGGTGCAGGCCAGCCGGGGCAGACGCCCGGCGCTTCTGCGCGCGGCGGTTCGCCCGCCCCCGCTCCGGCTCAGTCTGGTCCACGCACGACCCCTGCTTACAACAATGTGGGGGTCAGCAACGACGATCGTCCGACGACGGCTAACTTTGATCAGGGAGGCAATAGCTACTCGGCGCAGGCCCTCCAGCGGGCCGGTGTCAATCCTGGCGACCATGTCTTTGCAGGTGGCTTCGTCTTCGTCTGGCCCAATGTACTTTCAGGCGAGCCGGATAACTATCTGGCGGCGGGCCAGACGCTGCCAGTGGAGCACCAGCCACGCGCGAAGTTGCTCGGCCTGCTCGGGGCTGCCGATCACGGCGTGGCCCGTGGTCAGCTTTTGATCACCTTTACCGATGGGACAACGCAGACCGTGCCCATCACCTTCAGCGATTGGACCCTGGACGGCGGCGGCTCTCGTCCCCTGCCGGGCAGTCCCCAGGCCGTGAGCATGCCCTACTTTAATAGTCCCAACGGTCCGGTTCAGATGAAGTGCTATCTGTTCTATGTGAGCATCGCCCTGCCGCAGGGAAAAACCGTGAAAAGTGTGACCTTGCCGGCAGCGGTGAGCGGCGGTAGGATGCATGTCTTCGCCGTCGCCTTGCAATAGCGTCTCGTCCAACGCTAGCTGTTCACTTAGCAGACCCACCTCATAGCGAGCGTCGTTCACCCCGGCTGGAAGGGTAGCGGGGAGGAGCCAGCAAGGAGGCTGCTCCCCTCGTTACCCTTCCTGGCGTTTTGCTCCCTCGCCCTCGCCCTCACCCGCCTTGTTCCTCTCTGGGAAAACCCAATCCAGGGCGTCGCTCGCAGCTTCTGGGAGCTGGAGCTGAGTCGAGAAAGCATAGTGGCCCACAAGCTGAACCAGGTAGCGCCCGAGGATGTCGCTTTCCAGGTTGAGGAGGCTGCCCGGACGCAGTCGGCCAAGGTTGGTGTGGGTTCTTGTATAAGGGATGAGCGCAACGGAAAAGCGATCTTCCAGACAGGAGACTACGGTGAGGCTGACGCCGTTGAGGGCCACAAAGCCTTTGGGAACGATATAGGGGCGCAGGGCAACGGGCAGGGCCATCTCGCAGACCAGCGAGTTGCCCTCTTCCCGCGTGCTCAGGACTGTGACGACCGCTTCGACGTGTCCCTGGACAATATGCCCACCGAAACGCCCTCCTACAGGGAGCGAGCGCTCTAGATTGACGGCGCGCTCATCCTGCCCGCTCCTTTCGTCGGCAATGAGGGAGGCGAAGCGCGTGCGACGCAGGGTCTCGGGCATAAGTTCCACACGCAGCCAGTCCTCTCCGCGCGCGACGACAGTGAGGCAGGCGCCGTCAACGGCGATGCTGTCACCGAGTTTGACGTCGGACCAGGTGGCTGGTATGGCAATGTCCAGGGTGGTGGCGCCGGTCGCCAGGACGCTGCCAACTTCTTCGACGATGCCGGTAAACATGAGGACTTAGCCGCTCCTTTCGCTGGTGCTCACCATATCTTGTTGATCGCGCTGGCAGACGTGCATCGCGCCTGGATGACGGACGCGCCGCAGGGTAGAGACTAGCTCGATGGCAGCCAGGGCACACTCGGCGGCGCGGGGAATGCGCGCCTGGGCCTGGAGACGATTGGCGGCACAGATGACGCCGAAGATCACGGGTAGGCCGCTGTCGAGGGCAACGCGCTGGATGCCCTGAGCGGCGGCGTCGCCGACAAGGACGTCGTGGCGCGTTTCGCCCTTCATGACGCAGCCCAGGCAGATGATGGCGTCGTAGCGCCGGCTGGCGGCCAGGGCCTGGGCCAGGAGGGGAAGCTCGAAGGAGCCAGGGGCCTGCCAGATGTCAATGTCCTCTTCGGCCACACCGTGGGCGATCAGGCTGCGCCGCGCCGTCTCTTGCATGGCGCCGGTGATCTGCGGGTGGTAACGGGCCACGGCCAGGGCGATGCGCAGCCCTCTGCCGTCAGGCCGCTCTTCAACGCTGATAGCTTCTGACATGGTGCTCCTCCTCTGTTCGCCTGCCATTGTGGCTTACCGCCTGACTGATGGCCTTGATAGCTGCAATCGCGTTTGGGCCTGGCTCTGTCGAGGCTGTGAGGAGATGACCCAGGCGCCGGCGACGGGTGTCGAGATAGGCACGGTTCTCGGGGCTGGCAGGGATCTCTAGCGCTACACGCTCGACCTGGAGGTCGGCGTCTTGCAGGGCCTGGAGCTTGGCCGGATTGTTGGTGAGCAGGCGCAGGCGATGCAGGCCCAGATCTACCAGAATGGCGACGGCTTCGTCGTAGGAGCGCGCATCGGCGGGGTAGCCAAGATGCTCGTTGGCCTCGACAGTATCGTAGCCGTTGTCCTGGAGACGATAGGCGTGCAGTTTGCCGGCCAGGCCGATGCCGCGCCCTTCCTGGGGAAGATAGAGCAGCAGACCTCGCCCTTCGCGTCCAATGAGAGCCAGGGCCTGCCTGAGCTGAGCCTGGCAGTCGCAGCGCTGTGAGCCAAAGACCTCGCCGGTAGTGCAGGCCGAATGGAGACGCACCAGCGGCGGCAGGTCACCCTGATCAAGCTCTCCCAAAATGAGCGCCAGGTAGTCGCGCCCCCGGCGTGTGTCGCGATAGTGGCGGAGCCGGAAGTCGCCTTCAGGCAGCGGCAGGCGCGTCTCATTGACCAGAATGACGCGCTGCTGGCGGCGGAAGCGGGCAATGGCGTCCACAGTAATGAGACCCAGGCCGTGACGCTGGGCAAAGCGCAGTAGAGTGGCACCGCGCGCCGGCTCGCCTTCTTCATCGAGCACTTCGCAGATGACTGCCCCTGGCTCCAGGCCGGCCAGACGCATGAGGTCGACCGCTCCCTCAGTGTGGCCGCGGCGCCCCAGGGTACCGGCTGGATGGGCCCGCAGTGGAAAGAGGTGGCCCGGGCGCGCGAAGTCCTCCGGCTGTGCGGTTGGATCGACAAGCAGACGAGCGGTTATGGCGCGATCGCGCGCGGAGATGCCAGTAGTAGTGCCGCGGCGGGCGTCGACGGAGGCCGTAAAGGCGGTGTCCTGCAGGGGAGCGTTAGCGCGCTCGGCCAGGGGAATGGCCAGGACATCGAGCCGCTCGCCGGCCAGGGCCACACAGAGCAGGCCGTGCGCCTGCTGTAGCATAAAGTTGATGCGCTCAGGGGTAGCGAACTGGGCCGCCAGGCAGAGGTCGGCCTCGTGCTCGCGCGTCTCATCGTCGCAGAGCAAGACCATCTGGCCGGCCTGCAGTCGGCGTACGGCGGCAGGCACTGAGAGCCACAGGTCGTCTGTCTCTAACAGCTGGTTGATTGACATCGCCTGGTTTCTCACTTTCTCGTCAGGTTCTTCGCTCCTCCGCCGCTTCTCTAGCGACGGATGAGGAAGGGTGATAGCAGACCTCGCCTTCGATCAGCAGGTCGTCGCCAAGAGCCTGCGTGCGCTGATCGTCCAACGTAGCCGCCAGGCTCAAGCGGGGTAGGCCCTGGCCGGCGAGAGGGACGGGAGCGCTGGCACCCCCGATCAGCCGGGGCGCGACGATGGCAGCGACATGGTCGATGCAGCGACAGTCGAAGGCGCTGCCCGTGAGGGCTGCCCCACCCTCCAGAAGGATATGTATCAGGCCCTCGGCGGCCAGACGCTGCAGAGCCTGGCGGAGATCAACACGCCCCGTCGGCTCGCAAGGCACCTCGATGAGGCGCACCCCCGGACGGGACAGGGCCGCGCGTCGCTCTGCGGGAACCCGCTCGCCGATCAGCAGCCAGGTCTCTCCGGCTTCGGGTGTTGTCAGCAGCCGCAGCTCTGGCGGGAGCTGGCCGCTGCTGGTAATGACCAGTCGCCGCGGCGGCTGGAGGCGTGGCCGGCGTGCGTCAGTGGTCAGGCGCACGGTGAGCAAGGGATCGTCGCGGCGCGCTGTGCCGGCCCCGACCAGGATGCCATCGACGCGATCGCGCAGTTCGTGGGCCCAGGCACGGGCCTGCGGTCCGCTGATCCAGAAGGCGTCTCCCGTGTGCGCGGCAATCTTCCCATCCAGGGTCATTGCCCACTTGGCGGTGACGTAGGGGCGGTTGCCACGTACAAAGGTGGCAAAGGGACGCAGCAGCTCGCGAGCCTGCCGGGCCAGGGGATCGTCTTCGTCGAGGAGCGCAACCTCTATCCCGGCCTGTCGCAGTTGCTGCAGCCCGCGCCCATCGACGCGAGGATTGGGATCACAAGCGGCCACCACAACGCGCCGGACGCCCGCGGCAATGAGGGCCTCGGTACAGGGCGGCGTGTGTAGTGCGATGCAGCACGGCTCTAGGGTCACATAGAGATCGGCCCCCCGAGCATGGGAGCCGGCTTCGCGCAGCGCCTCTGCCTCGGCATGTGGCCCATAGGGCGGGGCCGTCGCCCCCTGACCCACCATCTGCCCGTCACGCACGAGCACAGCCCCCACCGGTGGGCGCGGGCTGGTACGTCCCTCGACGGCCCGCGCCAGCGCCAGCGCTCGCTGCATCATCCACCGCTCCTGTTCGCTTAGCACGATGGTTGGCTCTTCAGGCATGGCATTCCTCCAGAGCGGGCAGCGCCAGCGGCTCCTCTTCACTGGCAGCGGGCACCGGCGTCGCTCCTTGTATAAGCGCAGCCTTCGCTTCGATCCCGGGGGCCTCTGCAGCGGGCAGCAGCGTCTCAACCAGGGGCTGCACTGGGCCACCCTGGGCCGCTAGCAGGAAGCTGTTCAGGAGAGCGCGATGCTCCTCGGGCTTTACGCTAAAGCGTGCACGGGCCTGGGAGACGCGCAGCCGGCTACGGGCTCGATGCAGGAGCTGGCGGCAGGCGCTGGCGCTCCTGTTGAGCAGGCGAGCGATCTCTTCATAGGGACAGGCAAAGGCTTCGTGGAGGAGAAAGACGGCCCGCTCGGCGGGGCTGAGCCGCTCCTGAAGCAGCCAGAGCGCATGCGCCAGGGCCTCACGCTGTTCAAGGCTCTCGACGACCAGCTCTTCCGGCTCTGGCTCTGGTGCTGCCGTCGGCCCTCCCTTCGGAGCCGGCGGCCAGAGGCCAAGGGGCTGCTCGCGCTGCACGCGGGCTGACTTGAGGCGATCCAGACAGAGGCGCGTCACAATGGTCAGGAGATAGGCGCGTAGCGAGCCTATCTGCTGCGCCGCTGCCGTAGCATAGCGGATATAGCTTTCCTGGATAATATCCTCGATCTCATCGCAGCTGCCCAGCAGGCTACGCGCAGTAGCGAAGAGTAGAGGATAATAACGATCGAACTCTTCCAATCGTCAGTCTTCTCCTATCGGACTATACCGTCGGCCCTGGAACTTCCCCAGGTCATGCCCTCGCGCTGCCATGCGACAGCGAGCGCGGGGGCGTACGGGCTATACCGCCGATCGGGAATTGGGAGAGACCGTCACCCAGTTGCTGAGCGTCGGCTTGTCTCCCTCACCCTGCCCCGAAGACAGCGTTCTATTTTTTTCTTCGTTCTACTAGAGGAGACGAGTCAGACCTCTGTTCTGTGACAGCTTTCAGCCCTTCCGTCCAGAGCGCCGCCGCCATGCCATCGCAGCACGGCAGCAATACGCTTGATTTCCCCGAGGTGACAATGCTACGATTGAACTGAGCTTCAGAAGAGGAGAGCGCTGCCTATCGCCTTCTCGCGTCGCGTTGCGTCTCGCCTCGCCTCGCCTCGCCGGCCCAAGGAGGAACCGCCAATGACAGAGCCTCAGTCTCCTCAAATCCAGCCATCCTTGCCAACCGCCGACGCGGAGCGGCCTTCTGCCTTGCCCGACACCAGTAACGGTAACGGCACCGCCTTCCCGGCCAGCGCGCCTGAGAGCCACCCTGCGCAGGCGCAAGCCATGCTCCGCGACTACCAGTATTACCGCGAGGTTTTCCGTGGGCGTCCAATGCCCTTTGCCTATGTAGACCTGGACCTGCTGGAGGAGAACATTCGTCTGACACGCGAGCGCGCCGGCGGCACGCGGGTGCGCATTGCCTCCAAGTCGCTGCGCAGCGTTGCCATCATCAAGCGCATTCTGGCCGCCGAGCCGACCTTTCAGGGCATCATGGCCTTCACAGCTCGCGAGGCCGTCTATCTGGCCCGCCAGGGTCTGGACGATCTACTGATCGGCTACCCGACCTGGCACGCTGAGGACCTCGCCGCGGTGGCGCGCGCTACTGCGGATGGGGCCCACATCACGCTGATGGTCGATAGCCAGGCTCACGTAGAACAGATCGAGAGCGTTGCCCGCCGCTACGGTGTGCGTCTGCCGCTCTGCCTCGATATTGACATGGCCGTCGACTTCCCTGGTCTGCACTTCGGCGTCTGGCGCTCGCCGCTGCGTGCGGCGGAACAGGTGCGCCCGGTCATCGAGCGGATCATGTCCTCGCCTCATGTCTGGCTGGACGGCATCATGGGCTATGAGGCCCAGATCGCCGGCGTGGGAGATCGCTATCCTGGCCAGGCGCTCAAGAACGCCCTGGTGACCTGGCTCAAGCGCCGCTCGTTGGGCGAGATCGCCGCTCGCCGCGCTGCCCTGGTGGCCCTGATCAAGGAGTATGCCCCCCAGGTACGCTTCGTCAACGGCGGCGGGACTGGCAGCGTGCATACAACGCGCCTGGAAGCCAGCGTCACTGAGATCACCGTTGGCTCGGCCTTCTATGGCCCGGCCCTCTTCGATCACTATCGCGATTTCCGCTATCAGCCGGCGGCAGGCTTCGCCATTGAGATTGTGCGCCGCCCACATCCGCAGATCTATACCTGCCTCGGCGGGGGCTACGTCGCCTCTGGCGCTGCGGGGTCCGACAAGCTGCCACAGCCGTATCTGCCCCAGGGCGCACAGCTCATCGCTACCGAAGGCGCCGGCGAGGTCCAGACTCCCATCCGCTACAGCGGACCCGTGGCGCTCTCCCTGGGCGATCCGATCTTTCTGCGTCACGCCAAGGCCGGGGAGCTGTGCGAACGCTTCACTCACCTGCTGCTGGTGAGCAAAGGCGCCATCGTTGACGAGGTCACCACCTACCGCGGCGATGGCCAGTGTTTTCTCTGAGCATCAGCCCAGCAGGCATCACCTACGAAGGGCCGGAAGCCACTGGCTGTGAGGTAGCCCCAGGTCCTTGCCAGCCCCGGCCTTTCTAAACTATAGGAAATCCCCACACTCAGGCAGTGATGGGGAGAAGAGCAGCCAGGAAGACGGAAAGAAAGCGAGAGAGCAGAGAAGCAAGAAGGAAGGAGCAGGCTATGATTGCCGGAGAGAAAGAGAGCTGGCAGAACTGGTCAGGCACTGTTGCCTGTCGACCGGAGATCATCCAACCAGCGAGCCTGGAAGAGCTAGCCAGTAGCGTCGCCGAGTGTGCGCGCGCCGGGCGCCGCCTGCGCGTCGCCGGGGCCGGCCATTCGTTCACCCCTCTTGTCGAGAGCGACGACGTCCTGCTCTCCCTTGATCACTTGCAGGGCCTGGAGAAGGTTGACCGCGAGCGCGGTACGGCAGTCGTGCTGGCCGGTACACGTCTTGGGCGCCTGGGCGAGCTGCTGCTTGCCCACGGCCTGGCCCAGGAGAACCTGGGCGACATCGATGTGCAGAGCATTGCCGGCGCCATCAGCACGGGTACCCACGGCACGGGCATCCAGTTTGGCTCACTCTCCACTCAGGTTGTGGCCCTGACACTGGTCACCGCCAGCGGCGATCTCATCGAGTGCTCCGAAGAGGAGAACCGCGACCTCTTTAAAGCGGCCCAGGTCTCACTCGGCACCCTGGGCGTCATCGCCAAGGTCACCCTGCGCGTCGTGCCGGCCCGTCCCCTGCATTACGTTGGGCGCCGCGCCTCGCTGGAGGATTGCCTGAACAATCTGGAGCGCTATCGCCAGGAAAACGAGCATTTCGAGTTCTTCTGGTTCCCCTATACCCCTTGGGTCCAGGCCAAATGGATCAATACCACGGAGGAGGCTGTCCGCCAGAACAGCCGCTGGGGCCGCCTGTGGAGCAACCTGAACCAGCTCGTACTGGAGAACGGCGTCTTCTGGCTGCTATCGGAGGCTAATCGCCTGGTGCCGGCTCTTTCAGCGACGGTCAGCCGCATTTCAGCCCTGGGCGTGGCCAGCGTCGACGAAATTGACTATCCTCATCGCATCTTCGCCACGCCGCGTCTGGTGCGCTTCGTCGAGATGGAGTACAGCGTCCCTGCGGACCAGCTGCGACCCGTGCTTGAGGAGATTCGCGCCTGCATCGATGAGCATCGCTTTAAGGTGCATTTCCCGGTCGAGTGCCGCTTTGTGAAGGGAGACGATATCTGGCTCAGCCCAGCTTATGGGCGCGACTCGGCTTATGTGGCCGTGCATATGTACAAAGGGATGGAATATAAGCCCTATTTTCGCCATGTGGAGGCCATTTTCCGACGCTACGAAGGGCGCCCACATTGGGGCAAGATCCACACGCGCCGCGCCGAGGAGCTGGCGACCCTCTATCCCCGCTGGCATGACTTCCGCCGCCTGCGTGCCCAGCTTGATCCCCAGGGCGTCTTTCTGAACTCCTATCTGCGCGAGCTATTCGCCGCCGATGACCCGATCCCCGCCCCAGTCAGTCAGCCAGACCCAGATGGCTTCTAGCCGGCCAGGGCAGGAGCGGAGCCAGTAGTGTGATCCAGTTCACAGCCTGACTGTGAGCTGCTCCATTGCTGGCTCCCGGCACCAACAGGCATACTTCACTGAGGAAGCAAGCTCTTATCAGATCTGGGCCGCACAGCGTCTGGTCCGTCGTGGCCTGCTCCACTCGCCCGGTCGAGGCAGGAGCGATCTCTCATCCATCTCTTGTTTTGTCATGTATACTCTCTTTTAAAGCATCTCTCAAAAACTAAAGGCTAAAAATTGAATGATTAGAAAGATAGCCAAAAGGCGCCCTGCCTCGCCGCGTCTGTTGTTGCTTGCTCTCAGTGCCCTCAGCCTGGCGCTGGCGGCCTGGCTGCTGCCAACAAGCGGAGCAGGTCATTTCCAAAGTCAGGCCAATGCTGCCCCGATGGTGCAGGGTCAGCCGGTCAGCACCTCCCAACCAGGAGGTTACCCAATCAAGGTCTTCTTCTCGCGCTACCCTGTTTCTGTCGCCAGCGACCCAACCGCTGTCTATCCAGTGCAGCGCACTTCGCCGACGCTTTCTGTGGGCACCTTTGCTTTGCAAATGCTGATCGCCGGACCGACCCCCAGCGAGCGCAGTGCCGGTCTCTTCAGCGAGCTGAACACGCTGCTCAGCGGACCCTCGAACTGCACGGCTCCGCTGCCGATCGGTGGTCCCGATTTCACGCTCACCCTGAACCAGCGCGGCAGCCGCAGCGAGCCTGGCACGGCCACTGTGCGCTTCTGCCGTCAGCTCAACTCGCCTGGCATTGGCGCAGATGCGCGCGTGCGGGCTGAGATCACGGCAACCCTGACACAGTTCTCTAGCATTCGGAGGGTCGTCATTCTGACGCGCGATGGCCACTGTTTTGGTGACGGCAGTGGACTTGATCGCTGCCTGAATTAGTCTCTGAGACCAGGCTGCGCGGCTCACTGCGCCCTCACCGGCAAGTAGCTGCCGCCAGCCAGCAGGAGAGATGCGCCGCACAGGCACCGTTGCAGATTGCTTCATCTCTCCACGCTGTGCTCCTTTCCTGTCTTGTACAGGGGGATTGCTTCCTTACGCAACGCAGCGGAGCCGTCTCATCTCGCGTGGATGGGACGGCTCCGACTGCTCTGTACCTGTACAGGATAGGGTGAGATTCTGCCGGCGAGAGGGGGAGCAGGCGCCCCTCAGTCCTCGGACCGGGGTTCCGAGCCGAGGAGCGCCTCTATGACCCCCGTAGGAAAGGACGACCCGAAGGAAGAAGCACAGCTAAGGGATGACGATATCTTGCAAGACCACCGGCTGATGGCGCGTATAGTCCAGCTCGTCGGCTTGCTGCACCCCGGGCGGCGTCAGGGTATCCATCACCTTCGGCACCGTAGCCGGATCAACAGTGCAGTGCGGGTCGCTGCTGGCTGTGGCGCAGACGCCGAAGGTATAGGGGCCAGGCGTGCTGGTGAAAGCCCGCGCCTGGTCCGGCTGGAAACCATCCTGGCCCGTCAGGGTGACCGTGAAGCCCCAGCCCGGTCCAGGCTGGCCCAGGGTCGCCTTCGGGACGCTGAAGGTAATAAAACGCGAGATGCTGTTTGCGCTGATGCTGACGCTGCCCAGGGTTGTGCCGTGGGCATCGATGTAGCGCTGCCCAAAGCCCTGGACTTCGATGAGCCGGCTCCAGGCCGCCGTGGCAGCAATGGTATAGTTGCGCTGCGGGAACGACGGGGCCGTTGAGGTGTCAGCAGGAGCGGCGTTCGGATCGTGCACATAGACATCGATGAGCTGGGCCCCCAGCGGACTGCCGAAGGTCGGCGTCAGATCGCGCACCTTGAGCTTGAAGACAATCGTGTCGCCGCTATCGATGACGCGAAATTCCAGGATGTCGAAGGCGCCGGCGTGGAAATCGGCAGCGGTCGGATAGGCGTAGTTGCCAGGCCCATTGTCATCTCCGGCGGGATCGCTGACGCCGAGCAGCACGGTGCCGGGGGTGTAGTCCCAGACAATGGTGCGCGTGGCGTGGGCCGTGGCCCCCTGCGGACTGACAGCGACAACGGTGATGACGGTGGTGCCGCCGCTGATGGGCAGCTGGACGCTGAAGGTACCGTCCGCCGCGGCCACGGTGCTCACCAGCGTTGTCTGACTGTTGTTATCAGTATTGGTGCCGGCTACGTAGATTCTATTGCCCGGGGCCGAGCTGCCGCGCACGGTGACGGGCGAGCCATCGACCGCCGTCAGATCGTCGGGGGCGGCGATGCTCAGCGTGGTCTGGCCCGGGTGCTGGAGCACATAGCGGGCGTAGGTTGCGGCGGGCCGCTCCAGCAGCGTGCGGGCGCCCAGGTCGAGGAAGAGGCGCACAAAGGCCCCTTCGGCCCAGGTCAGCGGCGAGGCCGAGCCTGCAGGATGACCGTTCTGGAAGCCGATGGAGGCCACAGTCGGATCGGTACCATAGGGCGAGGGGGCCAGATCGGGCAGCTCCCAGTCCTGTTCAGGGATGAGGCCCACCCCCGAGGCGAAGCGCTGCATGGTGGCGAGTAGCTCGCTCGCCGTGCTCACATCACCATTGGCCAGGACGTACTCGCCGCGCTCTTCGTCCAGCACTGGCCAGACATGGCCCGTTCCCACTCCCGAAGGCGCCCAGGGGTGCCCATCGCTGGCTGCATCTCCGTAGCCGTCGCCGTTATAGCGATGCCAGCCCGGGCCACTGCTCGTCTGACTCTTGATGGTGGCGTCAACGACCGGCAGCGATTCGGCGATCACAGGATCGTTGGCCGGCTTCAGGCCCAGGCGCACCAGCTCCAGGAAACCGGCGTCGATGACGCTGCGCTGATCGAGAGTCGGGCCACCGTTGCCCAGGTTATAGCTAATGGCCGCGTTGGGATCACCCGTTTTCGACAGGCGGATATAGTAGGGATGATTGGCCAGTGGCCCATTGGTGGTCACGGTCCAGCGCTCCAGGGAGCGCTGCCAGTCGTCGGCGACCCCCAGCCAGAGCCGCGCATTGGCCTCATCGCCATTGGCCCGTGCAAGCTGAGCCGCTGCCACCAGGCCGGCGATTTCGGCGGCAATCGTCGAGGGTGAGTAGCCGCTCTGCTCCTCCCAGCGCTCGACACCGTAGGCCGGGCCGTGGCTCATCACAAAATAGGCCGCCGGCTTGATGTGATGCTGATAGAGATCGGCATCGGTCATCTGGAGCTGATAGGCCATCAGGATCGGATAGCTGGTCTCATCGAGCTGGGTTCCAAAGGAATCGGGAGCCAGCTGCCCATTGAGCAGGCTATTGCGCGGCATCGAGCCGTCGGGGCGCTGCTGACGGTAGAAGAGGAAGGTGACCGCATCGCGGGCCGTCTGCAGGTCGCCATCCAGGAGCAGACCGGTCCAGGCTTCGTAGAGGTCGCGCGCAAAGACCTCACGGTAGGAGCCGAAGAAGAGATTGTTGGGATCGCCGGCGGAGACAGCCTGACCCCAGGGCGAGGCGAGACTGGCGACGATGGCCCCGGGGAAGGTCTTGTCTTCGGAGGCTTTGATCACATTGGCGCTCAGATAGTATTCGCGCCGCAGCGTCTGCCATTGTTCATCATTGACGCCCGGCAAGCGCGGAGCCGGACGCAGCGCGGCATCGTAGCGCAGCCAGCCGGCGGCATAGTCGGCGCGCAGGCGCGCGAAGGGAACAGTCAGCGAGCCGCGCGCCGCCTGCAGGGCTGCCGTGCGCGTGGTGCCAAAGCCCAGGACGACCGTTAGCTCGGCGCCGTGGCTCAGGTCCAGCTGCGCCGTCTGCACCACGTTGCCGTTGTCGGCCTCGTCGTAGATCTGCGTCAGGGTGTGGGCCTGCTCAAGCTGTACCAGGCCATCGCTGGCCGCCCCGAGGAAACCGTTGCTCACCTGCAAGAAGGGTCGCGAGGCGGCGAGGGCCGCATAGACCGGCACAGCATAGCTGCGATTGGCGGCGTTACTGTGGGTGTTGGTGTCGAAGGCCACTGGCAGCGGCTGGCCGGTCGAGGTATCGATCAGAGCACTGTCAGCTCCGCCGTTAGCGGAGCCGCCGCCTCCGTTACCGTTGATCGTTGGATCGAAATACAGGTAGAGATGATAGTCGCTCAGGCTGCCGACCAGGGGTGTAAAGCGCAGGTGCATCACGACGCTGTTGCGCTCGGGATCGGTCACATAATCAGTGACGATGCGATAGCGACCGCTGCGGGCCGTGGTAATGACACGGCAATCCAGCGCCGCCCCGTCGAGCAGCTGCACACTATAGGTGGTATCGCGCTCCTGCAGGTCGGTAAAGGTGCGCCCATCGGTCACAATATACTGCAGGGCCTTGACATTGGTGTTATCGATGGTGGGGAAATAGACGTCGCTGAGCACGCCGTCGGCCAGGGTAAACCAGACCTTCGAGGTAGTATTGCGGGCCGTGCCAACGCAGTCCTTGCGCGCCAGGTCGAAATAGGAGAGCGCGCCTGGTCCATCGGCGGCCACACGATAGGGCTGCCGGGCCTGGGCACTGGCAGAGCCTCCAGGGAGAACCAGCAACAGCGCACAGCAGAGTAGCGCGAGGATCAGGCGCGTCGGTGCCGGCTGCCTCAGCCAGGCACCATAGCCTGAACTGGCGTTCTGGCTCCTTCCATGCATCAGACACTGCATGCGTTGAACCTCTTCGGCAATCATAGCAGCTTTCACCTTCCAGCGGAGGCGGGAGCTGCACCGTCCAGATGCGTCTCTCTCCTCCTGGCCGCTCTTCCTTCTGCCCTTTCCCTCCCTGCTCCCCACTGAGGCAGTTTCCTGCTGGAAAGACCTGGTTGCAAGAATCGTGCCCATTTCTGTGCTACACACAGCACACACATGGAGCTGCCCAGAAGGCAGATAGCTGCCTGGCAGCACAACATACCAGCTGGGCAGCGGACGCTCTGACGCCGCTGGCTCTCAAGACAGTTTTTTCATGCTTATTGCTTCTTACCACAAATATTCCTCATCTCTACAATAACTAGATAAAAATACTTATATCTTATTCATTGACAATTACCAATATATTGGGCATATATATCTTCGTCATTGTCGTGCCAGGCAGAGCGAATGGTAGAGGAATTGTCGTGCAAGCACTTCCGAGGAGAGGAGAACTAGTATGCAATCGTGGCCGACGGCAGGAGCAGCGTATCCGCCGGAGGGATCTGGCGCGACAGGGCATACTCCCTGGCAACGGCTACCGCAGCGAGGTGGGTGGCTGCTGCTTCTCAACCTGCTATATGGGCTGGCCGCCCTTCTGGCGCTAGCGGCGAGCCTGGTCAGCGTCACTCTGGGCAGCGAGGCCAGCCTCAGCATTGTGCTTTTTGGCCTCCTGAGCCTACTCCTTTTTTTGCTTGTGAACATCATGATACTACTCACCGATGGCCCCCGTTTCTGGAGTTTGGGAGGAGAAGCAGGATGGACAGCCCGCGGTTGGGGGCGCAGGCTGCTGACAGGGGCGCTCTATTTGCTCCTCGTGGTTATGCCCCTGGTCTACCTGCGCCAGGCCATGCGTGACTATCCTGATGCAGACAACGCAACCCAGTGGAGAGCACTGCTGCAAATCTGGCGCGGCTGGGGAGCGAGGCGGCGTCTGGCCTTCGGAGTAGGAGGAAGCATATTGCTGCTGGCCTGCGCACTCTGCTCCTGCATGGCGGGTATGCTGACCCAGAGTTTCATTCAGGCGAGCACGTCCCCGGCTTCCCCCACGGTCTCGTCGGAGAATCGCGCCGTCTCCCTGGCGGCTTCACCGACTGCTGGCAGCACCGTCGCCGCCGGCATCGCAACCCCAACCCCAACAGCACGCAAGCCGGGCACGACCGTTGCTCCGACCCGAGCGCCTACGCCTACACCCAGGCCAACCCCAACCCCGACACCCACACCGACACCTTCACCTATACCCACGCCTACACCTTCGCCTACACCCTCACCGACCCCGACTCCTTCACCTACGCCTTCGCCTTCACCTACACCTACGCCCAGGCCGACCCCGACTCCTTCACCTACGCCTTCGCCTTCACCTACACCTACGCCCAGGCCGACCCCGACTCCTTCACCTACTCCTACGCCTTCACCTACACCTACGCCCAGGCCAACCCCGACTCCTACTCCTACGCCTACCGAGGCGACCGCTCCTACGCCTACACCCTGCCCCGGAGTCGATTGCAATCCCTGGGGCTACAACTTTGATCCCACCAATGGCAGCCTCATCTACTCGCCTCCCGCCGATTTTTGCAGCTACTTCAACTGCATTGCTAGTTTCTGGAACGGCAGGGGCTACGTAGTTGAATGCAGCGACGGCATGTACAGTAAATCGGGCGGCCTCTCAGGCGCCTGCTCGGGTCACGGCGGCGTCTGGCGCCCGCTCTACGCTCATTAAAGGGTCAGGGGTACACGAAGCGATCTCCTCCAGAGCCTTCGAAGCCGGCGGCTAGGCCACGCTAGCCGTCGGCTTTTTCTACCGACAAGGCTGCTCCTCCAGATGGCAAAAGTCGGTTCTGCCCCAGCTCACAGGCCACTAGCCGGGCAGCCGTTGGCAGGGTCGCCTGTAAAGTCCGTATGGGGCCAGCTTCCGTTTTCCTCGAACACGCTAAGATCTATATATTGAAATTCAGTAGATTTATATGACAGAATATTATTCCCCTGAGAAAGCAAGGGAGCAT
>NZ_JADGIA010000092.1 GCF_019683635.1 Thermogemmatispora sp. | reverse complement strand
CTACGTGGATGGTCCTTATGCCTACCTGGGCATCAGCGGTGGAGCGAGCAACTGGACCAGCAGCAGTAGCTACACGCTGCTTTCGGTTTCCTTCACAACCGGCTCCTCGACCACCAGCGTCACCATCTATGTGCACGGCTGGTACCTGCAGGGCAACGTCTATGTAGACGACGTCTCGCTTCAATAGGCATCAACGCGAGACCACTAGCAAGGGGGAAGCGAGAGCCGGCAGCACGGCCTCGTCCAGATCTCAGGCTGCCCTGTCACTCTCCTCCCCCACCCTGCTTCTCCCCATGACCTTCCACGATCATTAGCACTAGCAAGCAAAGGAGCTAAGATATGTCGCCTCTGAGAGCTTTCTGCACAAGCGGACCGCCAACCCGAAGAGCCTTGCTGCTCGTCTCTGTCGTCTTCCTTGTAGCCTGCCTTGCAGCGGCAGCCTTCAGCCTCCAGTACCAGCAGCGGCCAGCCCAAGCTGCCGCGTCTCCAGGAACGGCCTGGTACAATGCGGCACCTTACGTCATGCCTCTCGCCAATAATCCGCCGTCCCTCACAACTGTTATGGCCGCGACTGGCGCACGCGTCTTCACACTGGCCTTCATTGTGGCAGACAACGGCTGTACCCCTGCCTGGGAGGCCGATAGCGGCCTGATCGATGTCTCTGCCGATACCCAAGTTGGCCCCATTATCAACGCCGTGCGAGCAGCTGGCGGCGATGTAGTGGTCTCTTTCGGCGGCTATAATGGCACGAAACTGGGACAGGTCTGTGGTACCGCCCAGGCTACCGCCGCCGCAGAGCAGGCGGTCATTAGCAAGTACGGCCTGCGTGCGATTGACCTCGACCTGGAAGAGCCAGAGTACGAGAACGCCAGCGCTATCAACAACGAGCTGGGAGCCGCTCAGATTCTGCAGGCTAACAACCCCGGCCTTCTAATCACTATCACCCTCCCAGGAACCACTTCGGGGACTGGCTACTTTGGACAGCAGTTGCTCACGACTGCGCGCAGCCTCGGCTACACTCCGAGCAGCTATTCCATCATGCCCTTTGATGGAGGCTTCAGCGGTGCCAGCAGCCAGATCAGCGCGCTGCAGAGCTTCCACACCATGCTAATGAACACCTTTGGCTGGGATAGCGCGACTGCCTACGCCCATGAGGGCATCTCCTCTATGAATGGGCGCACCGATAGTGGCGAATACTTCTATCAGTCCGATTTCCAGACGGTGCTTAGCTTTGTCGAAAGCAACCACCTGGCCCGCTTTACCTTCTGGTCGGTAAACCGCGATCGCCAGTGCACGCCGCCAGATAACAACGGGAATCTCTCGGCCATCTGTAGTAGCGTGCCTCAGAATGACTGGGACTTCACTCGCATCGTCACCCAATTCGCCCAGGCGAACGCAGGGACTCCCACGGCAGTTCCTTCGTCAACGCCATCAACGCCAACGCCCACCGCCACACCTGCCCCGACCCTCACTCCCTCACCGACGCCAACATCCTCAGCTGGCAGCAGCTGCGCAGGCATTGCCCCGTGGAGTCCTACCACGGCTTACACCGGCGGCAGCAAAGTTACCTATAACGGCTATCTCTGGCAGGCCAAGTGGTGGACGTACAACGACGTGCCGGGCGGTCCAGCCGGCGTCTGGGTCCAGCTGGGTCCCTGCTAGCGAACGAGCCATTACCGACCACCCTCTCTTAACGCCCAGCAGTTCAAAGGAGGTCTGTGCAGGTTTCCTCTACTCCACGATTGGAGGCGACTGGCGAAGATGTCTGACCCTCCGCCAGTCGTTTTCCTATTGGAGATGTGGACAGTCACTATGCAGAGCCGGTCGCCAGAAACGCTCCACATGCGCCCCCTGCTTCGGACTGATCTGGCTACTGTAACATTCGATACTTTGATAAAGCGTTGCCGCCGTGCCAAAGTTGATGCGCACCTGCGAGGCATAGAGGCTGGCAGCCTGCTGGCGCAAAGCCAGCGTATCCGAGATTTCCACCAGCTGAGGCTGCATCTCGATTCCCAGCTCCTGCAGGCGCTTCTTGAGAGCAGTGGGATGCAGGACATAGGGGAAATCCTCATAGAAGGCAACATTCGCTCCATATACGAGCAGCCGGAAGGCAGCGGCAGAAACAACACGATGATCGACATGGCCTCCAATGCCCAAGGGCGCATACCAGTGGAGCGAGGGGAGACGACGATGGAGCGCCAGACAAAGGTGAAGTAAATCCTCAACGATCCAGGCATCGACCTGACGCATACGTCCGCCGATAGCCCGTTTCCAGCGATAGAGGGCGGGAGAGCCACGGTAGATGGCGTCGAGATAATCTAACCAGAGGCAATCGGCCCGCAGCGAGGAGCAGGCTCGCTGGTCTTCCTGGCGACGAAGCTCCACCAGGCTAAATGCTTGCTGGTGACTGCTCATCGTGCGCTGGATGCGTCGCGCAAAGGAGCTTAGCTTTAAATCGGGTCCAGGCAGACCAGCGAATACAGTTACAACTAGTGAGCATTCCTTTTGAAGTGTTTGTAATGCAATAGTCCCACCACAAGAATAGACAGCATCATCGAAGTGTGGTGAAAGATAGACGTGCTGATACTCTGGACCAACGTCGTCCATAGCAGAGACAAGCAATCCTAAACTCCTTTCAGCTCACGACCAAGCGGCTTCCTGAGCCAGTTGGCATAGCAAGGGATGGAATCGAGACAGATCAATCCAATCCCTTGCCGCCAGCTTGACAGGGGTGTTAACCAAACAGAGGATGAAAATGAGCCAGGGAATAGGAAGGATTGCGCAGCTGGCGCTCTCCGACCACGCGCGCAGGCACGCCGCCCACGATTGCATAGGGAGGAACATCATGGGTCACGACTGCGCCCGCCATAACGACGGCCCCTTCGCCAATGGTCACACCTGCCAGGATCGTTGCCCGCGCTCCCAGGAAGGCATAGCTTCCAATCACAATCGGCTTGTAGATATCCTTGTGCTCTGGATCGTTGATATCATGCGAACCAGTGATCAGCCAGACCCCCGGCGAGAGACTGACATTCTCACCGATCACCAGTCCCCCTGTTACATAGAGCAGACAGCCATAGTTAATCACTGAGCCTTTGCCAATAACAACGCGACGCCCTCGGCCACGCAGACCTGCCATCTGAACACGCACGCCAGAAAGGATTGTTACCTGTGGACCGATCTCCCACCCCAGCACCGCGCGATACCATGCATAGCGCAGTGTATAAGAAGGAATATAGTTAATAAACTGATTAGTGAGATATTTGAGCAACTCGCGGATGGCATCCCTCATTTGAGCACCTCCGGCAGCGCAGCCAGGGACAGGGGTTGACCGTCCCCACACCAAGAGCGGAACGCGGGTGGTCTGGGAGCAGGCTCACCAGCAGGCATACAGATCATGACGACCATCCGCTCTGCGCCCCCCATTGGCCCAGAGGGATCAGCGACTCAGGCCACGCTGGTCATGCGAGAAGTCCTCCGACGATCGGTTCGCTCCTGGTCTATTCGGGTTATAGCACGCCTTTGTAGTGACAAGATTGCGAATCTGGTAAAGAACGAGTCTTTTTCTTAGAGCAGAGTAGACGAACAGTACCCCAACCTGCATCAGCCTTTACCCCAGCTCGCCGGTAGCGCGATGTACACATCGAACCCCCAGCAGAAACGACATCTTCACATACACGAATACCACTTTACCATCGAGCCGGTAGTACCCTTGTAGCAGACCACATACCAGCAGAAAAAACGAGAGGTTACCTGATGCTACGCGAAGCGAAGGAGGTCTGTTCTTGTGGGGCGTGTACTTGAAGCTATCTTCTGCCGGCCCCTGCAGCTCATTCTGCTGCTTGTAATGTTCCCGGCACTGGCAATTGCAGTCGTGTTGCTTCTCCCTCGATCGTACGAAACAACGGCCTCACTCTGGGCCTTGCGACGCTACGAGGTCATCGGAGCCACCGGGCCAGAGACGAATCTCCAGGCAACACCAGCAGAAACGCAAGCCACGGCTCTGAGCGAGCTGCTGCAAAGCCGCACCTTCGCTTTAAAGGTGGCTTCCCAAACACAGCTCGCCTCAACTCTCGACGCGCACACGCGCTCTGATCCTCTCTTACGTGACGATGCCCTCTTTACGGAAATCTCCAAGCATGTACTTGTACGCGCAGTGGGCTATAACCTGTTCACTATTACTTATGAGAATCAAAGCGCACAAATTGCTCAACAGGTGGTAGAGTCTGTCATCGACAACTATAGTCAGCAGAGCCAGCAGTTCAGCATTGCCGAGGCGCAGTATCTGCTCCAAAGCTATCAGGGCCAGCTCGCGAAGGCTCAGCAGGACGCTGCTTCTGCCGCGGCTGCCGAGGCTCGCTATCTCACCAATCATCCCGACCTGGCTCATCAGGTGCTGACTTCTGGTCCTGATTACGCTGCTACCCTGGACCCCGCCTACGGCCTCCTCCATAATCAGACCAAGCAGGCCCAGGCGACGGTGGAAAACTTGCAATCGCTGATTGCCAGCCTGAATCAGGAGATCAGTGCTCAGGGTACTGGCACCAACAGCCTTTTTAAGGTAATCGATACCCCCAGCGTGGGCACACAGCCAGTCTCACGGCTGAAGTCATTCCTGATCGGCGGCGCGATTGGTCTGGTGGCAGCGCTCGTTAGCTGCTCCGCCCTGGTAATCATCGAGGTTCGCCGCAATCGCGCGGTCTATACACCTCTCGACTTGCAGAAAATCACAACGCTGCCGGTACTGGCTCAGCTTCCACGCCTGGGACAGGAAGGTATTACGGCCTTGCTCCCTTCAGCCGCTTCTGGCGAGCTGCTGCCCGGCAGGGACGGTGTTCCTTCTTAACTAGCTGAGGAGAGGAGAGGATAGCGCTTATGGCAGAACATGATCGGCTCAATAATAAGAAGCAGAACCCTGGTTCGCACGACCCGGAAAGCGATACGGTTAAGCTGCCAGCTCGCCGCTCGCAGTCGGTTACTGCCGCCCTGGCTTCGTCAACTCAAACGGAGGAGCAGGCCCCAGACAAACCTGGGCTACCTCTGAAAGACTCCGAAGAGCCGACCGAGGCACTCAGCAAGGTAAAGGTACCGGAAACGCCTGTGCCGACCAGACCCACAAAGGCGAAGCTGCAAGAGAAGGAGCAAGCGGCTTCTACCAAGGGTCATAAGAATAAGGCACGCGAGCTGCTCAATGCCCAGGCTCTGCGTGAGCGCTGCCGCCAGCTGTGCACCGCCACTTTCTTCCGGGAACACTCAACGATCCGCAGCCTTGGCTTTACGAGCGCTACCGCCGGCGAGGGGAAGACGCTCCTGGCCCTGGCGACCGCTACTGTCCTGGCAAACGACAGCGGGAGACCCGTGACGTTGCTAGAATGCACCTGGGAGCGCCCGCGTCTGCAGGAGTTGTTCGACCTGCCGCGTGGGCAGGGGCTGGCGGAATGGTTACGCGGCGAGTGCAGCGAGGAGGCAATCCGCTACCGCGTGTCGCCCGAGCTAACGGTTATCCCTGCGGGCAATGCCGCAGGGCAGGCTATGAAGCTAGTTCACCTGCTCTCTGAACGCCAGCTTCTCTCTCGCCTGTCCAACTCCCAGGAGCTGTTCATTCTTGATCTGCCGCCGCTGGTGACGTCGGGCTACGGCGCTCTGGCGGCTAGCCTGGCCGATTCGCTGATCCTGGTGGTGCACGCCGGCGTAACTTCTGAGGTGTTGGTAAGCGAAGCCTGCGCTCAGCTGCGGGATCTCCCTGTCCAGGGCATCCTGCTGAACCAGATCGAGAGCCATATCCCGCGCTGGATGCGCCAGCTGCTGTGAGTGCTGCCGCAGAGAAGGTACCTGACCTATGAAAACGATCGTGATCTTGCTCGGCTTCTTCCTGGCGCTGAGTCTCTTTGTCAGGAAGTATAACGCTACAACGCGGCTGCTCATGCTGTTGGCTATCGTTCTGCTAGTTGCTTACAGCACTTTCTTCTGAGCAGCCCGGCAGATCATGGACGCAGTGGATCTGGCTTTGTCGTCATCTTTGCACAACAGATAGTGAAAGCCTATGCCTTCTTTACCAGAGTCACCGCCACGGTTGAGACAGATCTATAGGGCTTACCCCGACGGACCAGTAGCCCAGCCACAAGGGAGGAGCATCCTCCCTTTCTGGGTCGCTCTTATGTTGGGCTTGACCGTCCTTCCTCTGCTGATGCTGGCCGGCGCCTCCCTCGGCTTCAGCATCATTGTGGCTTTGCTCGCCGCCTGTATCGCCGGCTTGCTGATTATGCGCTGGCCCGTTAGCGGCCTCTTTCTTTGCCTGGCTTGCGTCCTGCTCATTGAGCAGAATCCTTTGCAGTTCCATATCGGCACCGATCAGTTGAATATCTTCTACTGGCCGCCCACTATGGCCGGGATGATTGAGCGTCCAATTGGCTTTTTGATGCTGTTCATACTCTTTATGAGTATCTGCCATCGTCTGGCGAAGCGCCGCCCGGCCCTGGAGGGCGGCCCTTTGCTCTGGCCTTTCATCCTGTTCCTGGTCTGTGTGGCGATTGGCGTCCTCCACGGCCTGACCACTGGCGGCGATCTGAAGATCACCGTTCTGGAGGTGCGACCGCTCTGGTACCTGTTTCTGTCTTACTTGCTGGCTTATAACCTGATCTCGCAGCTGCGACACGTCCGCCTCTTCTTGTGGTTTGCAATCTTCGGAGCTGGCTTCAAAGGCTTACAAGGCTGCTATATCTATTTCTTCGTGCTGCATGGCGATCTGACGAATCAGAATGAGATCATGTCGCACGAGGAATCTTTCTTCTTCGTCTCGATTTTACTACTCATCATCCTCTTCTGCCTCCTGTATAGCTATAGACCACAACTATACGCGGCGCTGGCCGTCCTACCAGTCGTGCTAATCGCGCTGGTCGCCAATAAGCGACGCGCTGACTATATTGCTTTGATTGTAGGAGTGCTTGTAGCCTGGGCTTTTGTGTTTTACTTGAAGCCACAGCTGCGTAGACCTTTGCTGGCCGGACTGGTAATCTGCACTCTCCTGGGCGTCGGCTATGTCCTCGCCTTCGCTCATGGAACAGGAAGCCTTGCGGAGCCAGCCCGGGCGATTGTTTCGGTCATTGATCCCTCGGCCTCGGATACTCGCGATCAGGCTTCAAACGCCTATCGAAACGCCGAAAATTATGATTTGAAGTACACAGTCCAGCAAAATCCATTGCTGGGACTGGGATTCGGAAAGCAGTTTCTACAGCCTGAGCCGCTGCCGGTCCTGGCTAGCGATGATCCCGACTTCGGCGGCAACCCTTATCTGTATGTGCCGCACAATACGATCTATTGGATCTGGATGCGCCTCGGACCGATCGGTTATGCCGCTCTCTGGTTTTTGCTAGGCTCCCTGATTGTACGTGGCGGCCTGATCGTCCGCCAGCTCCAAGATCCATATCTGCGCTTGATTGCCGTCTACGTGATCGCCATCACATTCATGGAAGTTATGGTGGCCTACGCGGACTATCAGCTTTTCTTCTATCGCAATGTAATCTACCTGGGCCTGCTGGCTGGCTTGTTGATGCGCCTGCCAGCCCTGGAACGAGGGCACTCCCCGCAGCAGGCAGCTCAGAAGGGTATGCCCACCGCGCCGCAGGCCCATGCGGTTTTGAGTGAGGTCAGCTGATGACGCCTATAACGTCCTTTGCTGTACTCCTCCCCTTGCTTTCGTGGACCCTGCTTCTGGCAGAGCTGGCGCTGGCGCTACCCATCGGCTACTTGAGTGTGGTGACAGCTGCCGCCCTGCTAACCCGTTTTTCTCTACGGGCCACTGCCTCGGCCTCGGAATCCAGCGCAGTCGAGCCATTGCGCTTTGCGGTGCTGATTCCTGCCCACAATGAGGAGCTGGTGATTGAAACACTCCTGGCCAGCTTGCAACGGCTCGTATATCCGCGCAGCCACTATCAGGTCTATGTGATCGCCGACAACTGCACCGATGGCACAGCCAGCCTGGTCCGCTCCACAGGATGGGCCACCGTCTACGAGCGCTTTGACCTTCAGCGACGCGGTAAAGGCTATGCGTTGAATTGGGCCTTGAGACAACTGGCTGAGAACGGCGTGATCTACGATGCCTGCGTATTCCTGGATGCCGATGCAGTGGTCGAGCCTTCTTTTTTGCGTGTCCTGGAGCAGGCCCTACAGGCCGGCCTGGCTCGCGGCGAGCGCCTCCAGGCTCTGCAGGCTAGTAATACAGTGCTCAATGCTTCGGCCTCGCCAGGGACGGCCCTGCGCTGGCTGGCGCTCTCTTTGATGAACCACGTTCGCCCCCTTGGACGCACCAGGCTGGGCGCGTCGTCAACCCTGACAGGCAATGGGATGTGCCTGACCCGCGCCCTGCTGGAGCGCTATCCCTGGGAAGCTTTTTCACGCGGCGAGGATTATGAGTACTATCTGCATCTCGTGGAGCAGGGGATCTGCGTCCGCTACGTGCCTGCGGCGATCGTCCGCTCTCAGATGCCGCTGCGCTTTGCACAGATGCGCTCGCAAGATCTGCGCTGGGAGGCCGCCGAATCAAGCACGTCCGCGCTACGGCGCGCTTCGCGCTTGCTGCGAGCTGGACTGCAGGCCGGCGACTGGCGCCGACTGGAGGCGGTGGCCGAGCTGCTGACACCTCCGCTCTCCGTGCTGCTGGCCGGGACTACACTGGCGTTCCTGGTCAGTCTGCTGCTTCAGTGGCCGCCAGCTCTGCTATTAGCCCTGCTCCTGCTGCTGGGCTTGAGCCTCTATGTGCTCTCCCCCCTCGCTCTCTTGGAGACGCCTAAAGGGATCTATAAAGCTTTCTTCTTCGCACCCGCATTTGTGCTCTGGAAACTCTGGGTCTATCTCGTGCTCCGCCAGAGACAGAGACAAAAAAGAGATTGGCTGAGAACCGATCGTACGCCCGCCTGAATTGTGGTTCGGTCTGAAAGGGGATTTTGGGAATGTCGCCGTTACGCATTGTTCACATCAGCTACGACTGGTATCGTTTTGATCCTCTAGTGCGTCGTCTGGCTGAGGCCGCCCGCGCTAGAGGTCACCTGGTTGATGTCATTTGTCTGCGTCATGGCGCCGAGCCTCCCTATGAAGAATGCAACGGCGTCGCGGTCTATCGTGTCCCTCTGGATCGAGGCTTTGGTCAGCCCCTGCCGCTAACCGTGCTTGGCTGGCTCAGGTTTCTGCTCCTCGCCGCCTGGACAGTGACACGGCTCCACTTCCGCAAGCGTTATGACGTGATTCAGGTGCATAATATGCCGGACTTCCTGGTCTTCGCTGCTCTCATCCCACGCCTCTTTGGGGCCCGCGTGATTTTGGAGGTGCAAGATGCCTCGCCGGAGCTGATGGCTGTCAAGGCTCAGGGACGTCTGCGCCCCTTGGCCCGAAGACTGGCCGCTTTGCAGGAGCGGGTGTCGACCCTCTTCGCCAACCATGTGATCACTGTGGGCTGGCCTTTCGAGGAGCTGCTGCTCCGGCGCGGCGTCCCCCGCCACAAGCTGTCAGTCATCCTGAACAGTCCAGATCCTCGCTATTTCCCCCCTTCACAGCGCACTCGCGTTCCCTCCACCGAGGAGGACGGCGATTTTATCCTGATGTATCACGGCACGATGGCAGAGCGGCACGGCCTCGATGTGGCCCTGCGCGCCCTCGCTCTGGCTCTGCCTGCCGCCCCACGCCTTCGTCTCGATCTTTTGGGACGCGGGGAGCAGATCCCTTTTTTACACACCCTTGCCGAGGAATTGGGCATCAGCGATCGCGTCACTTTCAGGGAGACGTGCACAGTTGAGGAAGTGGCCCACTTTATCGCTCACGGGGATGTGGGAATCATCCCCTACCGCTGCGATGGGTTTATGGACCTCCTGCTGCCTACCAAAGCCTACGAGTTCGCCTGGCTGCATCGCCCGATTATCGCTACAGACACTAAAGCGATCCGCTCGATGTTTCGCCCCGAGTCACTTGTTCTTTGCGAGCCGGAGAACCCCCTCAGCTTCGCAGCGGCTTTTGTCGATCTCTATCACCACCCCGAGAAGCGTGCTCAGCTCGTTGAGAACGCCGCTCAAGACTTCGAGCCATTCCGCTGGGAGCTGATGAGCGAGTGCTATAACGAGTTACTGGAGAGACTCTGTGACCGCCGCCGCTCTACACCCTCTGTCTCCATTTCTCAGGAGATCAGTAGACAGCATCTGCACTAGTTTTGCGAGCAATCATAACTACCCAACCACCAAACTCACTGTAAGGTGAGGTCTCTTCCAGAGAGTGGCCTGTCGGCGAGGCCGAAAGAGAGGAGCTCACGCTCAGGCTGCCAATAGCTTGAGGGCAGGCAAGACTAGGGCTGCAACAGGAAACTCTAGCAGAGGTCACAGCCACAAGCCTTGCCCGCCCTACGCTCTTCCTCCAGCCAGCCCATCGGCATTTCATATCGGCCCCCAAGAGCGGTGAAGAGATGCGAACGGCTAACGCTGCCTAGCCAGCTGGCTACGAATCGTGCACTGCTGATCCTGAAAGCCCCCAACGCCTCGCTTCGACCAGATCCACCACCTTCCTCGACAGCCGGGAGGAGACAAGGGCAGCTATCCCATGACTATAAGAATAGACAGGAGGAAGGGCGTCCTTGCCCTTTCTGGGGGATGGATGGAAGAGACAAAGACTCAGAGAGAAGGCTGTTTCTAGTAAGAGGGGAGCATCTGCAGCGGTAAACAACAGCAACAAAAGAAAGAGGCCAAAGGCTCAGGCGCCGCCACGACCGCTCAGCATCACCAGCGGGGTTAAAGCGATGAGCCTGAGATCTTCCCAGATCGATTGGCGTTGCAGATAAGCAATATCCATCTCTACCATTGTCTTAAAATCGACCTTGCTGCGTCCATAGACCTGCCAGTAGCCAGTTAGACCAGGCTTGCCAGCCAGGCGCAGCCGGTCCCGTTCACTATACTGTTCCACCTCATAAGGCAGGGGAGGGCGTGGTCCGACGAGCGACATCTCCCCATGCAGCACATTAAAGAACTGTGGTAACTCATCCAGACTAGTACGGCGGAGTAGACGACCGATTCTCGTAATGCGCGGATCATCGTTCAACTTGTAAGGATTGGCAGCCTGTCGGCTACTGCTGAGTCGATCACCGTTCATATAACGCCTGATAGCCTCGCGATGCAGATAATCATCGCTATTGGCATACATTGAGCGGAACTTCAGCAGCGTAAATTCCTTACCGTTCAATCCCAGGCGCTTTTGGCGGAAGAAGACAGGGCCAGACGAATCGAGCCGGATCAGGACGGCTATCACCCCCATCACCACCAGGAGCAGAGGTAACAAAGCCAGAGTAACGGTTACATCGACCAGTCGTTTGAGGCGCAGGTAGCCAGGGTCAACAGGAATTTGCAAACAAGGCTCAGAGAGAACCGCCATTGAGCATCCTCCCTCCACAGAGCATAGAAACAGCGTCTATCTAGCTGTTGTCACCAAATCATGCGGCGCCGGAAGCCCCGGCGTTCACGCCTGGGGAGGAGGCGCCGCACCCTCCTTTCGTCTCCCCGGAAGGCCCGGCTGCCTCCTCTTGCCCAGCGCGCAAACCATGATCCTTTCCTCCCTTACGGGACCCCTTACGGGGCTGGTGACGGGTCCGGGCGGACTCTCCCGGACCGCTCCCCTCGCCCATGTTGCCAGCCGGCCTCTGCCCCGACCCGTTTCGCCCACACCCCGAAGGTTGTCTGCAGCCGGGACTTCCAGGGTCCGGAACTGGGGAAGCATCCCGGAGTGGGTCGTTGACCTGCCGGCAACGGAGCGGCGTCCTCGCCTTGTCCTTCGGCTCAACCGCTTGGGCTGGTCAGAGACGGGCTTGCAAGATTCCCTGCAAGCCCCCGGCTTGAGCCGTGGGGTCTCTGACATACTGGTGATGTTCTGTTTAAGAGGATAGCGCTCTGAGGTAGAGAACAGGTGCAGGTGCTTATAAAGATATGGATAAAGAAAGCTCAGACAGAGGCCGGGACGGTACACAATGGTTGAGTCACCATTGTCAAGCTCTCTGCTGAGACTGAGCCTGGCGTCGCCCCTCATCAGCGCCTACCCAGAGAGAGGAGAGCCGCGGCAGCCGCCAGACGCCCTCTCATAGGCCAGGCTCATACCCTGACAACCTCTATTTCCAGGCAACCTTCTCGTTCAGACCAACGCGTAGCCGTGCCCAGTAGGGAGCAAAGGTGCATCATAGTGGTGACAAGCTCCTCACGATCGGAGCCGTGGGCTCTCCTGGCTTGGAAAGCCCGTATCACTGTCGGGTAGAGCCGCAGGCGCGCGAGCTGAGAGCCGACAATCTCAATGCTAAAGATGAAGCTGAGATCGTTGCGCTCGCGAGGATCAACGGCGTAATCGTCGACAAAGTCGCCACAACTATAGAGCACAGGGCGCCCTCGATAGATCTCGATACCGCGTACGACATGAGGGGAATGGCCATAAACAATATCTGCCCCCGCATCGATGAGCGCGTGTGCGAAAGCTCGATGTTCTGCCGGTGGAGTATAGCCCCAGTTGCCACCCCAGTGCAGGGAAATAATCAGCCAGTCAACTTGAGCGCGCACAGCCTTGAGCGCAGCACGCAGCTCTGCAGCCCGCGGGTCGCTCATGGTCATCGGCATATACCAGATACCGGGCCGATCAGGGCCAGCCTCCCAAGCCGGCTCGTTATCGGTGAGTGCCAGCAGCCCCAGCTTCTGACCAGCTGTTTCCCAGAGAGCTGGCTGCCTGGCCTCTGCGCTATTGCGCCCTGCACCAGCAAAGTGAATGTTAGTCCGGCGCAGTACAGCAAGCATCTGCAGCAGAGGCTCATAGCCAAAGTCGAGTGTATGGTTATTCGCCAATGAGACTGCCTCGATGTGCGCTGCCTGCAACACCGCCACGTTGCGCGTGTCTGAACGGAAATGGAAGATTTTTGGCGTGAGCGACCAGGGGCTACCTGTATCAGCGAGAACGCACTCCAGGTTACAGATACGTGCATCCGCCTGTAATAGAAGCGGGAGGGTATCGCCCCAGGGATAGGTCGCTTCAACCTGCTGCAGGACCTGGTTTACCAGGCGCCCTAACATGACATCGCCCAGGAACAGAAGCCGGAGCGGTCTGGCGTCATCCGATGAAGTCGCCATATCCTCCTCCTCCAGTCGCAGCAGAGGGGGGCGAAGAGGGAGGCCAGACGGCAACCTTGATTTGATTAGAGATGGGAGCCTGACCCCAAAGTCGCCGCCTCGGCCTGATCCTCTTGCAGCACCTGAGACCGGGGAAGGTTTCTGGTCTCCTGGCGCCGAATGATCAGCCCTCCAATAAGGATACAGAGACCATAGCACAGTCCCATCATAAACCAGGGAAAGTGGAAGTTGATCAGGTAAAGAGGAATGAACAGATTGCTTCCGACAAAGGCTCCGATCAGACCTATAGTGCTGTAGAGACCCTGAATACGCGCGCGCACGTGATTGCCAGAAAAGGCCGCCAGATGAGCATCAATGGCCGGCTGGACAAAGGCATAAACGATCCCATGGACGGCGAATAACAGCAAGGCCAACAGGGCCTGGCTCAGCATTCCATAGAGGAAGTAGAGCGGCACCTGGGCCAGACCAAAGATCAGGATCAACGTGGAACGCCGTCGGCGATCGGCCACTTTCCCCCCAAGCGGAGAGCAAATCGTGTTCGGCACCGCCCAGGCGGTATAAGTTAGGCCGATCAGGGCCACGGAAGCCCGCAAGTGATCATGCATCCAGACCGGCGTCAGAGTGAGATCAAAGCCCAAATAGAGATAGTCGCCAAAGGCAATTAGATAGGCAGCGAGCAGCGGCCAGGCAAATAGCTCTTTGAAGACGCTGCTGAGGGCAGGCTGCTCTGCATTGCGGGAGCGAGCCTGTGGTCCGCTCCGAATAAGCAGCAGAACAAGAACGATACCTACCAGACGGATGAAAATCGCCCCTATAAAAGCCCAGCTATAGCCTAGGGAGGCTATCAATCCCCCAAGCGCCGGCCCAAGCAGAAAACTGGCATTGAAAAAGGCGTTAAAGACTCCAAATGCTTCACCTTGCTGCTCAACAGGCACGGCATCAATGAGTAAGGCCCGCGCCGCCGGCAGCAGAGAGGCCGCTGCGATTCCTTCCAGGAAGCGCAGAACGATAAAGACGATCGGATCGGAGACGGGGAGATAGAGCGCAGAGAGTAATGCTTGCGCCGCCATGCCGATGAGGATCACCTGCTTGCGTCCCCAGCGATCGGCTAGCCAGCCTAACGGGTAGCCGAAGAGAAAGTCAGAGACCAGGTAGGCTGAGGCCATCGCCCCAATGACCGGCAATGATGCACCGTGCGCCTGGGCGTAAAGAACGCGCACAGGGTTGATCATGGCTGTTCCTATATAGGCCCCAAGCACAGAAAAGGAGATGGCGAGCAGAGTTCGGTTGCGGAAGCCAGGACTGTCGAGAATTGTCTTGGTAAGACGCCGAAGGACCAACGTTCGCTGATATCGTTTATTTGCAGTCATAGGTGTAATAGCCGTGGACCCTCCTCCTGCGCTCACCAATAGCGCAGCGCAAGGGCCAGCACTGTATTTTATCTTGCGCTCTTTCTTAAAAGCAAGAGAGAAAGGTCCGCTCACTTGCTTACTTGTATACCAGCCACTCCCCCACTACGCCGCCACTCTTCCATGACTCTGATCTGTCACTTCTCCTGCTACCTCGTGGCCTCCGGCTGATTGCCCGTGCGTATCGTACAATGACCTATTCCCGATACTACGCGCTACGCTAGAAGTGCCTTTCCCCTTGACGTCAATGTTAGGTCATGCTAATATCTGAGTTACCTACTCTGATTTGGGATCGTTCCTTGCACCGCCGCAAGGGAAGAGCGCTTTCCCTCCCAGGTGGTTGGTGGCTGGTGGAGGCAGACCTCCCCTCTTCCACTCCGGGGCGACTCCCAGGTAGCTCTCTCTTGTGATCTTCTATTTCAGGCAAAGGACAAGATAGATGAGCGATTTCTGCTTTGGTATTGAACACGAGGTGGCTTTTCTTGACCACAATGGACGCTTTGTGGATTTCGTTTCGACTCCCTATAGCCTGCTGCAGGCCGTGATTGAAGAGCTGCCGCTCTATCCCGGCGATGAACAGCAGCTGCGCATCGGCGATGCCGGTATCCGTCTCAAGCGCTGGTATCTTGAAGCTCTGGAGCGTCTCAGCCCCGAAGGCGAGTGGCTGACCTGCCTCCCAAAGGGAATAGAAATCAGGACGACCATTCATCCTGACATCCAGAGTACTATTGACGAGCTGCAGGAGAGTTTTGCTCTGCTTTGCCAGGTTGCTGCTCGCCACGGCTTCACGCCGGTCTTGACGAGCTATAACCCCTATCAAACTTGCCTCATTCTCGATCCTCCGCTCAATCCTTATGAATGGCGCCTGCTGGATCGCTCGCCAGAAGATCGCACCGCCCTGAGCACCTTTCTGACCTACGGTCCCGATCTCAGCCTGTCCTGCCCAAGCTGGTCGACAGAGCTGCTGATCGACCGGGGGCGCAAATTGACCTATTACAGTCCCTATATCGTGCCATTTAGCTTCAGTTCGCCCTTTTACGAGGGCAAGCTCTGGGAAGGACTCTCTGTACGCACATTTCTGCGTACCGGCCAGCGTCCGGCAGCGCTGGTCTTCATTGCAGATGAGACCAAGTTGCTCTATAGCAGTCCTTCGCTGACGAAGCTGGCACGTATTCCGGCAGAGATAGGGCGGCTGGAATTCAAAGCCTGTGATAGCTGCGCGGATTTCTCGCTCTATGCCGCACTGCTGGCTCTCCTCAAGGGCCTGACACTCGATGATACCCTGCCCGGACGCGCCACTGTGCCCGATGCCAACCTTCATCAGCGTGCGGCTCTGCGCGGTTTTGAGGACGAGAAAATTTTCGAGGGGGCGCAGCAGATCCTGACCGCTGCTGCACAAGCCTTAAGCGAGGATGCAAGCCGCTCTTTGCTGGAACCGCTTTTCAAGCTTCTGGAGCAGCGTCAGACACCTGCCCAGCAGATGATTGAGCACTACCGCCAGACAGGTAGCTTGCAGGAGGCGTTGCGCTTCCCCTATCTGGTCTCACAGGGAATGGCCTGCAAAACCAGGCAGGGAAGCGCAACGCTGTCATGAGGTCTGCTAAGTGAGGAGGGCTTAGGTACGGCTACGGCTATGGGCGGCAATGAAGTCGCGGACGCGCTGCCAGGCATCGGCACAGGCTTCGGCATACTCGCTGTAGCGACGGTCAAAGAAGCTATGGGGTGCCCCTTCATAGATGTGAATCTGGTGCTCAAGGCCGCGTTGGCGTAATTTTTCCTCCAGCTCGTGCACCTGGCTGACAGGAATGCCTTGATCAGCGCCTCCAAAGAGGCCGAGCAGCGGGTAAACCAGCTGATCGGCACGCTCCAGAGCCGTGCCATTACCTGCAATTGGGCGGCTAAGCCCTGCATAAAAGGCAATCAGGCCGGCAAAGCCGAAGGAGCGATCGCAGCCCGAGAGGATGGTTAAACTGCCCCCCATGCAGAAGCCAACGGGAAAGGTCGCTCCCTCGGGGCTGGCGTGGCTGCGCAGGTAGTCGAGAGCTGCCCTCACGTCCAGAAAGAAGTTCTCTAGCTTGAGCTGCTGGACATGGGGCCAGAATTCGAAAGAATCGTCGCGCGCAGTTAATCCGGCGGTCCTTCCAAAATAGTCGAGCGCGATAGCGGCGATGCCAATGTCGGCAAAGCGTAGCGCGAGCTCTTTGTAGAATTGATGTAAGCCACGGACGTCAGGATAGATAATCACCTGCGCTCCCGTGGGGGCCGCAGGACGGGCAAAGTAGGCCGCAAAGCGGTTGCCATCTGCGGCAGTGAGAACCAGGTCTTCTCCCTGGGCTTGCCCATCCGCTCCATCTGGCACGGGCGGACGAGCATTGTCATCGTAGCACATGGCTTGAGTAGCCTCCCTTGCTAATCTCTGTTTCCTTGTCTTTCCTCATGATAGCGCATCAGGCAAGGATTGCAACAGGTCTCGGCCCCAGCGGCAATGGAGGACGATAGCCCTTCCGCCGGCGATCTAGGAGGCGGTTGGTGGGGTCGGTTGCTCCTGGTTGACGCCACTTCCGGCCAGACCAATCTGGCTCTGCTCGGCAGCGAGAAGGGCCACTCGATCTGGTCGGCGCTCGGGCAGCAAAGCCCCCAGGATAATCAGCAATAGACAGGCGATGAGGACGGGAAGAAAAGCAAGAGCCGGCAACCCGAAGTGGTCCCACAAGGCCCCGCCAATGAGCGGACCAATGAAGGCCACTGCATAGGTGAGCGAGAGGGTCATGCCGGTCAGGCGAGCGACTTCACTGGGCGAGGCCAGCAAAGCGGGCAATGCTACTCCGAGGGTGAAAACGAGGGCGGAGCCAGCACCAATGAGGGCCGCCCAGATGACTTCCAGCCCGGCAGGTGAGAGGAGCCAGCCAATGAGGGAGATGGCACAAACGATGCCTGCCCCAATAAAGGGCCAGCGTCTTCCCGCCAATTGCTGGGCGAAAAGAGTAACCGCCAGACTCGATGGGAGCTGAGCGGTGTTGAGAACGCCCAAAACCAGGGGCGTGACGGCTGCTCGCTGTATGGCTGCGTTATAGGGGGCAATCCAGGCATTCATGCCGAAATAGATAAGGCTTCCTCCGCCCAGCAAGATGCCCAGGTGCCAGGCGTTAACACGTCGCCCTTGCCTTGCCTTTCCGAGATGAGCCTCCGCTCCCTGGGCGGATTGCTGCGTTATCGCCGGCTGGGGTGCTGGCGAGGCTGGTGGCAGCTCTCGATGCTGCCTGTCCGATGTGCGTGGCGCGAACGCTAGCCAACCCAGTAGCAGGGCGAGCGCTGGCACCCCCCAAAAAATAAAGGTGGCTCGCCAGTTGCCAGGGCCAAAGAGGCGCTGCATCAGGGGCACGGTTAGTCCAGCGGCCAGCGCTTCACCGATGATGAGGCCGTCGCTGAAGAGGGCCGTTACTAGGCCCACGGAGCGCGGGAACCAGTGGCGCGCCAGAGGTGGGACGGCTGTCTGAGCAAGCACTATGCCAAGACAGAGCAGCAGGGTAAAGCAAAAGAGCGTCACCGCCGACGGCCACAAGGCCCGCAGGATCGCCCCTATACCAAGCAGAAGCAGACCAAGGGCGACACAGGTCCGCTCTCCAAGGCGCTCGACGACTAGGCCAAGCGACCAGGCGCTTGCGCCAAGAGTTAGCGGCGGGAGCGCCGTCAACAGGCCAACTTCGAAATAAGAGAGCGCCAGATCATGCTGCACCAGCGGTAGCACTGGAGGGACTCCGAGAATGATAGATCGGAGATTAAACCCAACCAGGGTCAGCAGGCCGCAACAGAGAATCATGCGCCAGTTGGAGATGGAACGGATCTCTGCATCAGCTACTACCTGTTTCAATGCTCTGCTCCAGAGATGAGGTTTGAGGGGAAAGGAAGATAAAGCTTGCTTCCATTGTGAGCGGCTGCCCTTTCATTATAGGCCGCCAGCCATTCACATCGCAAATCTTCCCCCGCTTCTTGCTGGCAGGAGCAGAGATCGAGCCGACGGTTTTTCGCCGCCATCTCTGGCCCGGTCTGCTTATCGGCGGCACCTCATTTATGGTACCCTTCGCTGGGGCTTTCACTTTCACGTTGTTGATCAGCCATATGAAGATAGGGCAGGAGGCCACCAGGATCAGGAGAGCGAAAAGGAGCCTTTCCGCCTCTTCCTGCCCGGGTGTATGAACGCATAGAATAAGGAGCAGCGGCATGGCGGTGGTCAGGTAGGGCGACCACCCTGTGTCTTGGACCAGAAGGCATCGTTCTGACAGTGGTCGGTTGTTCTCGCCCCATGAACCAGCGAGGGGAAAGGAGAAAAGGCTGATTATGAATAGCCTGAGGCTCAAAAGAGCAGCCTTTCGCTTTGTGCTGTTGATCGGTATCTTGAGCTTCTTTGCAGACTTCACCTATGAAGGGGCCAGGAGCATCCTCGGTCCTTATCTGGCACTGCTTGGGGCAGGGGCGGCTTTGATTGGCGCCGTAACCGGGCTGGGTGAGCTGCTTGGCTACGGCCTGCGTCTCGTCTCAGGCCCCCTGAGTGATCGCACCGGCCAATACTGGCCGGTCACAATTGTGGGCTATGTCGTGCAGATGGTCTCAGTTCCCCTGCTGGCTGTAGCGGGTAGCTGGCCATTGGCCGCCTTATTGATCATCCTCGAACGCGCCGGCAAGGCGATCCGCAATCCACCGCGAGACGTCATGCTGT
>NZ_JADGIA010000317.1 GCF_019683635.1 Thermogemmatispora sp. | reverse complement strand
CAGGCGGTAGACCTGCCCGATGCTATTGAGCAGGTTCGCATACCAGGCCCGACTCCCCCGCTGCTGATGATAGGCCAGCGAGGCGCGATAGCAGCGCAGCGCCTCGTCCCACTGCCCCAGCCGGCGATAGACGTAGCCGAGCTGGCCCTGCAGCGTGCTGGCCTCCTCCTCATCCCCTCGCTGTTGGGCCAGCTCCAGACACTGCTCGTAAGAGCGAATCGTCTGCAGCAACTGCTGTTGCTGCAAGGCGCAGCGCGCGAACTCATAGAAGAGGGCTTCCTGCTGGGTAGCCAGCCAGGCTGGATCTGCTTCCTGCTGCAGCCGTTCAAGCTGCGCTTGCGCCAGTTGGGGCTGTTCCTCAATGCGCAGAAGCTGGGCCTCCCAGAGTCGGAGCTGCCAGCGCTGGGCAGGCGTCAAGGTGGGCTCATAGTCCCGCACGGTCTCCAGCAGCGTTCGGGCAAAGCCGCTGCGCCAGCCGACCGTGGCGGGTCCAAAGAGCCGCTGAAAGCGCTGCAGGCCCTCCTCCACATCCACCGTCAGCCAGTGAGCGAGCAGCTCCACCCGACTGGCCTGCCATTCCTGTTCTGAAAGCGCCTGCTCAGCTTGCTGTTCATAGTAGTGGATCACGGCCCGGCTCAGCTCGCGGCGAAAGCGCCAATCAGGGTCCTGGCGCTCCCAGCAGTATTGCACCACCAGCCGGCGCATCTCATCGTGCAGTGCCAGCTCATCCCCCTCACCGGCAGCGCGCACGAACGAGAGCTGTCGCAGAGCCGCCAGCCACTCCTCAACAGAAACCTGCTCGCCGGTCTCCGTCAACTTGACCTGGGTCAGCAACCAGGAGAGAAGCGGAGCAGACAAACGATGGTAGACATGAGCCAGCACCAGAATCAGCCAGTTGAGCGGGCGCTCCAAATCGTTGATGCGCACCACAAGCTGCTCCTCAAAGCGCCCTTGAGGGAAGGCCACCAGCTCATCCAGCGTGAGCAGACGCCTTGCCAGCAGATCACAGGCCAGCCCGACCAAAATAGGACGACCCGCCGTCAGCTCATAGAGGCGCTCAATAGCATGAGCCTGGCGCCCTGCTGCCAGAACAGACTCCTCTGAGCCAGCAGCTGTCTCGCTGACCCCATCCGCATCTACCGCATCGGGCAGACCAGCTAGCTCGCGCGCAAGATAGAGGCGCACCTCAGCAGGCGAAAAAGGAGGCAGCGCCAGCTCCAGCACCTCCTTTTCACGCCCATGCCATGTTGGATGCTGCCAATCCAGCGGATTGCGCCCCGCCAGGAGCACTTTGACATGAGGCAGGCCATAGCGCTCGGGGAAGAGCTGTCCCAGGCCCAAGACCGCTACCTGGGGACTGCGCTCGACCAGCTCAAAGGTATCAAAGACGAGCAAGAGCTGCGGCTCCTTCTCAGGCAAGTTTGAGAGCAATTCCTGCACATCGCGAGCCAAAGCCTCTGAGAGGCTGTCACGAATGCGGATATCGGCCACATCTTTCTCCGGGTAGAGGCTACTGAGATAGCCCTGGGAGGCAAAGCTTTCCAGAGTCTCAGCGAAAGCTCGCGCCTGCCAGCGCGGGTAGGCTGCCTGGAGCCGCTCAACAACTCGCCGTGCGATCACCAGGCGATCACGATCGGCGACACGGAAGAAATCCACCTGGACAACGGCCAGATGGGGAAAGCGCTGTCGCGCAAGCGAGACACAGGCACGCAGAAACCAGGTCTTCCCAATGCCGCCCCGACGAGCAGGGTCCGGCTCGGAATCATGAACAGAGAGAATCCAGGGAGCATCGGACTGGACGTTCGCCAGCCAGTCCAGAAAAAGAGAAAGCTCACGATCTCGTCCGAGAAACGTTGCGGGTACCCCTAGGCGTTCCATAGTACGCTTCCCTCACCCTAGTGTTCGAGGGCTTGCAGCCCTGTAAGCATGTCCTGGGCATGTTGCCCCAGGGCCTCTAGCAGCTCTTGGTCTTGACGAACTTCTTCCACAAATTGCACGCGAGCCTCAGCGGTCTCCCAAGACAGAGTCGCCAGTAGCTCCCGGATTCCCTCAGCCAGCGCCGCAGGTTCCAGGCTGAAAGCACTATGATAGAGCCATTCGCGCAAATAACGGATACGGTCGGAGCCATTGACGCGCCCAGCCAGGCGCTGGTTAAAGGTAGCCAGCCAGCGGTGGAGCAAGGCAAACTGCTCAGGCTGCTCAATCTGCAAGGCCAGCAAGAAGAGCCAGCGCACCGGCCCCTCAACCGCGTAGCCGGCACGGTCCAGGTGCCAGCGCACGACCTCTGTCCTGTCGTTCAGCTCACGAGGCAAAAAGAAATAGGCCAAAGGGCTTTCACGCGCCCACTCAGGAGCAAACTGTTCAACCAGTTCTTGCAACATGAGAAGATTGAAACGGCGAGGCACGGAGAGCAGACGTAAGAGCCTCTCATAAGCGGAACGCTCCTCCGCTGGCAGCTTGTGCAGAACACCCTGACGAACGACTCGCTCAATCAAGAGCTGGAGCAACTGGAGGCGATCAGCGGGCTGGCGCGGATCAAGACCGCCACGGATGGCCTCGGTGAGCACCTCCATTGCCAGAGGATAGCCCCGGGTCCAGGAGAAAATCAGCTCCCGCACCTCGGCATCCAGTGGCAGCCCCACCTTCTGCAGATAAACATCACAGCTCGGACGATCAAGGGGACCGAGCTCCAGCACCGTTATCTTCCGTGCGACGGAACGCTCTCGCTCGAAGGAAACCAGACGCGGAGACGCCAGGACCACAAAGAGCGTATACTCCTTCAACAGCTCACGCAGCAGAGTTTCCAGCCAGCGCACCTGGCGCTCATTACCGGCATCCACCGCATCAACTAGCAAGACCGCCCGCCCTCGCTGGGCAAGGAGACGCAATGCCTCCACCGCCCGCTGCAGCCCAGGACCAAGCATCTCCGAGCTGTCCATTTCTGCCCTGCTCAGGTTAACCCGATAGCGCTGCACCTGCTCGACGATTTGGTGCTCCAGCAGACTCTCCCCCCGCCCGGCTTCAGCCCAAATAAACGGCACATCCGTCGCTTGACAGCGCTGCTGAACCTGACGGAGCAGCGCCGTCTTACCGATGCCACGCACTCCGCACAGCTCCACAACAGGCGTCCGCAAGAGCCGCTGCCGGTCCTGCAATGTCTGCAGCGCCTCATCAATGAGATGTAACTCGAATTCTCGGTTCACAAACAGTTCGCCTTCCATGCCAGATCTCCCGAATCACTATGCGCTACAGTGAAAAGACTAGTCTTCCCGAAGAAGCAGCCGCTGCAATGAGCCTAACTGCTCCCTTAGCATGGACAGCTCAGAGGTGACTAGCTGAAAACACTGCTCTGTTTGCTGCTGAAGCGAGCTGAGTTGCATCAGGGTAGTCTGAAGCATTTCTTGTGTCTCACGTCTCTCTCTCTGGGAAATTTTATATTCACTATTTATTTTACGCAATTCGCTAAGAATATCAACGAAGTTTCTTATATTGGTTGGCATCGATGATTTCAGATGCCAGAAG
>NZ_JADGIA010000316.1 GCF_019683635.1 Thermogemmatispora sp. | reverse complement strand
TCGGAAATGTGTATAAGAGTCAGGTTGCATAGATCCAAGTGCCCGCCTGTTTCTCGCTCGCCGCGTCTGCAGTCGGGCGATCGCAGAAAGTCCCGGCCATATTCGACAGAGCAGAACAAATATTCTATAATTTCCAATAGAAATAGAGAGAGAGCAGCGCTGGCGAAGATGGAAGGACGGGGGAAGCCGCCAAAGAGAACAGAGGACGGCAGGTATGATCACCATCTTCACCCGTCGAGGCAAACGGATCGAGATTCTCTCACAGAGCGAACTACGCCATCCGCGCCTAACAGGCAGCCGGGTGCGTGCCTTCTGTCCGATTCACGGCAGTGATCATCAGCGCTCGCTCTCGATCGATCCGGCCAGCGGCTGGGGCTATTGCTTTAACGCCGCCTGTCAGGCCAAAGTGCTGATAGCAGAATGGAATCCGAGTGCAGCCCATCATCTCCTAGCAGCCAGCTCCAGCCGCGATCGGGATCAGGCAGCCGACCAGGAAGGACTGGCAGGAAGCCAGGCATCTCCGCACTCTCACTGGCCGACACAGCAAGAAGAACGGCCCAGTACCACCAGCGTTCTCAGCCGCTGGCAAGAAGAGGAGCGATGCATATTGCAAGCCCTCGAACCCACTATGCAAGCGGCGCTGAAGTCCAGCCGCCAGGGGCGCGCCTATCTGCGCGAGCGGGCCATTCCTCTGGAGATCGCTCTTGCTGGCGGCGTTGGCCTCCTTACGCCAACGATCATCAGCCGCTTGACACGCCCCAGACAGCGACGCCTCTTGCAGCGCTGGAGCGGACGATTGATCTTTCCTCTTCAAGCAGAAAACACACGAGGCTACATCGGGCGCACACTCGCAGGTTGGCATCCTGGGATGGATGAAAACGCTCACAAGCAGCTCTTAGAGCGCCCCGGTCGCCCGCAGCGCTGGATCAAAACCAATCCTGCCGGCTGTTTTAGCCTGCCACGAGAGCAGCTTGCCCCTCAGCTCACCGTGGTTGAAGGAACCTTTGATCGTCTGGCCTTGCTGGCAGCTGGCTTTCGAGCGAACGAAGTGATTGCCCTGGCCGGCACCGCTCTGCCTCTCAGCTGGCTCCCTGCCCAGGTTCGCAGCGTGCTGCTGGCTCTCGATGGTGATGAGGGAGGACGCGAGGCCACAGCTCGTCTCAGCGCACAACTCCGCGAGCAAGGGCGGGCAGTTAGCTGGTGCCTGATACCCCTGGACGGACAGGGCAAAGACTGGAATGAGCGCTGGCGCCTGTCTGGTCACACAGGCCTGGAGCCGCTACTGGATAGCTATCGCCGTCTGTATTGACTTGTCTCTACGCGCGGCATAGACTTACTTACAGCAGAAAAAGAACAACCACCAGCGCGGGCCGACCTGTCTCCCTGCCTCGAAGGTCAAGGGCCCCGAAGCCCATCTGTTTGAAAGGAGCACGAGCCGATGAGTACCTCGTTCAACGCCGAACAGCCCCTTTGGGAGCCTTCAGAGGAACTAAAAGAGCAAGCCAATATCACGCACTATATGCGCTGGCTTGCCGAGCAGCGAGGCAAACAATTCGCCAGCCGTCATGAGCTTTGGGAGTGGTCGGTCACCGACCTTGAAGGCTTCTGGTCATCGCTCTGGGACTATTTTCAGATCCAGGCCAGCCAGCCATACACTCAGGTGCTGGCCAGCCACAGCATGCCTGGTGCCAGATGGTTCCCAGGCGCCGAGTTGAACTACGCTCAGCACGTCTTCCGCCAAGCCACCGCTCAGCATCCAGCCATCATCTTCCGCTCTGAACGCGAACCGTGGCGTACGCTCTCCTGGGAGGAGCTGGAGCGGGCAGTGGGAGCCGTGGCCCAGGCCCTACGACAACTCGGCGTCAAGCGTGGCGACCGGGTCGTGGCCTATTTGCCCAATATCCCGGAGACGGTGATTGCCTTCCTCGCCTGCGCCAGCCTCGGCGCTATCTGGTCCAGCTGCTCGCCCGACTTTGGCACCAGCAGCGTCGTTGATCGTTTTCAGCAGATTGAGCCACGGGTGCTCTTCGCCGTCGATGGCTACCAATACAATGGGCGCCCCTTCGACCGTCGGGGAGTACTGGCCGAGCTTCAGGCAGCCTTGCCTACGCTCGAACATACCATCATCATTCCCTACCTGCATGCTACCCCCGAGGAAGCCAGCGCTGGCCTCAGCAAGACTCTTCCCTGGAGCAGCCTGCTCGCCCAACCTGCCCCCCTCACCTTCGAGCAGGTCCCTTTCGAGCATCCACTCTGGGTGCTCTATTCCTCTGGCACCACCGGCCTGCCCAAAGCGATCGTGCAGGGCCAGGGCGGCATCCTGCTGGAGCATCTCAAGGTGCTCTCACTGGAGAGCAATCTTAAGCCTGGCGACCGTTTCTTCTGGTTCACTTCCACAGGCTGGATGATGTGGAATTTCCTGGTGAGCGGTCTGCTGGTCGGGGCCACGATCTTGCTCTACGACGGCGCTCCCGGCTATCCAGATATGAACACCCTCTGGCGCTTCGCCCAGGACAGCAGCATGAATCTTTTCGGGACAAGCGCCGCTTACATTTCTAGTTGCATGAAAGCTGGCATCGAGCCAGGAAAGCAGTTCGATCTCAGCCAGCTCCGCTGTATCGGTTCTACCGGCTCGCCTCTGCCACCAGAAGGCTTCCGCTGGATCTACGAGCACGTCAAGCGCGATGTCTGGCTGGCCTCGGTCAGCGGCGGCACCGATGTCTGCTCGGCCTTCGTCGGCGGCTGTGTCCTGCTTCCCGTCTATGCGGGCGAAATCCAGTGTCGGGCGCTTGGCGCCCGCGTCGAGGCCTTCGACGAAGAGGGGCACTCTTTAATCGATGAGGTCGGCGAACTGGTGGTCACGGCGCCGATGCCCTCAATGCCACTCTTCTTCTGGAACGATCCAGATAATCGTCGCTACCGTGAAAGCTACTTCGAAGTGTATCCGGGCGTCTGGCGCCACGGCGACTGGATCAAGATCACCCCACGCGGGGGCGCCATCATCTATGGCCGCTCAGACTCGACAATTAATCGCCAGGGGATTCGCATGGGAAGCAGCGAGATTTACCGCGTCGTTGAGAGCTTGCCCGAGGTGCTCGATAGTCTGGTCGTCGGAGTAGAACGCCCCGGCGGCGGCTATTACCTGCCCCTGTTCGTTGTGCTGCGCGAGGGGGTTCGCCTCGATGAAGACCTTCAGCGCCGTTTGAAGGAAGCTCTGCGTCGTGAGATCTCGCCGCATCACGTACCTGATGAGATCATTGCCATTCCCGAGGTGCCCCGCACACTGAGCGGCAAGAAAATGGAGGTGCCAGTCAAGAAACTGCTCCTGGGCATGCCTCTGGAGAAGGCGGCCAGCCCTGATGCAATGAGCAATCCGCAGACGATCCAGTTCTTCGTTGACTTTGCCCGCCAACTCCAGGCTCGCTCGGGCAGTACGCACTAGGCTCCGATAGCCCTCCTGTCGCTCTTCATCTCGCCTCATAGATGGATATACATTTATTATTTATTGGGGTTGGTTATAATGG
>NZ_JADGIA010000315.1 GCF_019683635.1 Thermogemmatispora sp. | reverse complement strand
GGCGTCGTCCGCGAGCTGGTGCGCGTCACCCGCCCCGGCGGCTGGATCGAACTGCTCGAACTCAGCGATGTCATCCAGCCCGCCGGGCCTGCCACTCGCCGCCTGCTCGACTGGTTCACCGGCATCAGCCGCCAGCTCGGCTTCGAGCTGGCCGTCCTGCGCCGGTTGGGCCAGGTCCTGCCGCCAGCAAGCAGATGGACCACCTCGGTCACGCTCACAACGAGGGCCCTCGCTCCTGTGAGCACCCGCTCCTCGCCTTCCAACTGGCCGACGGCGAATCTCCGTCAGACAGGCTGGCAGGAAGTGCCTGGGGCCGCTGGCAGACTTGGCTGGGTTGCTGGCCGCGGGGAGAAGAGCTGGAAGCCGATCGAGATCGCCTGGGTGCTGCTGGAACGGCGCTGCCGGGAGGCGCGGGACCTGGGCAGTGGCTGGCTGCTGCTGGACAAGCAGGTTTGCACCTTTTTATAGGGCTCCTGTTCTTGAGAGCATAGTCAGGGCAGATACACATGATTGCTTTGTCCTTCCCATCTTGACGGGCGCGGTGCGCAATGCTATCCTGAAAATAGCTCTGGAGAGAATAAGGCGCGTCTCCTTGCTGGAGTCGAAGGAGGTCAGCTTGAAGAGCAGCGGTCTATCTGCGCCGAAGATCAGGGAGTTGCGTCTGAGCCTTGGAGCGCTGGGTACATGCACAACAGGAGGTTGGTCGGAGGTTCCAATGACCCAGGATCATCAGCGAGTCTCTCACGAGTCTCATGTACCCCCTTCGTGTCGTCTGCGTGTCTATCTCTATGGCCCCCTGGAAGTCTGGAAGCGCAATCCCGATGGCTCCTGGAGTTTGCTTGATAAGGCCGCATGGGGGAAAGGACGGCCAGCTCGTTCTGTCTTCAAACGCTTGCTGACAGCTCCCGGGCGGCATCTTTCGCGCGCTGCTCTCCAGGATGATCTCTGGCCAGAGATCGATCAGCTCGCCCTCGCCGATAAGATGGTCTACAGTGCTGTCAATCAGATCCGCCGAGCTATTGGCAAAGATCTAGTGCGCACACTGGAAACGGGCTATGCACTGGCAGATCAATCGATTATCTGGGTCGATGATGACACTTGTAGAGCGCTCCTTGCTGAAGCTGAGGATCGGGGAGGCACCACTGATGAGGCTGTTCCTCTGCTCGAACAAGCACTGGCTTATCAGGAGCGTGGTGAGTTGCTGGAAGGGGAGGGAGGGACCTGGGTGTATGGAGTCCGACAACGCAGCGAGGAGATGCTGAGACAATGCCGGCGTTGGCTCGCCAACGCCTACGAACGGCAAGGAAGGCTCTGGCAAGCAGGAGAACAGTACCGGGCGTTGTTTCACTCTATTCCCCCAGATGAGGAAGCGCTCCGGGCCTGGATCGCGATGTTGCTCCGGCATGGTAGATCTCAGGAGGCATGGCGATGCTATCAGATGGCCCAGGAAGCAGCTAAGGCACAGGGGTTCTCTCTCTCGTTTCTCTTCGACGCCCCATCATTTCATCCTCAGCAGGCTCTGGACTCTCCATCTCCGGCTGCTCCTCAGCCAGCCTCCCCTTTCTTCTCGCTACCCTCCTTTGAGCGAACCTCCTCTGATCTGCTGGTGGTCACTGATACCGAGCTTTGTGATCGTCTGATGACACTGCTCACCAGACCAGCACTGGCCGCCCAGAGAGAAATACACTATTTTGACCAGCAGACGAGAGTGTACTGGCTGGCCCGAGAAGAACACGCCTTGCCTCCGTCTCTACTATATTCGGCTGTTGTGAAATATCTGGAGAGTCTGACGTTTGTACTTGCCGGCTCCCAGACAGCAGGTTTCCGCCAGCGGCTCTGTGCCACGATCAGTCGGACGGCACTGCTCGCTGGTGTATTGCTGTATGACAGAGGGCACTATTCGAAAGCTCGTACCTCCTACCAACTGGCTCTGCGGGCAGCAGCCGAGGCCGATGATCCTCTCCTCCAGGCGGTCATCTGGGGGTGGATGAGTTTCACCTGGACCTACTCATTGCAGTATCAGAGAGCACTTCGCTGTATCCAGGCTGCACGTCAACTTAGCCTCCCCCATGCCGATCGACTGTTACATACCTGGCTTGCTGCAGTCGAGGCCGAAATTCGTGCTCATTTGCACCATCACGATACCTGTCTTGAATGCCTCCGTGTCCTTGAACAGGAAGGCTCCTCTGCCCAGGAATCTGATCTGGCCTTTCTCATCGAGTTTCAACCCGGCTTACTGCTGGGGTATAAAGGCGTGTGTCTGCAACTGCTGTATCAGCGTCAACAGTCCACAACGAATGGGTTCTTACGTGAGGCTCAAGAAGCATTGGAGCAAGCCTTAACCACTCCTTCTCCTCCCAGGCGCAAACTGTACTATCTGAGCGATCTTGCCAGTGCTTATGCTCGCCAGGGAGAGATCGAGCAAGCCTGTACCTTTGTCTCGCGTTGTCTTGCGCTTCTCACTGAGCTTGGAGAACAATCTCTGACTGCTCAGAAGCACCTACTTCAAGTCCAGGAGCTGCTACAACCCTACCACGATGTTCCTTCTGTCAAAGCACTGAATGAGCAGCTCCAGCCTTTCTCTCTCAGGGGGCGAGAAGGGGGAGCAGCTCAATAAGGTCATGCAGGGTCCAGTCAGGATGCACCGTGCATTCGTGGCTCAGTCCTTTGCAGCTCGCGTCGTACCAGATGGCAAAAAGCCCCACTTGTTGAGCACCTGTAATGTCGCAGGTCAGATCATCGCCAATCATCCAGGCTTCAGAAGCCCTGAGATGCAGCCGTTCCAACGCCAGCCGAAAGATGCGGGCATCTGGCTTCGCGAAGCCAACCTCTTCCTCGATCAGCAGCGTATCGAACCACGAGGCTAAACCATGATGCATGATTTTGCGGCGTTGGTAGGTCGCATTCCCATTGGTCACCAGCGCTAGAGCAAGCGAGCGCTGGCGGCAGATCTGGAGCACTTCCAGTGCATGAGGAGCAAGGGAACGATGGGCGTCTCGAAGCTGCTCATAGGCCCGCACAATCTCCACTGCCATCTCGTTAGGTGCTCGTTGCAGGCTAGCCAGAGCGCCAGCAACCACTTCTAACCGCGTCTCAAATGGCTCCAGACGATCTCTCCGCTGTTGTTCGGGATCATGGGCGATGGCGCGCCGGTACGCCTGATAGCTTGCTTGCAGAGCCTGAAAGAGGGCCTCGGCAGGAAGGTCCAGTGCCGGCGCAAATTGGCGAGCCACTTCTTGCCAGCTCTGAGCCGGACTCTGGCTGGTGAGCAATAGCACCCCATCCATGTCGAAAAGCAAACCCCGAGGATGAGGAATCTGTCTGTGACCATGATACTGCTTCATCAATGCGAGTATACCATATTGCATCCCTTTCCTGCCACCCACCCTCCCTCTCGCCTGATTGCTGCGCTTGAGAGCGCTCAACGATCTCCACAAGCGAGGGAATTCACTTATGGCGGACACCGCGCCCTTCCCTGTCTCGTACCCGGCGATGCAGAGAGCAGTCTCAGAAACTTCAGAGAAACGGGGAAGAACTGTCGGAAAAG
>NZ_JADGIA010000091.1 GCF_019683635.1 Thermogemmatispora sp. | reverse complement strand
GGGGTCCGGGAGAGCCAATGTGTCCGATAGAAGCTTACACAACGAAGAGTGAACACCGCACGGAGAGACAAAGATGCTACTCGTTTCAAAACCCGCAACGGGCACAAAGACCGTTCCGAGCACCGGCGATGAGCCGCCGATAATCTTGGCCCCCGTAGCCAGGTCCCGGTCCCTGGCTAGAGCTTACCGTCGACCCATCGAACCGAAGTAAGCTTCCATGAACACTGGCTGCCTCCCGGACCCCACCCAGTTATTACTATGCGTCATTGGCTGGCAAAAAGCATCAGCAGATGTACCTAATCCTCTTCGAGGAGAAAAGTGGGAAGCGCTTCGCTTTGGGAAAGAGGAACTGATCGGCCTGGCCTGGGTTTGAGGGCAGTGGCGAGCCTGCAAGTGGGGCGCTACTGTTGGTCAGCGCCCGGCTGATCAGGGGACAAAGGGAGCGCCAGGCGGACGGTGCAGCCCTGACCTGGGGCTGACTCGATCGAGAGCGTTGCACCGACCAAAGCCGCGCGCTCGCGCATTCCGAGCAGACCCAAACCCCCTTGAGAGCCGTGTTCGCGCCCCGTGCCGACCTGTTCAGGAGCGAAGCCACGGCCATTATCGCTCACAGTCACCGTCAGGCAGGTAGGTAAATATGCTACATGCAGCCAGGCCTGACTGGCCTGCGAGTGGCGCCAGACATTCGAGAGCGCCTCCTGAACAATGCGAAAGACGGCAATCTCTGCCTCTGGAGAGGTCGGGCGAGGTTCGCCCGAACAGCTGAAGGTACAAGGGACGCCGCGTTCGGCGGAGCTATCGCTGAGCCACTCCAGAGCCGCGTGCAGTCCCAGATCATCCAGCACCGACGGACGCAGATCGCGGCAGGCGCGGCGCACCCCCTCCAGCGTACGATCGGCCAGATTCTGCAGACTGGCGTGCCATTCCAGATCTTTCTCCGGCAGCTGGAGCTGGCGCATGGCGCGTCCCAGGCCATCCAGGCCCAGAGAGAGCGCGATCAGCGCCTGGGCTGTATCATCATGCAGCTCACGGGCCAGACGGCGACGCTCTTCTTCCTGGACGCGCGTGATCAGAGAGGCGTAGTCGCGTAGCTCATCCTGGCGCCGGCGTGCGCTCCGCAGATCTTCGAGCGTGCGTTGCAGCTCATTGGTCTGAATACTCAAGCGTGTACTGACCAGGGCCAGGTAATAAATAGCGAAGAGCGGCACCAGAAAGAAGAGCCAGGCCAGCTCAGCGGCGGCATCGTCGAAAATGTCCACCACGGGTAGCAGCGGGCCTACGCTCAGTACCAGGGCCTGAAAGCGCAGAAACGGGGAGGTCAAGTAAGCGCGCCAGGCGGCCCCGGTGGGGCGTCCAGACCAACGGAACATCACGGGCAAGGCGATCAGGGCGATGAGAATCATCATCACTACCGCGGCCAGCACGCTGCCGAGCAGCTCGTTGGTTTCTGCCAGGCGCCCACTGTGCTGGAGAGGCAGATGCGTGCTGCCGGCCACCCAGACATAGACCGAGCCGGCCAGGAAAACGATCAAGCCTGTGCTGGCCAGGCGATAGCAAGCCTCGCTCCAGGAGATAAAGCCGCGTGCCAGCGTATAGCCCTGGAGCACCGCCTGGGTGATGATCGCCGTCAGCACCGCGGCGGGCACGCTAATCAGCACGCTGGCGGCCAGATAGAACGGGGCGGTGATGTCGAAGAGAAAGAGCGGGCGCCAGGTATCCAGGACCTGCTGCTGGGTATTTTTGGGATCGGCCAGCTCGGAGCGCAGCAGACGGAGCAAAGAGAAGCGCCCCAGCAGGGCCAGCAGTGACGTTAAGGCGACCAGGCTATAGATCGCACGTGGGCCGTAAAAGTTAGGGGCTGGTCGATAATTGTGGATAGACCAGAGCAGCAGAGGCAAAGCAATGGCCAGGGAGAGAGTGATCACCAGCAGCCGTAGTGGCGAGAACTGTGCCTGCTTGAGCATGGCTCTCATTGAGTATCGTACGTATCCTGGAGTGAGATCATCCCCTGGCGCAGGGCCTGGAGCACAGCCTCGGTGCGCGAGCCAACCTGCATCTTCTGGAAGATATTAGCCAGGTGGCTATGGACGGTGCGGATACTCAGGCCGAGGCGGCGAGCGATCTCCTTATTAGGCAAACCGCGGGCGGCCAGGCGCAGCACATCGAACTCGCGCTCGCTGAGCAGGTCCGAGGAGCGCTGAGGCGGATGGCTGCGGTTTGTCAGGCGGCGCATCATTTTCTCCGTCAGCGACGGTTGCAGCACGGACTCGCCGCGGGCCACGGCGCGGATCGCATTCACCAGCTCCTGGCCGTGCACATTCTTCAGGAGGAAGCCGGCGGCGCCCGCCTCCAGCAGCGCGATCAAGTACTGTTCATCGTCGTAAGCGGAGAGCACCAGGACAGCGGTTTTCGGGCAGTGGGCCTTAATCTGGCGGGTGGCCTCGATTCCCCCCATACCGGGCATAGCGATGTCCATGATCGCAATATCAGGATTCAGGCGCTGGGCGGCCTCTACCGCCTCCTCGCCGCTGGCCGCCTCGGCCACCACTTCAACATCGCTCTCTGCCTCAAGCAAGCGCCGTGTCCCTTCGCGTACCAGGGCGTGGTCATCGGCGAGCAGCACGCGGATCACTCGCTGCTCTTCATGCTCGCCATTGACTGCGCCGGGGGCGATCTGTGTCGTCATTGTGCTATCGTCCTGCTCTCGTAGCTCGCTGAACACTGTCAAAACCCTCCTGCGGAGCAACTTCCTCGCAGCCAGCCAGCACCAGCCAGTGTGAGACTGTTACAGCGTTTTGCTCTTACTATAGAGGATCTCTGCAGGAGAGGACTACAGCAAATCTGCTGAAATCCTTTTCATTATGGCACTGCCTGAGGCGGAAGGCAAGTCCCCCTGGGAGGGGGAGGGGACAGGCGAAAATGGCCGCTGGGCAGCGCCCTGGCCGCACTTTGTGGTATCATGAGAAAAGCATGCTGGAACGTTCTCTTGACAGAGGAGGACCCTTTCGTTACAGTAGGTCGCGGGTCCCTATATGCTTGCATGCTGCTGTTCCACCGTTTCTGTGATGTCTACGTGTTTGTATGTATGAGGGAACGTTGTTAAAACGATGTGCTGAGCAGGGAGGAGGCCCATGGGGGGCTGTTTGGACGCCGAAGGTTGTGGTTATCAGAATCCTGATAAAGTGCGTTTTTGCGCCCAATGTGGAATTCCGACCAGAGGCTCATTCCTGCTGGGGCGCTATGAAATTATGGATCTGCTTTCTCGCGACCGTCAGACGGTCACGCTGCAGGCCCTGGATCACCATCGCGGGCTGCCAGTGACAGTGCGTGTGCTGCGCCCACACGAGGCGACAGAGCGGGAGCGGGAGGAGTTCCTGCAAGATGCCGAGCTGGCCATGTCGCTCTCTAGCCGGGTCAATGAGCCGGGGAGCATTCGCGTGACCGATTATGGCCAGGATGGGCCGGTGGCCTTTCTGGTGAAGACGGAGTTCGATCCAGCGCGTCAGCCGGCTCGCCAGTTCCGTCCCCACATGACGGTGCGTGTGGGTAGCGACCTGTTGTGGTCGGAAGCTGAGGCAACGGTGCAGGCCGCCGCTGAGGTGGGGGAGGAGGAGGGAGTAGCGGAGGATGAGGTCAGTACTGAGCGCTATCCAGCGCTGCCCCGCAGGGCCGTCCCTCAGCGTCAGACGACTCCGACGGGCGTGCGCGACTGGCTGGCTGAGGCCAACGCGCTCTATGAGCAGCAGCGCTATGAAGAGGCCCTGGCCGCCTACGAGGTGGCCATTCGCTCTCAGGGGAACCCGGTGGAGGCCTGGACCGGCAAGGGGGCCACGCTGATGCTGCTTGGCCGCCCGGAGGAGGCCCTGGCCGCCTACGATTACGCCCTGCGCCTGCGCCCGGACGATCCTGAGCTATGGAACTCGCGCGCCAGTGTCTTGCATGAGCTGGGCCGCTACGATGAGGAGATGTATTGCTACGATCAGGCGCTGGCCCTCGATCCAAATTCGGCCTTCGCCTGGAGTGGCCGCGGCATGGCGCTGGCTGAGCAGAATCGCCCGGAGGAGGCCCTGCTGGCTTTTGACCGTGCCCTGGTGCTCGATCCCAATCAGAGTGTGATCTGGCAGGCCATGAGCGATACGCTCTATAGCTTGCAGCGCTACGAGGAGGCCCTCATTGCCATCGATCGCGCCCTGGAGCTGGAGAGCCAGCGCGCTTCGTTGTGGGATATTAAGGGTAATATTTTGCGTCGCCTGAAGCAACCCGATAAGGCGCTACCGCTTCATGAGCGTGCGCTGCAGTTGGAGCCGCGTAATGCCCTCTATTATTTTGATAAGGCCAACGATCTGCGCGATCTGCGACGCTATGCGGAGGCGCTTGCTGCCTACGATGAAGCCTTAGAACTTGATCCTACCCTGGCCGGCGCATGGTATAATCGAGGAAACGTCTTGGCTGCGTTACGCATGTATGAGGATGCCCTTGAATCGTATACTCAGGCGCTGCGCTACGACGATGGCCTGATCTCCGCCTGGTATAACAAGGGGAGCCTCCTCCATGAGCTGGGACGCTATGAGGAAGCCCTGGAAGCTTTCGATCGCGCTTTGGCCCTCGATGCCCACTATATCGCTGCCTGGAACAATAAGGGCTTATCGCTCTTCGCCCTGGGCCGGCTAGAAGAAGCCCTGGCGGCCCTCGATCAGGCGACAGCCTTCGCCCCAGAGGAACCCGATGCCTGGCATAATAAGGCGGTCGTCCTCGAACGCCTGGGACGTAGCGAAGAAGCCCGCTCCTGTCAGGAGTGGGTGCGCTCGCTGGAGCAACAGGCGGCGTTGCGCAAAACGTAGATGAGACGCTGAAGACGCTGGGTGGCTGCGCCCTCTCTCTGGAGGGATGGGTGGCACCTGGTTGTCAACCGCGTCACGGAGAGACTCTAAGAGACTGAAAGAGGAGGAGGGCATGCGACGCTGCGCCGACCTGGATGACTGCGGATACGAGAATCGCGAATCTGATCTGTTCTGCCGAGCCTGCGCTCTCCCTCTGTTGGGAACTGCGCTCGCCGGTCGCTATGTGGTTGAGGCTTTGATCAGCAAGGGGGGCTATGCAGCGGTCTTCCGCGGGGTTGATCGCCATTTGTCGCGCCATGTGGCGATCAAGCTGCTCCTGCCAAGCAGGACAACCGCGGGAGAGCGCGAGCATTTTTTGCGCGAAGCGCGGATCGCGGCGGCCCTGGATCATCCCAATATTGCCCCAGTGCTGGACTATGGCCGCGATGGCCCAAGCGTCTTTTTGATTATGCCCCTCTATACCGCGGGTTCACTGCGCACGCGCCTGGCTAGCGCGGGTGGCCCCTTGCCCTTGTGGGAGACGGTTCAGCATTTTCATCAGTTGGTGTCGGCGTTGCATTATGCCCATACTCGCCCTCGCCCTGTGATTCATCGCGATATCAAGCCTGAAAATCTCTTGATCCACCAGGAAGATTATCGCCTGGTGATCACCGACTTTGGCATCGCCCGCGCTCTGGAGCCGGGGGCGCGCGTGGGCATGACGGTAACAGTGCGCGGTACGGTTGGCTATATGGCTCCCGAGCAGGCTCATGGCATTGTTGATCCCCGCAGCGATCAATACGGTTGTGCGGTCGTCCTCTACGAAATGCTTACCGGTTATCATCCCCATGATCCACTCAGTGGTGTGATTGTGCCTCCTTCCTCGCTGAACCGCGAGCTGGTCCCGGAGCTGGATGAGGTGCTGCTGCGGGCCCTGGCGCCGCGGCCAGAGGAGCGCTACGGCGATATGCTGGAGTTTCAATATGACTTTGACCGGGCTTTGCAGCTCGGCACGGGGGCGCGGGCCCTGCTGGTGCGCTCGCGCGAGGCGGTGCGTCTGCCGCCGGCCTCGGGCCCGCGGCGGGCGCTGCCGGCCCAGGTCCAGGCGGCGGCTGCCCTCCAGAGCGAGGCGGAGAGCAACGGGGTGGAGGCCCGGGCCAGTGCTTCATTGCCGGTTCAGCAGCAGACGCGTGTTTCCTCGCGTATCAGCAGCAGCGTGCGTGAGAAGTGTCAAGAGGGGGACCAGCTCTTGCGCCAGCAGCACTATGCGCAGGCGCTGCGAGCCTACGAGGAGGCGCTCCAACTCTCTCCTCGTAACTTCCATGCCTGGAATGGCAAGGGAACGGCGCTCTATAATCAGGGGAATTATCGCAAGGCTTATGAGGCTTTCCAGCGAGCGACGGAGATCGATCCCGAGAGCGCGGTGGTCTGGGTCAGCGCCGGCCTGGCTCTCCATCGGCTGCAGCGCTATCAGCAGGCCCTGGTCCATTTTGAGCGGGCCTTGGCTCTCGACCCTCATTATGTGGCGGCCTGGAATGGGAAGGCGGATGCCCAGCTGGATATGGGTCTGACGACCGAGGCGCTGGCCTCCTATGAGCAGGCTCTGGCCTGCGACCCCAATAGTTTCCATGCCTGGAATGGTTTAGGCAACGCTCGCTCGGCTCTCCACGATTTTGCTGGAGCGGTCGAGGCTTATACGCGGGCGCTCTTGATTAATCCGCGCAGCGCTGTGGCCTGGTGCAATAAGGCGGAGGCTCTTCTGCGCCTCGGCCACCATCGCGCCGCCCTCGATGCTTTGAATGAGGCAACTGAGCTTGATCGCAGTTATGCCCGCGCCTGGATGCTGAAGGCTGAGATCTATGAGCTGCTCGGCCAGTATCAGGAGGCCCAGAAAGCCCGCCGCCGGATGAGGCCCTGGGGACCGTTGAGCTGATTTTGCGCTTTTCTACCTCACCGCGCCGCTTCTATCCGCATTCTTTGCTCACCCTTGCCCCTCTTTGTGTTGTTGTTTCCCTTTCTTCCTCTCAAGTTGTATAGAGATCTTCAGCTTTTTTAGTGAATTATAATAGAGACTAAGGTGATCTGCGATTGCTATCACTTCCTTCCTGGTCGGTGAGGAGGAGACCCCGATGGGAACACGTTTCCGTACCCCCAGGGTGCTGCGCAGAGGCGAGGAGGCGCTAGCCGCTCCCATGCTGATGGTCGGTGTCGATAGAGCCAGACTCTCGAATGAGACCGAGGAGCTGCCCGGGGCGGTTTGCTATGATCTGGCTGAAGAGTATCTGTCGAGGCTGGATGCTTGCTATCAGCGGCTGCACAAAGAGCATGTCCGCCTGCGCCGGCGCCTGGCTTTGACGCAGCGCCTGGTTGTTGGGGTATTGCCAATGAGCGTACTGTCTCTGGGCATGGCCCTGGCTGGTCTCTTGCTTGCCGTACCGCTGGAATGGAGCATCGGGGCCGCCTCGCTGGCGATTGTACTCGCGCTGCTATTGCTGCGCTTCCATCAGCGCTATCAGCACGAGCTGGAGGAGCATCTGCAGCGTCTGCAAGAGCTGTATGCGGCCTATCTGGAATGTTTTCGCGCCTATGAGGTGGTTGATGCTCAGAAGCGTGGAGAGGCGATTGCTTCTCTACTTGAGTACTGGGTGGGGCCACCTCAGCCCCCTCTCTCGTGTGAGTAGTTAATGCCTCAATTGCTTTTGTGTATAACAAAAAACAATATATGATATGAGTAGTAGGCGATCCTGTGCCGGGTTGGGGGGCTGGTATGCATGATCACTCGGCAGAGCAGGGAGCGAGCGCGTCTGAGGAGGCTGAGGGCACATCGCGCCGGACCAGGCGCCGCCAGTCCCGGGCCAAGATGGTTGAATCTCCCTCTGAGCCGCTGGCATACTTTCCCGACCATCTGGCTGATTTCTATCAATTGCTGAAGTCAGACTATGAAGAGCTTCGTCGCGCCAATCGTATCATCTTCTATGAGACCCGAGTGATTGTCTGGCTCTGCGTGATTGTTGCGCTGGTGATTATGTTCAAGGCCTCCGTTGTGGGTGGCTCGATTCTCTCAGTAGCGACATTGCTGGTCAGCCTGATAGGGAAGCTCATCAAAGTCAAGAGTAGTGAGCGGGAGGATCTGGGGAAACGCTTGGAAGCGCTGCGTCTGACAACGCTGGAGATTGAGCGCATCTGTCTCAGTCTACACCTGGCCCGGGCTATTAGCGATCAGCAGCGTCGTGATCGGGTGTTGGAGGAGCTGGCGGAGGAGCGAGGCTTTGCCGGGGAGGAGACGAGGCATGCCCCTTCTTCCAGTTCGCTGCCCAGCGACCAGGAGCATGGGATGCACCAGCTTCCTCCCCAGGAAGGACGGCCCTAGCTGCGGCAAGGAGCAGAGAGTGAACAGCCGCAGCATTCCCCGGATCTCCTTTAAGGACGGGCAAGAGGAGCGAAGGTCGAGTACCCAGGGTGGGCCTTCGCTCCTTGCTTGTCCTGATTGAGGTGTGTGAGGCACCAAGGCGCTCACGGGCGGCTCTTGATCAGGAAGATGGTGGGGCGACGATGGTGTTGCGCAGGAGCCCCAGCCCGGCGATTTCTAGCTCCACGACGTCACCCACGGTCAGCCAGCGATGGCGTTCCTGTCCGAGTTCGAGCAGGCACCCGCCGCCGCAGGTGCCGGAGCCGAGGATGTCGCCAGGACGCAGACGGACGTGCTGAGAGGCGCGCTCGATCATTTGAGGGAAGGTGTAGTAGATCTCCTGGAAGTTGGCTTCGGTCAGGAGGACCCCGTTGACCCGGGCGCGCATGGGCAGAGCAAAGCGCTCGTCGGAGCCACTGCCGCGACGGTAGGGCTGCAGCTCGTCGGGCGTGACCAGCCAGGGGCCAAAGGAGGTGGCGAAGTCTTTGCCTTTGGCTGGCCCAAGCTGGACGGCCATCTCCTGGAGCTGGAGGTCGCGCGCGCTCCAGTCGTTCATTATCATATAGCCTGCGATGTAGTCCGCGGCCTGCTCGGCGGCGATGTCCTGCCCCTCGCGTCCGATGACGGCGGCCATCTCTAGCTCGTAGTCCAGGGCCTGGCTAAGGCGTGGATAGGGAACGGCCTCCTCGTGTCCGTAGAGGGCCGAGGTGTTGGAGAAATAGAAGACGGGGATCTGGTACCATTGCGGCGGCACTTCCAGACCGCTGCGAGCGCGGGCGTTGCGCACGTGGGCCTCGAAGGCGAAGAAGTCACGGATGGTGGGAGGGGTGGGAATGGGCGGGCGCAGGCGGACCTGTGCCAGCGGAAAGGCTAATCCCTCCTGGCTTTGGAGGTGCGCCGGCTCTGTCTGACTGGCCAGGGCGAAGGCGATGCGCAGCCGCTCCCAGGCTGGCGCTCCCTCCTGCAGAAGGGCCAACAGCGTGGAAGGAAGCGGCGCTTCGCTCCCCGGGCTGAGACGGGCAAAGGCGGCCTCGCGCGCTGCGGCCCAGCGACCAAGGGAGGCCAGATCAAGGACAAGGTCGTTGAGCAGCACACCGGCTCGCCCTCCTTCGCGCGGCGTGTTGGCATCGAGGACATAGGTCACCAATTTCATCGGCTCTTGCCTCCAGAGATCTCGGCTGGTGGGCCGAGTGGGAGAACGGTCGATTGATTCGACGGTTTTGGGTCCTGACAGCTATTGGCTCTTTTCCTGCAGGGCAGCCTCTCTGTCTCCCTCCCTGGCTTGTAGAAGCTGCTGGATCAGAAGGCTGACGAGGAAGGAGAAGAGAGGTGCAGTGCTACACTGGACGCTCGGGATCAAGAAGCCAGTGCTGCCATACTGGCGAAGAGTAAGGGCTTCTCAGGCTGGCTCTGGTCGCCGCTGAATTCGCGGTACATGGCCGCGACATTGGCGACGATGCGCTCGCCATCGGTCCAGGTCGCGTAGCGGTCGAGCGGGATATCGCGCGCGGCCTCCAGGGCCGACAGGCCGGCCTCGTAGCGCTTGCGGGCTTCGTCGTAGAGGTATTGCAGGTAGCCTTTGACCTCGCTGACGCCACGTTGGTCGGTGATGGGGCCGTGGCCGGGAACGATGATCTCGGGATCAAGCTGCAGGATCAGGTCGCAGGCGCGCAGCCAGTTGGCGGTGGGGCCGGCCCACATGATGGGATGACCACCGATGAAGAGGATGTCGCCGCTGAAGACTACGCGCTCGTCGGGTACGTAGACGATGATGTCGCCACGCGTGTGGGCCGGTCCAACTTCGATCAGGCGCACTTCTTTGCTGCCAACATGCAGCGTCAGCTCGCCGCTGAAGGTGCGCGTCGGCGGGGTCAGGGTGATGTCGCTGAAGTCGAAGGCACCAAAGGCCCGCTGCAGGAAGCGCTGTAGCTGGGGCAGATTGGCTGTCTGGGTGAGTAGGGTGCGCAGGCGCTCTGGCGGGTCCTCTTGCATCTCGATGGCGGCTTGCTCGGAGGCAATGATCTGGGCGTTGGCGACGAGCTGGTTGCCATAGCAGTGGTCGCCGTTGGCATGGGTGTTGACCACGGTACCAATCTCGGCGGCGGCTGGCACGGCCCGCTTCATGGTCTCCAGCATCTGCCCGGTGAGCTTGAGATCGAAGAGGGTGTCGACGAGTAGGGTGGCCTGGCCGTCAACGATCAGTCCGGCGTTGCTCAGACCCCAGGTGCCAGGCGGCTGCAGGTAGGCGTAGAGGTCGTTGCCAAGATCATGTAGTCCGCGGGTGTAGGCAAAGCTTGCCATAGTGTCTCTTTCCTCCCTTGTTGGTCTACTGGCTGGCTAGCGGGCTGGCAATGTGGGGAAGTCAGACCCTGGACACTGCTGGCCCAACATGGGAAATGCGAACTCCCTGATGCTCTCCTTTCTGGTCCTGATACAGTATCGCACGTCTCTCCTGCCTTGACGAGGGGCCACTACGGTCTTCTCGCGGACTGCTCCCCGAGCAGCCTGCCTCTGCAGGTCCGTCGCCTGGCGCTGCCTTTCCTCTCCGCTTCAATAGAGAAGGTCATAATGACCTATCCTTATTGAAGAATTTCAATTTTTATAGGCAAATTTGCGTATCTAACTATTGACTTTCTCCGAAGAATGGAGTATAGTAGGTCACTGTGAGATATGTCTGCGGGGGAAATCAGCCCCCGCAGGCGTGAGGAGACTTGTGAGAGAGAGCTTGACTATCTTGACCGGACTGGGTGAGACAGCGCGCGATGAGCGCCGCTGTGGGCGATAGCCAGCTCTCCTGCAGACGTATCCTTTCTTGCCAGAAGGCGGAAAGCGAGGTAAAGGGCATGGTACAAGCAAGTTCGGCGAGCGGAATGAGGCGGGGAGCTAATCCCTGGCTGGCGCTGCTGGCGCTGATGTTCGGCCTCTTTATGGCCCTGCTGGATCTCTCGATTGTGTCGATCGCCTTGCCAGCCATTGTGCAGGATCTGCGTACCGATCTGACGATGGCTGGCTGGGTGCTGGATGCCTATAGTCTGGTGTTTGCGGTGCTGCTGGTGACCGTGGGGCGCCTGGCCGATCTGTTCGGGCGCAAAAAGATCTTTATGGCCGGGATGGCGGTCTTTATGCTGGGGTCGCTGCTCTGTGGCCTGGCCCCTTCAATCGACTGGTTGATCGGCTTTCGGGCCTTGCAGGCTGTGGGGGCGGCAGTGCTGCAGCCGGTCAGCCTGGCCATTCTGATAGCGATCTTTCCCCGTGAGCAGCGGGGCACGGCGGTCGGCCTCTGGGGCGCCGCGGCTGGCCTGGCCACGGCCCTGGGCCCGGTTCTGGGCGGGCTGATTACCCAAACACTGAGCTGGCGCTGGATCTTTTATGTCAATCTGCCTTTCTGTGTAGTGGGGCTGGTCCTGGTCTGGCTCTGGGTGCCGGAGACGCGCGAGGTGCGTCAGGATGGGCGCACCGGACGCCTGGATTGGCCCGGGTTGTTGCTGGTGAGTGTGGCCCTGTTCACGCTGGTGCTGGCGGTGATGCAGGGCAATAGTTGGGGCTGGGGTTCGCTGCCGACGCTGGCGCTGATGGGGCTGGCGCTGGTGGCCCTGGCGAGTTTTGTGGGGGTTGAGCTGCGTGTACGGGAGCCGATGGTCAACCTGCGCCTCTTTGGCATTCGCAGCTTTCTGCTCTCGGATGTGGCGATGCTGCTCTTTGGCATGGCGATGCAGGGGGCCTTTGTGATTGTGGTCTTCTACTTTACGGAGTTGCGCGGCTATGACCAGTTGGGGGCAGCCTATGCCTTGCTGCCTCTGCCGCTGGCGTCGCTGATCCTCTCGCTGCTGATGGGAGCAGTGGGGCATCGCCTGCCGCCTCTCCTGGTGGGTCTGGTGGGCCTGCTGTTGGTGACGCTGGGGTTTGCGCTGCTAGCGCTGATGAGTGCCTCGGCGGGGGCGCTCGACACGGCCTGGCGCCTGGCCTTGATTGGGGTGGGCATGGGTATGTGTTTCCAGAGCTTCCCCGCCTTTGCCCTCAGTGAGGTGCCTCCGGCTCAGCTGGGGGTCGGCAGTGGCATTCTGAATACCTTCCGTCAGGTGGGCTTTGCTCTCGGGGTGGCCGTGCTGATTGCCCTCCTCACTGCCCAGTTGCCACAGCATCTGCAGCAGGCCCGTCAGAGCAGCGTCCAGCTGGTGGAGAGCGATCAGCAGCTGCCTCCGGCCCTGCGCAGCCACCTGGTGACCGCTTTGCAGCAGGCGAATGTAGGCCAGTCTGGCGGTGAGGCTCAGTCGGGATCGGCAACGGTCGATTTGAGGCCGCTGGCCCAGATGGTGCCTCCTGGCCCGCAGCGGGAGGCCCTGCGCAGCCATCTGCAGGCGCTGGGTGGGCGTATTAGCGCCTTGTTCAGCGCTGAGGTGATGAAGGCTTTCGCGGCGACCTGGTGGGCGTCTGCGGCCTTCGCTGCGCTGGGCTGGGTGCTGACGGTGTTGGCGCTCTTGTTGGGATGGGGGCGCTCTCGTCGACAGGTCGCTGCTGATGCTGATCAGGTAGCTGTGGCTGAAGTGGGGACCGCTCCCTGAGTGGGGGCGGTCTCAGGTGAGGCTGAGGTGGAGGCCGAGACTCGTGGTGAAGGCCAGGCCGGGGAGTCGAGTCTTGCGGCAGGATCTGCGCTAGCGCTGGGCAGGTATGCGGCGACTATATGGCTGCCCTTCCTGTCTGTCTGTCTGCCTGCCTGTATCGGCCCTCTGGTCTGGCCCCGGCTCATGGAGAGGCTAGTTGCTGGCCGACGCCTGCGGCTCCTGGCTGGCGCTGAGGTCGCTCTCTGCCTGGTCCTGGCGCTGCAGCTGGCTCTCGTGCAGCTGCTGGGCCCAGCGCAGCTCAAGTTTCCATTGCTCGATCCAGTGATACATAACGTTGAGTATATTTTCCAGCTGCTTGGGATCCTGGAGTCCTTCAATTTCGTAGGCTTTCTGGAGGAGATCCTCAGCCTCTTTATAGATGTATGTGATGTGTTGCTCGCAGTAGTCGATGTAGTGCTCGATCAGCTGCAGGCGCTCGGCAAGGGTGAGGAATTCAAAGCCGGCCACTTTGTGGGCAAAGATCTCGCGGTATTCGCCCAGGTTGGAAGTGGTGTCCATCATGAGCTGGTGGAGACGCTGGCGCCCGGCTTCGGTGATGTGGTAAACGCGCGTTTGACGGTCGCCCTGCTGGACGCTCCCGCTCTGCTCAACTTGAATGAGTCCCTGCTGCTCCAACCGGGCCAGCAGCGGGTAGAGTCGTCCGTGACTGAGGGTGGCGTAGGGTCCGATCATGTCGTTGATGATCTTGGCAATCCGATAGCCGTGAGCTGGACTGCGCACCAGGGTGAGGAGAATCAGCAGTTCATATAGCATAAGGACCTCAGCGTCTGGAATGGGTCAGCTGTTCTTCTGTCAGTGTGCAGGCAGGGCAACGCTCCCTTCCTTACAGTATAATAGCAAACAGTGCCCCCTTCTTGATAAGGGTAGGGTCATATAGGGCCGCTCTTGAACTTCCCGCGGCCTGAACTGAGAAGAGCGATTGGCTGGCTCGGCCTGGTGGCCTGCTCTGCCGCCAGACGAAGGAATAGGGTGCTCTCTTCCCCCTCTTCCTCCCTTCCCTTTCGCTAAGACGGTGCCCGGATACGAGGAAGCAGAGCGGTTATCACGAGCGGGAAAGGAGTTTTCCTGTGAGCAACGAGGTCTCGCAGCAGTCACGCCCGGCAGCGCTGTCGCCATCCCGGCAATCTCAGTCTCGACGTCCAGTCGGCCCGGGAGAGAGTGCGCGCCTGCGCGAGCTGGGGGAGTTCGATCTGACGCCCGATGGTCGACGCGCGGCTTTTGTGGTACGCGAGCCGGCGCCCGGACTGCCACGCCTCCTGGGACGAATCTGGCTGCAGGAGATTAGTACCAGCGCCGGGTATGAGCCGCGCCCGCTCTCCGCTGGTCTGGATACGGGCGAGCAGTATTGTCCGCGCTGGTCACCAGATGGGCGCCTGCTCGCCTTCCTGGCGAAAGAGAAAGAGAAAAAAGAGGAGGGGAACGGCGATAGAGAACGGCTGGCGCTCTTCGTGATGGCGGCTGAGGGCGGGACGGCCCGCCGCCTCTGTTCGCTGCCGGGCGGCCTGAGTGACCTCGCCTGGTCGCCGGATGGCTCTCGCCTGGCCTTTCTCGGCTATGGACAGCCCGAGCCGGAAGACGATCCGCGCGTTTTTGGCCGCCAGGCCGAACGCTGCCAGCGCCTGTGGACGGTCTACCTCGATGAGGGCGTGCCGCACCCGGTGACGCCCGAGGGGCTGGCGATCTGGGAATATTGCTGGTCACCGGATGGACGCCGCTTCGCCGTCTATTTCTCCGCTGGCCCGGAATTGACCACCTGGTACCGCGGACAGGTCGGTGTTGTCGAGGCCGAGGGCGGCACGGTGCGTCAACTGACAGCTCTGGAGCATCAGGCCAGCGGCCTGACCTGGTCGCCGGATGGGACGCGCCTGGCCTTCGTCTCAGGCGAGTGGAGCGATGTGATCCGCGGGGCCGGCGATCTCTATGTGGTGCCCTTGGAGGGTGGCCCGGCTTGCAACCTGACCCCCGGCGCCGAGGTCAGTGTGGCCTGGTGCCGCTGGTTCCCCGATGGGCGGCGCCTGCTCTATACGGCCTGGAGCGGCCTAAGCCAGCAGATTGGTATCCTGGATGAGGCCAGCGGCAGGCGCCAGGTGGTGGAGGCCGGGGTAGTGCTGCGCGAAGGCTGGCCCTGTCTGGCGACCACGCCAGACCTGCGCTGTTTCCTGACGACGCGCAGCTCACCTGAGCAGCCGCCTGATCTCTACTACGCCGAACTGCCCGCACTGGCGCAGGAGAACCAGCCAGGCCAGGAGTCGGAGGTGCGCCTGACCTGGCGACGCCTGACTCGCCTGAACCCGCTGGCCGAAGAGACCTGGCTGCTTCCAGACAGTCAGCGCTTGAGCTACCGCAGCGTTGGTGAGTGGGAGATTGAGGCCCTCTTTACGCCACCGCTGGTGCGCCGCGGCCAGGGGGCGCCGCCGCTGGTCGTCTGGGTGCATGGTGGCCCGACGGGGGCCTTTCTGGAGGGCTTTGAGGATGGCTGGAGCCTGCTGCTGGCCTCCGCCGGCTACGCTGTGCTGCGCCCCAATGTGCGCGGGAGCCTGGGCCGCGGCAGAGCCTTCGCCGAGGCCGTGGTCGGCGATATGGGAGGCGGGGATTTGCAGGATGTGCTGCGAGGCATCGATGAGCTGGTGGCGCGCGGGCTGGTCGACGGTCAGCGCCTGGCGATTGTCGGCTGGAGCTACGGCGGCTTCATGGCGGCCTGGGCCGTGACGCAGACGCAGCGCTTCCGAGCGGCGGTCATGGGCGCCGGGATCTGCGACTGGCACGGCTTCCACGCCCAGACCAATATCCCCGATTTCGATGTGCGCTTTCTGCAGGCCGATCCCCTGACCCAGCCAGAGGTCTACCGCGCCCGCTCGCCGCTCACCTATGCGGCCCAGGTCACAACGCCGACGCTGATCCTGCATGGGGCTGAGGATGATTGTGTGCCGGTCAGCCAGGCCCATGCTTTCTATCGGGCCTTGCGCGAGCGCGACGTACCCACCGAGTTGGTGATCTATCCACGCGAGGGGCACGGCCTGCGTGAGCTGGCTCACCAGCGCGATCGCGAGGAGCGTGTCCTGGCCTGGCTCGATCGCTACCTCTGGGTGTGAGGCAGCTAGCGGCGGGAGACCTGCCGCTGGAAGACCTGCCAGGGAGAGAAACGACCTCCTTCCTGCTGCCAGCCAGGCCGTCTCTCCCTGGCCGCTGGCTGGAGATCGCTGGCGGGCCAGGCCAGAAGACCATCGCTCTCTGCTCCGGCCCGGCACTGCTGCCGCCCAGAGCGCACCAGTCGCGACAGGGCAGTGTGCCGGACCAGGTCGCTCCGAGCGGCTGCCTGGATATGACCCCGCGCCACGCTTCCGGCGTCGGGGCTTTCCTTCTCCTGATTGCTGCAATTCCTTTCCATAACGCTGGCTCGTTATTTGCCCCTGGCTCTCGCCCGAAAGTACCACTGCTCACCTGCTCTGCTGCTCGACTGCTGCTCACCGTGCTACACTGTTCTCTGTCAATCAGCAAAGCAGGCAAGTGTGGAAAGATCAACGTACACGGCAGAGAAAGGAGCGGAGCGAGCGCGATGAGCTTGAGCCTGAATCGGAACGGTCGCGCAAGCCTCATGATGGCCCTCTGTCTCCTGGCCTTCTGTGTGGCCTGCGGCAACGGCAGCGGGTCGGGCGGCCAGCAACAGGGGATAGCACCGGGGACACGGACCATGAGCGACGCCGTGGGCAATCTGGAGCAGCACCCCAGGCCCACCAGTATCGTTATCCCCAGTCAGCGCAGCACGCCGACACCAACACCAACCCCTACGGCGCACAGCGTCAGCAGTACCTCCCATGTCTGCGGCGCGACAGCCCCGGCAACGAGCGGCGCAGCACCCAGCGCCAGCGCGATCGCCACCACCGGTAAGGGTAGCGCTCCCTATGGCCAGCCGCCAGCTCTCACCTCCGAGGAGATCATGCTCACGCAGAAGCTCTTTCAGCAGATCAATCAGGATCGCGCCGCCTGCGGCCTGCCTCCTTTTGTCTGGAATACGACTCTCTCGGGTGGGGCGCGCCTGCATAGCTGGAATATGTATCACTGCGGCTTTAGCCATACCTGTCCCGATGGACTGCCGCAGTGCACGCGCATCGCTAACGAGGGCTTCACTTTCAGCGACTGCGGCGAGAATATCGGTCTGGCTGGCCCCTATCCAACGCCCTGGGGTGGCGCCTACAATATCCAGGCCAGTATGGCCAACGAGCCAGCCACGGGCTGGCACCATATCCACCTCTTCAGTACGACCCTGCACCAGATCGGGATCGGCGTCTACGTGGCCCCCAACGGCTGGATCTGGTTCACCGAGGATATGATCAGCTAGCCGGGACCAGGCAAAGGCTTAGGGCTGTCAACCTCCTCTCCTGGTTCGGACTGCCTTGCTTGTCTGCCGGCCCTCCTTCTCTCCTTGCCCTGCGCCGCTGCCGCTCACCCAGCGGGCCGGGGCTGTGTCTGACGCACCACGGGCGCCCCGCTTGTTGTGAGGGAACATATACTAAAAAGGAAACCCTGGGAGTCATGTGGTGAAGCGGGAGGGAAGGTAGCATGACAGCCGAGGGAGACTTACAGACGCTGGCCTGGCGGCTGGCTCGCCAAGCGCGCGAGCTGGTCGACTGTCAGGCGGCGGGCCTGCTGCTCGGGTGTCCCGATGAGACGGTTCGTCATCCTCTGCTCGATGTCTTTGTCCCTGCCTCTGCTGGCTATGTCGGCTGCTATGGGTGCAGTCAGGAGAGCCTGCGGACGCTGCTGCAGTATGAGCAGGTGCGCGCGCTGCTCGATATCGCCGTTCAGAGCGGGCGCGTGCATTGCTGCGAGGCCGAGCCGGCCCTGCGCTGTCGGACGGCCATCGGCAGTCTGGCGGCGGCTCCGCTGGAGCGCCCGGCGGGCGCCCTGGGGACGCTGCTCCTCTTCGATGAACGACGCTCGGCCTTCGCCGCCGGCGAGAGCCAGCTACTGGCGGCAGTGCTCTCCCGGCTGGCGCGCGCGCTGGAACAGCAGTTACGCCTGCTCTCACAGGCCGCCTGCGCTCCTGCTCCCGGGCAACAGCAGCGCTGCGGGCCGACACTGCAGCTGATGCTGGCCCCCCGAGGGAACGGCGCCGCCGCCAGCGCTGGGGAGCGCCGTGCGCTTTACTGGCCGTCGGAGCTGGATCAGTTGAAGTATGAGTTTATCTCGATGGTCAGCCATGAGCTGCGTACGCCGCTGACGGCCATTAAGGGCTATGCCAGCCTGCTGCAGGCGTACGGCCCCTCCGCTCAGGGACGCAGGAGCAGCGACGGGCTGACCGAGGAACTGCAGCGCCATTACCTCGATGTGATTATGGAGCAGGTCAATCATTTGGAGGCCCTGGCCGGCGACCTGCTCGATGTCTCGCGCATCCATGCCAATCATCTCGATCTGCGCTGTGCCCCGCTGGATATTGCCAGGCTCTGCCGCCGCGCTGTGGAGCTGATCCGCCAGCGCGTCGAGCGCGAAACACCAGGCAAGTATGCTTTCCGCTGCCGCTTTGCTGAGCAGCTTCCTCTGGTCTGGGCCGACGCCGACCGCGTGCAGCAGGTGCTGACGAATCTGCTGGAAAATGCAGTGAAATACTCGCCCGCCGGCGGAATGATCACCATCGAGGCCGGCCTCCAGGCGGCGCGGCGCGAGCGAGCCGTGGCGGCGGGAAGCGCGATGATGGTGATCAGCGTCTGTGATCAGGGGATTGGCATCTCGCCGGAGCAGCAGTCGCGCCTCTTCCGTCCTTTTAGCCGGCTGGAGCAGCCGGGCAACGAGTGCGTGCCGGGGGTGGGTCTGGGCCTCTATATTACGCGCCGGCTGGTTGAGGCGATGGGCGGACGCATCCAGTTGCGCAGTCGCGCCGGCGAGGGGACGCGCGTGACCTTTACGCTGCCGCTGGCGACAGCCCTGCCGGAGGCCACGGCTGGCCGCGCGCGCTAGCTCACCCCGCCGCCGGTCCGTCGCGCTGTGCCCCGCTGGTGCCCGGCCAGGTTGGCAGCGGCCCGGCCCTACTTGCGAAATATAGTCCAGTTTGCTATAGTTTGGCTGGAATGATAGTGAGACTCAACAAGGTAGGGACGAGGCCATGCATATCAGCCTGCTAGAAGATGACTCCGCCATTCAGGAGATGTTACAGCTCGTCCTGCAGGACGAGGGCTACAGTGTAACAATCTACCCTACTGCTGAGGAATGCCTGAACGCGCTCCAGGGTGCCGCGCAGCATCAGGCCCCCTCGCCCGATCTCCTGATCGTTGATTGGCTCTTGCCCGGGCTGGTCTCTGGGATTGAGGTGATCCAACAGGTTCGCCGCCTCCCACAGTATCGCTCGCTCCCCATTATTTTGACGACCGCGGCTACGCTGACCGAGCCGGAAGATGCGGAGTTGCAGGGCTTGCAGGTGACGCTTCTGGAGAAGCCTTTTGCCATCGATGATATGGTCAGGCTGATTCGCGATCTGACGCAGCGCCATAGC
>NZ_JADGIA010000314.1 GCF_019683635.1 Thermogemmatispora sp. | reverse complement strand
ATTGCCTACCATCCGGTCAACCGTTCAGCCGGACATAAGAAAGCTACAAAGAGACCTTCCGCAATAACCACTTCCATCCAGTCTCTTCCGGATAGGCCGTCAGCCCCTGGGCCTTGAAATAGCCCTGATCTGCCGCCACAAGATCGGCCAGATAGCCGCTAGAAAGGCTATTCATAGCCACCTTTAACCTCATATCGTCGGTAGCAACCCTACTTTGGGCCGAGCCACAGCTGGTCAAGCTCAACGCAGCTATTACGAACGCCAGAACCGCACAAAGCCCTCGATATATCAGAGAAGATCGCCTCATTGCCTCTCTCCGATCGGCAGGGAACCATACTCAGCAGCCTCTGAGAGAAAAGCAGCGTCTTCCCCCGCACAGTTTCTCAGGATGGATCGGAACTGCTGAGCTTGAGACCGGCCTTCCAATGGGAAGTCTTGCGATCGATAAGGTTCACAATCGCATTCAGCAGTCCTGCAATGAGCGTCAGGACCAGCAGCGCGGCAAAAATGCCGGCGGCATTAAAGGATTCACCGGACGACTGAATCAGATAGCCGATGCCGCGGTTGGCGCCGATCTGCTCCGCCACAATGGCCCCGATCAAAGCGTAAGGGATGGCCACGTGCAGGCCGGTCAGAACCGAGCCAGTAGCCGAAGGAAGGATCACCTTGAAGATCACATCGCGCTGCCGTCCTCCCATCAGACGCACCGCATCAACCAGGTGCTGATCGACATTGCGCACGCCATTGAGCGTATTCAGGAAAATCAGGAAGAAGACTGTCACAGCTGCCAGCACAACCTTCATCGGAATCTCGATCCCCAGCCAGAGAATGAAGAGTGGTGCCAAGGCAATCTTCGGGATACTGTTCAGCGCAATGATGAACGGGTTAAAGATGCGCTCCAGTGTCGGCTGCAGACCGAAAAGAAACCCCAAAAGCAAACCGCTCACGACGCCGAAGAGCAAGCCGAGCAGCGTCTCCTCCAGGGTCACAGCAGTATTAATGATAAGCGTACTCTCATACCAGGGGTCCCCGTCGCTGAGCCAGGCGATGGTCTGGCGAAGAATGGCTAGCGGGTTGCTCAGAAAGGAAGCATCAAGAATCGTTCCCGAAGCGAATTGCCAGAAGAGCAGCACGCCTACCACTAGCAGCAGACGGGACCCGTAGATCAACCATTGCTGACGCTGCTTGCGCTGCTGGGCCTGTCTGACCAAAGCTGAAGGCCCAACAAGAACAGACCTCGACGGCTCTGACCGGAACTGATTCACCAGGCTCATAACTTTACCTCCTGCCTCTGCACTTGCTGACGGGACTCCATGAGGGCATCCCAGAGGCGCCGATGCAGGTTAGTAAACTCCGGGCGGAAGCGGATGTGGATGGCATCCCGTGGTCGCGGCAAGACAATCGGCTCATCAGCGATAATATGGCCTCCCGTGCCGAGGACCACCACACGATCGCCCAAGATAATGGCCTCCTCCAGATCATGAGTCACAAAAAGCACACTGGAGCGCTGTCTGGACCATAGGGAGAGCAGCTCATTCTGCAGCTCTAGACGCAACTGAGCATCGAGCGCGCCGAATGGCTCGTCCATCAAAAGCGTTTCAGGCAGAGTCACCAGCATCCGAGCCAGGCTGGCCCGGCGCAACATGCCGCCCGAAAGCTCGTGAGGATAGAGCTTCTCGAAGCCCTGCAGTCCGACTAGGCGAATGAACTCAGCAGCGCGCCGGCGCCGCTCCGAAGCAGCGATTCCCCTGATCTCCAGAGGCATTTCGACATTGCGCTCAACCGTTCTCCAGGGCATCAGGGTATCTTTCTGAGTCAAGTAACCCACTTCCAGTCGGGGTCCGCTGATGGGAAGCCCCTTGTAGTAGACCGTCCCGGAGCCGGGGGGCAGCAGGCCGGCGACGATATTGAGGAGCGTCGTCTTACCGCAGCCACTTGGGCCGGCGAGCACGACAAAGCTCCCGCTCTCGATTTCAAGATTCACATTGTGTAAGACTACTATCTCTCGATCATTCCGAACGAATGACTTGCTAAGCTGTTCTATACGTATGACGGTGCTCATTGAGCTACTCCTTTAGAGCCTGGAAGAGTGGTAAGTATGGCTAATGCGCACTCTCCAGGCCAGGCACCCTCGCGCCCTTGCATGACCCCCGGCCACTGCGGTCGACATCGAGGGCCAGCATCCTGATAAGTCGCTAAGCCTGCGACAGAGCAGACCGGTGGCTGCCGGTTTAACTCCATCTATCTGGTCTGGCCTGATTGCATGGCACCCCTTGGCCAGTGACAGGGCAAGCGGTAATGCGAGCTTTTCCTGGTGAAGTGACATGACAAGTGCCAATCTTCTACGACAGGACCGTGCCCTCTGGCCATTCATAGAGGCTCAGCAGAGGTTGGCGAGCGAGCTTACTACTCCTTCCTTGCTTATCTTTTCCTTTCCTTGCCGGTTATAGTCTTGGTGACTCCTCTAGAGGCAGGCGTTTGGCGGTAACGAGCATGTGATAAAGCTTCTCGGTCTCAGCATTGAGGGCCTCGGGGGCGATGAAAGGAAAGATCGCTCGTCCATACTCGTACCCTTTGCGTGCGTTGGAGACAAAGCTGGCCTGCCAGCCAAAGGAGGCCAACAATGCGACCGGGTCAGCGATCGCGCCGATCCAGGGAGCCCCATTCTTCTTTGTGAGCTGGATGCGAGAGCTGGTCAGAGGAGAAGAAAGCATCGCGCTGTGGATGGCATCGAAGCCGAGCCAGCTCCCTGGGGCTGCCAGGCGGCTCAGGCGGGCGAGCAGCTGGCGAGTCTGCTCCAGGGGAAGGTAGAAGAAAAGTCCTTCCACGAGCCAGACCGAAGGAAGCGCCGGCTGGAAGCCAGCCTGCTGCAGCTGGTTTTCCCAATCGGAGGAGGTCAGGTCAACGGCCAGAATCGTGCGTTGGCAGCGCGGCTGAGCCTGAAGCCGGGCCTCCTTATAAAGGACCACTGCGGGTAAGTCAAGCTCGAAGAAACGGGTAGCTGGCGGCCAGGTGAGGCGAAAAGCTCGTGTATCGAGTCCTGCGGCGGGGAGCACGATCTGGCGCAGACCCTCCTCCTGAGTCAAGCGTTGTAGCCACTCGTCGAAATAGCGTGTGCGTACAACGATCGAGGCGCCCCGATCTTCCCCTTTTTCGAGAATACTGAATCCCTCACGGCTGGCCAACAAAGCGGCCCAAGGATCGTCGAAGAGACGATCTGGTCGCTGGCTCTCGACGGCGCGTGCTGCCGCTGTCAGGAAGGCGGTCACGCTGATGCGCCGTTTCGTCGAATCAAGCATATCTATCACAGGGTTCTCCCAGTGTGTCGTTTCTGCCAAGCCTAGAACTAGTCATCTCTATTGCAAGCAACCAGGAAAACTGTGTAGTTAGAAAGGCTTCATAAGCGTTGTCATATATTTAGCCACTAGCATCACTGGGAGGCCCTCAATTGAAGAGCTTATTTTGAATGAAGAGCTTGACTTATATCTTTCACTGGATCTATGATATAAAGTCGTGTCAATACCCCGCTGGGTAGAAGACCCCAAAGAACCGGGCATCTCTATCTATGAAAGGATAGTAC
>NZ_JADGIA010000313.1 GCF_019683635.1 Thermogemmatispora sp. | reverse complement strand
TCCCCTGCTTCGCTGCTCGAAGGAACGGACCGCGAAACGCTGCTCAATTACTATTACCAGATGGTCCTTATTCGCTATTTTGAGGAGAAGGCCGGTGAGATGTACACCCGTGCGCGCATCGGCGGTTACTGTCACCTCAATCTTGGCGAAGAGGCCACTGTAGTCGGCTTCTGTGCCGGCCTGGAGCCCGACGACTACGTTTATACCAACTATCGCGAGCACGGCTATGCCATCTGCCGCGGCATCTCGCCCGCTGTTGTCATGGCTGAGCTGTTCGGCAAAAAGACCGGCTGCTCCCTTGGTCGTGGGGGATCGATGCACCTCTTTGACATTAAGCGGCGCTTCATGGGTGGTTATGGCATTGTAGGCGGGCAGTTGCCGCTGGCAGTGGGGGCGGCCTTTGCGCTGGCCTATCGGGGCGCGCGCGAGATTGTGGCCTGCCAGATGGGCGATGGTACCACCAATGGTGGCCCTTTCCACGAATCGCTCAACCTGGCCAAGCTCTATCGTCTGCCGGTGGTCTTCCTCATCGTGAACAATCAGTACGGCATGGGGACGCGTGTCGATCAAGGCTCGGCGGTTCCCGATCTTTATCGCAAGGCGTGTGCTTATGATATGCGCAGCGAGCGCGTCGATGGTACCGATGTTCTGGCTGTCTTAGAGGCCGTGCGCACGGCGGCTCGCATTGCACGTGAGGAGCGTGAGCCGAGCCTGATCGAGGCGGTCAGTTATCGCTTCCGCGGTCACTCGGTGGTTGATCCTGACCGCTATCGCCCCGAAGACGAAGTACGGCACTGGCGCGAGCGTGATCCCATTGTGCTCTACGCAACCCGGCTCAAAGAGGCGGGGCTGATGGATGAGGCGACGCGCCAGGAGCTAGAGACGCGGGCTCAGCAGGAGGTCGAGGAGGCGGTGCGCTTCGCCGAGGAGAGCGAGTTTCCTTCGGTCGAGGAACTCTACGACTTTGTCTATGCCGGTGAGGGAGGGCGCTGAGTATGGCCGAGATAACCTATCGCCAGGCGCTGCACGATACGCTGCGCGAGGAGCTGCTACGTGATGAGAATGTCTTTCTGATCGGCGAGGAGATCGGGCGTTTCGAGGGTTCTTACAAGATCACCGCCGGCCTCCTCCAGGAGTTTGGTCCGAAGCGTGTGGTTGATACGCCGATCTGTGAGAATGGCTTTGTGGGGCTGGCGATCGGGGCCGCCATGCTTGGTTTGCGCCCAATCGTGGAGATTATGACGATCAACTTCATTGCCCTCGCGATGGATGAGATCGTCAACCATGCGGCCAAGATCTATTATATGTTCGGCGGCCAGTGTCCAGTTCCTCTGGTGATCCGCACTCCGGGCGGTGGTGGTCAGCAGCTCTCGGCGACCCACTCGCAGAACTTGGAGGTCTGGTTTGCTCATGTTCCTGGCCTCAAGGTGGTCGCGCCCTCCACACCGGCGGATGCCCGGGGGTTGCTACGGACCGCTGTCCGTGATGACAACCCGGTGCTCTTCCTGGAGAATCTGGCGCTTTACAATACGCGTGGCGAGGTACCCGATGGGGATTACACGATCCCCTTTGGCAAGGCTCAGGTCATGAAAGAGGGTCATGATCTGACCATTATCAGCTACTCGCGGATGGCGGTGGTGGCTCTTGATGTTGCCCGGCGGCTGGAGCAGGAGCGCCAGCTCAGCGTCGAGGTGGTTGATGTGCGCTCTCTGCGTCCGCTTGACCATGAGACCATTGTCAATTCGGTCAAGAAGACCAACCGCGCTATCATTTTTGAGGAAGACTGGCGCTCTTATGGGGTTGGGGCCGAGCTGGCGGCCACTCTTCAGGAGGAGGCGTTTGATTATCTGGATGCGCCCATCCAGCGTGTTGCCGGGGCGGAGGTGCCGCTCCCCTATTCGAAGCCGCTAGAGCAGGCGGCTTTGCCCAGTGCGCGGCAGCTGGTGGAGGCGGTCGATCGCCTGGCCATTCGCAAGAGGAGGGTTGTCTATGCCTGAGGTGACTATGCCCCGGCTCAGCGATACGATGCAGGAGGGGACGATTGCTCGCTGGTTAAAGAAACCAGGCGATCGCGTTGAGCGAGGGGATGTGCTCGCTGAGATCGAGACCGATAAGGCGACGATGGAGCTGCAGGCTTACGAGAGCGGGGTCTTGGAAAAGATCCTGGTTCAGGAGGGGGAGAGTGCTCCGATTGGGCAGGTCATTGCGCTGATTGGGAGTGGAGCCACGGTTTCTGGCCAGGAGGAGACCAGCGTCGGGCGCCCGGCTTCCCAGACAACGACTGCTTCCTCTACGGCGGGTCGTACCACCGGTAGCGGCGGCTCTGGGGCAGAGGTCTCTCAGGAGGCATCATCGTCGCGTCAGCGAGCTACGGCGCCGGTTGAGGTGCCATCGTCGATTGCGCCTGTTGGTCAAGAGAATGGGGATCGCGTGATCAAAGCCTCGCCGTTAGCCCGTCGCCTGGCTGAGGAGCACAATATTGACCTGCGCCAGATCCGTGGCTCTGGCCCTGGTGGGCGTATCGTGCGCGATGATATCGAGGCTTTCCTTGAAAGCCGTCGGACGGCGACTGTGACTGCTCCGGCGGAGGCTGGGGTGGGAGCCGCCCCAGTACCTCCAGTCGCTGCGCCCGCTGCCGCCGCTGAGGTTGGGGCGGCTCCTGCTGAGGAGCTGGTGCCGCTCTCGCGTATGCAGGCGACTATCGCGCGGCGCCTGACTGAGTCGAAGCAGACGATCCCGCATTTCTATGTCAGTACTGAGATCGATATGACGGAGGCTCTGGCACTGCGCCGCCAGCTCAACGAGAGCGCTGGTGAGGGCGGCGTCAAAGTCTCGGTCAATGATCTGATTATTAAAGCCTGTGCTCTGGCTCTGGAGAAATTCCCCGAGGTCAACAGCTCCTATCGCGATGGACAGTTTGTGCGTCATCAGGCCATCAATATTGGTATCGCGGTGGATATTCCCAATGGCCTGGTGGTGCCGGTGGTCCGCGATGCCAATCTCAAAGGAGTGCGCACCATTGCGCGTGAGGCCCGCGCTTTGATTGAGAAGGCCCATGCTGGGAAGCTGACGCCAGCTGATCTTTCGGGTGGTACCTTCTCAATTTCCAATATGGGCATGCTTGATGTCAGCGAGTTCATCGCTGTGATCAATCCGCCCGAAGCGGCCATTATGGCGGTGGCCTCCGTGCGGCGTACCTTTGTGCCTATCAATGATCAGCCAGTGCTGCGCGATATGATGCATGTCACGGTCTCGGCAGACCATCGTATTCTCTATGGGGCGACGGTGGCGCGCTTCTTGCAGGAGGTCAAGCGTTTACTGCAGAATCCGTTTAGCCTGCTGGGCTAAGGCCGCGACAAGCCTCAGCGATAGATAGCACAGGTGGGCGCTCGCCCTATCTTGGCTTGGACGCTGCGAGGAGGCTCTTCTGATACCACCAGAAGAGCCTCCTTGTTTTGGCGATAGAAAGAGCACTGCCAGATTTTCTTCTCCAAGCTGCCTAATCCTTCCATTTTTTTGGAAACTTTTCCCTATTATTGACAGGAAACGAGGTCCGATATATAATATTTATACATGAGAGATCATAAAGAGGCAAACTT
>NZ_JADGIA010000090.1 GCF_019683635.1 Thermogemmatispora sp. | reverse complement strand
GTCATCAGTGACCGCTTCAATGCGGTAATGATGCCAGGCACTATGCCACTCAGAGCCCTTCACAAGCCATTCGATGATCGCTGCTTGGAAAGTCGGGAGCCGAGATCCTCGAAGCCACAAGCATAACATTATCAGAGAAGCATCAAAAAATATGTTGAATTTTTCATACCATATGTCCATCTTGAAGCAGAGCGTCGCCCTTCTCACCCAGCTCAACCACAGCAGCCATCTGGCTACCATTGCCGCTCTCTCCACCCCAGAGCCGGCCTCCTTCGAGGGTAAGCTCCCCAGCAGCCAGCAGCGCACCCTGATTCTCAGCGCAGAAAAGCGATGGGGACACACATCAGGCAGAGATAGCTGCTCCAGAGGCAGCGGCAGGGGCAGACAGCGAGCGCATTGATTGATTATACTAGAAACAGCAGTGACAGCTACCGTAGCGCGACCATTCTTTCTACCGAAAGGGACAGAACGACTAGCAAGCAGAAAGGAGCTTGCATGAACGAACCAGAAGCAGCAGCCGCTCCAGTTCACCAAGCCGAGTCTCAGCCATCCCCGTCTTCGGCCCCCTCCAGGAATACCTATATCATCGATTCTGAGCAAGCCGCCGAGCTGGCGCGTCTGATGCAGCAGGATCGGTTGCTCACCGAAGCAATGGGTGGTCTGCTACCAGAGGAGGGAATCGCCCTGCCTGAGAGGGGCCGCGTCCTCGACCTGGCCTGTGGTCCCGGTGGCTGGGCCCTAGAGCTGGCCTTTCGCTTCCCCAAGGTGGAGATCATTGGCATCGACATCAGCCCGTCAGTCATCGAGTATGCCAACGCGCAAGCCTGGTCGCGCGGGCTGGAGAATGTCCACTTTCAGGTCGGCAACGTCATGGAGTCCCTGCCCTTCCCTGATCAGTCCTTTGACCTGATCAACGGGCGAGCTTTGTGCGGCTTCATGCTACCGAATAGCTGGCCACGGCTGCTGGCCGAGTGCTTCCGCCTCCTCAAGCCTGGCGGCATCCTGCGCTGCACCGAAACAGAGCAACCTCTCACTACCAGTCCAGCCTTTGAGCACTTCTGCGCACTCGGTACCCAGGCACTCAAGCGCGCAGGCCAGAGCTTCTCGCCCGATGGACGCCACATCGGCATCACGCCAGTGCTGCCGCGGCTGCTGCGGCAAGCTGGTTTTGAGCGCGTACGGCTCCGTGCCAGCGCCATCGAGTGGTCAATAGGCACAGAGGGGCACTATCCCGTCTTCAAGGATTACCTGGTCGCTATGGAGCTTGTCCAGCCATTTCTGCTCAAGACGGGGGTGGCCGCGAAAGAGGAGCTGGAGCGCCTGTATCAGCAGGCCGTCGCAGAAATGCAAGCCGATGACTTCTGCGCCATCTGGACCCTGCTCACCGTCTGGGGAGAGAAGCCAGCCACAGCCAATCACTCAGAAGCTTCGCCCGCAGCTGGCTAACGGCTGCCCAGCCGGCACACCTCTAGCCGCAGAGCCAGAACCAGTCTCAGCCCTCCCAATTGGCTGACGCTGGCTGGCCTGGGCCATCTGCTGAGCAGAAGCCCGGGCGGCAGCGGCATCACAAGGCGCCTCCCAAGAAGAGGCATCCGGGCTGTCAACATCCAGGCGAAGACAGAAAGCGCGGGGTAGCTCTGCTGGAAGCCAGAACGGGAAAGCCCTCGCTCCCCTCCAGCAAGGATACCTCGCGCCAGCACCTTGCCTATCCTAATGCTGCCCACCTGCCGGCCACAATGGAGAGGCAACCTGCGAAAGATGAGCAGCACTGACAGGCCAGGAAAGAACTATCTCCCGCACAAGACCTTAGCTACACTGGCCACTCGGCCCAACCAGGGGAGAATGCACCACGTTTGGACTGGAGACGAGCACTCCGCCTGGCTCAGGGAAGGTATGATCAGCCGGCAAGACCCCGCTCCAGGTAAAGGAATAGGTTTGCGTCGTCGTTCCAGGCCCAACGACGAGCGTCTGGGTGTTGTCGCCGCCACTGCGCCCATTATCCACAGTATAGCCAAATTTGATGACGCCACCCATACTCTCCGGAGCGATATGGAAGGTAGCCGTATAGGTCACCGTCAGATTCGTGCCACAATGCCGACCGGCGATCGTGCCCGGGTTAACGCTCATAGTGACCGACGTTACGTGGAAGGGAGCTGGAGTACACAGACCGGCTGGCTTGATCGGTGTCGAGATGAGCTGGTTGGGACTGGTAACCAGGACACCACCGAGGCCGGGAGCCGTGTGATCAAGCGGTAGGGGGCCATGCCAGCTGAAAGAGAAGGTCTTTGTGGTCTCCCCTGGCGAGAACTGTAAGCTGGCGAACTGCTGCGAGCGTCCGTTATTTGTGGTATACGCAAATTGAACAGTATGAGTGCCCTGGTCAGGAACCACATGGAAGGTCGCCGTGTAGGTCACCGTCAGTTCCGTACCGCAGCTCTGGCCGGCGATCGAGGCCGGACTGACAGCCATCTGGACTGATGTGACCTTGAAAGAGGTCTGCGCCGTCGAGGCCGGTGTGGCCGATGTGACAGTCGCGCTGGCAGCCGGCGTAGCATTTGTGGAGGGCGAAGGAGTCGCTGCACCTCCCGTAGAAGAGCTTGCCGGGGGAGCGCTGCAGCCCGCCAGGAAGGCCAGCACAAGCAAGAAAAGAACTACAACCTTTGTAATCTTTTTCATAAAAATCCTGTTTTTAGTGATGCATAAAAGAAGGGTTGATATAAGGAATTCGCGCTACAAGCTACATTTCAGCAGCGAGCAAAGGGGATGTTGCCGTTTTAGAGCCATCAAATTTTCTCGCTGGAGCCTGAGTATAGATTAACACAGCGCACTGCTCATCACTGTGAAATCGGTCACACTTTGTGTTGGTGCTGCCGATTGGCGGTGGCTGATAATCTTCTTCTGGTCCGTGGCCTGACCGGCCACAAGGCCCGCGCTCTCAGCCAATTCCTGAGCAGGAGACCCCGCCGGCCTGCCCGGGGCGGTCCCCTGCCCTGCCAGGGATGCGCCCGGCGGCCAGAGACGCCACAGGCACAAGCAGACCAGCCTGGCCTCAGCGCTCTGACCGCTGGCCAGGGTCCTCCTGATGCTACCGCCGCCTTACCAGCAGGAAGCAGGCAAACAGCAAGAGATCGAGGCCCAGCATAGCCACATAAAAGCCGGCACCCAACACGCTGTGCTTAATCACAAGAGCCAGCGACCCGCTATAGAAATCGAGCACGTCTTTGAAGGTCACTACGGTAATTGCCCCCAACAGCACGGCGGCCACGATCTCCCAGATAGCGCGCTGGCCAGGCGTCAGCCAGCGTCTGAGTGCCAGCAAGAGAACCAGCACAGCGCCAGCCAGCAAACAGAGACCCTGGCCGCCCAATAGACCCGTCTCCCAGCCGCTGAGCACCAGCACAGGCTCGCCGGGACGATTGAGCACACTATAGCGCCAGGGCAGAAAGACAGAGATCAGCAACGCCAGAACCCCCAGAGCAAACAGCCCCTCAGCCACGCTCACCGCGTTAAAACTGAACCGGCCCTGACGGCGCTGGAGAAAAGAAAGCGGAAACAAGTTTTCCTGGCTCACGACACAGACTCCTGAAACGAAGCTGATGGACGCTGACGATGAAAAACAGAAGCAGGGCGGGCAGCGACACAGCAGCCAGCCTTGAAGACGGCCTCTATCTGCCGGAGATTGCCGGGGTGCTCCAGCGGGTTGGCCCGGAGCAGCACAAGATCGGCCTGATAACCGGGACTCAGGCGGCCCAGCTGTTCGCCACGTCCGAGCTGTTCCGCAGCACTACTGGTGGCGCCAGCGATAATCTGTGCTGGTGGAATGCCAGCTGCAAAGAGCAGCTCGCACTCCCGCAGAAGCCCGGCCCCGAAGGGAACGCCCGGATTGCCGGCATCGCTGCCCACGCCAATGAGCACCCCTCTTTCGGCGAGACGTCTGGCGTTCTGCATCGCCTGCTTCAGGAAACGCGGTGCCAGTTGCTCAATAGCGGCCAGCGTCGGCACGTAGCAGATTTGGCGACTTCTCAGCTGAGAGAGCAACTCCGGGTCACAGGCATCAATATCATCGCAAACGATGCCGTGCTCGACGCCATCGCAGCCAACCTGCACCGCCTCATATACATCCGCGGCAGTCATTGTATGAGCAACGACCTTCAAGCCGTGGGCGTGGGCAGCAGCAACGATCGCCGCAAAGACTTCGGAACGCAGCTTAGGAACCTGTGTCTCCTCCTGGGGGATGATCAAACAGGCCGTAGAAACTACCTTGATGAAGTCAACCCCACTGGCGGCGAGCTGGTCGACCACCGCGCGCGCCTGCCCTGGCTCATTCAGCTCGCGGGTGGCCGCTCGCCGCAGCGCGCTCAGCCCGTGAAAGAGGCTGGTGGTCGGATGCCCGCCGGGAGCAGTGAGGAAGGGACCAGCCACAACGAGATTGGGAAAGAAAGGGCTGCGCGCCACCCCCCCACGCAGGCGGAGCAGCACCTCCGGCCAGCCTCCGAGATCGCGCAGGCTGGTCACGCCGGCCCCCAGAGCCTGCCGCCCATGATCGGCCAGTAGACGACGAAAATCATCGCTATCCTGGATATGCTCCTCGCCGGGCGAGGTGATATGCGTATGCATATCGATCAGGCCAGGTAGACAGTAGAGGCCAGAACAGTGAATCTCTTCCCCTTCTCCCTTGAGCGGCAGACGGGCGCGGCTATCGGTAACGGCCTCGATGCGCTCTCCCCGCAGCCAGAGATCACACCCCCTCCTGACGCCTTCTTCCGCCGCGCCCTCAATCAGGCAGACGTCGCGCAGGATCGTATAACTCATGCAGCCTCCCTCAACTTGAGATGACCGGTCGTGGCGACGCCACTCAGCGCAGCATGCGGAAGAAAGCCGCCGAAAGGCCCAGAGCAGCGGCACAGTACAACAAACAGCCGATGATATCGGCGAGCGGCGCGCTGCCAGCGTTGCCCTGCAACATCGCGCTGCGCAGCAGCTCGGCTACCATGTAGGAGGGCGTAAAAGGGGCAATCTTGGAAACAATATCTGGCAGAATCTGCAGAGGTAGCAGAATACCCGTCAGAAAGGTCAGCAGAATGTACAGACCCTGACCAATGATATTGCCAATCTCCACGCGATCCGTGAAGGAGGCAATGACTTGCCCCAGCAGCAGAAAGACGGCAGAGCCGAGGACGATGAACAGGAGCGTTAGCGGTGTGTAGAGCGGGTTAAAGGTGAAGTGAAAGACCAGGCTGCCAACGATGATCGCTATGATGGTCTGGACGACGATCACCAGCACCTGGGTGCAGGCGCGCGCCAGCATCACCTCCCACGGTGCCGTTGGCGTCACCAGGATACGCCTGAAGATGCCCCGCTCACGCCAGGTGATCATGGCTGTGGAGTTCCCTATGAGGCCGGAGGTAATCATATTCATCACGATGATCCCTGGCAGCAGCCAGACCGAGTAAGAGACGCCGCCACTGCCCGGCAGAGGAATGACATTCTGGCCGAAGACGAAGCCAAAGAGCAGCAGCGAGCCTGTCGGTATGAGCAGGCTGAAGAAGAGCAAAGTGCGACTGCGAAAAGCCAGGATAGCGAAAAATTGAAATTCAGTTATAAAGCGACGCATAGGCGTTTCCTTTCCCGTTGCGAATGGAGAGGGCACACGATGCCGGACAGAGCCAGACCCAGGCCGGGAGCCGTCAGCTGCTAGTCCGCTGGCCCAATGCTGCGGCCCGTCAGCGAGAGAAAGACATCTTCCAGATTAGGCTGACGGATGGAGACATTTTGTGGACGGCTTCCTATCTCCTGGCCGATCTCCTCCAGCAGAGCCAGGACGCGCTGCGGATCGGAGGTCTGCACGGTGAGCAGGCCGTCGTCGCCGCTCACCGCATGGACGAATTCCGCTGTCTGCAGCTGCTGCCGCTTCTCGGCTGGCAGATAGAGGCTGGCGCGCACCGTTGAGAGATTGCCCATGCGCTCGATAAGCTCGCGCGGCGTGCCCAGAGCCAGAATCTTGCCCTGATCGATGATCCCCACGCGGTCGCAGAGGATCTCGGCCTCCTCAATGTAATGGGTCGTCAGGATGATGGTCTTGCCTTCGCCACGCAGCCGGCGCACGATGTCCCAGATATGATGGCGCGCCTGGGGATCAAGCCCGGTGGTCGGCTCGTCCAACAAGACGATCGAGGGCTGGTGGACCATCGCCAGCGCCAGCGTCAGACGCTTCTGCTGACCGCCGGAGAGCGTGCCGATGCGAGCATTGCGCTTCTCGGCCAGGTCGAAGCGCTCCAGCAGCGCCAGAGCTTCGGCCCGCGATGGAAAGGTGTTGTAGAGTGCGCCGTAGAACTGTATGGCCTCAATCGCCTTCAGATCGGTGAAGAGCGTCTCGTCCTGGAGCTGCACGCCCAGGAGGCTTTTCACTTTGCGTGGCTGACGGGCGACATCATAGCCATTGACAGTGATGCGCCCCTCTTGAAAGCTGATGAGTCCCTCGATGCAGGAGAGCAGGGTGGTTTTCCCGGCTCCGTTGGGACCGAGTAGGCCAAAGCATTCGCCGCTGCAGATGTGCAAGGTGACCCCATCGAGGGCCTTCAGACTCCCATAGGATTTGTGTACGTTCTCTATTGAGATGATCGCAGCGCTGTTCCCGCTCACGACGCTGACCTCCTTACGCTCAATGGTTGGTTGCACACAGACTCTCCGTTATCCTTCGGGCCAGGCTGCCGCCAGGACAGCCGGTAGCGGCATCTCATAATATTGACCGGCGAGACGCTCGGGAGCGATCAGCACCTGAGCCAGCGCCGTCGCCCCTCTTTCAAGGCCCAGCAGATTGTTTACTCCTTCGATCGAGTAGGCCAGGCTGGTATGACAGCCCAGGCCGAGCAGCGCGGCGGCCAGATAGAGACGCTGAATGGCGCTTCCTGCCAGCATGTTCTGAATACGATACCAGCGGGGTCCATAGCGGCGTGCCCCTTCGCTGTACTCTCCGACCGGAAAAACGTGCAGATTGATGTGATAGACATTATGATATCCGGTATGAGCCACTATTTGCTGTAATTGTAGACGACTATCTCCTGGCCTGACAAGCTGCCAATGGCGCACACCGGGCGTGTAACAGTAGATACCGGGATCGAGACCACGCACGCCGGCGACAATACAATAGAGCAAGAGACGAGGTAGATAAGGCGCAGCAGGGGCGATATCGCTCTGCAGACCACGCCCAGCGGCATAGAGCAACTGGGCGCACTGTTGCTCACTGATGCGCCCAGGCCGAAAGTAGTGGCGCGCTGAATGGCGCAGCGGTGTACCTCTGGCCAGCTCCAGCCCGATATCATCGCTCAGCGCCACACCAGACTCGGCAAGCGGTCCCCGCAGGCTCTCCTCCGCTTCCTGGCCCTGGCCTGTTGGCTGGCCCTGGGCGCGCGTTCTGATCAGCGAGGCGTGGTGCAGGGCTGCTGAGAGCGGCAGGCTGCTGAGCGGCTGGAGACGCGCCAGCTCGTCTCCGTCCGTTCTCCTCAACTGGGACGCGGGCGCTTTCTGCCAGCGCGGCAAGGAAGCGCGCGGAGCGCGAGGTGTATCCTCAAGGCTGAAGACGATGACCGCGTAGGCGCTCTCATAGGCTTCGTCCAGCTTCAGCAGGGCATTGACAGCACAATCGACAAAGCGAAAATGAACGCTACTCTTCAGCCCGTAATAGCTGCCAACCGCCAGCGACTGACCCAGCACGATCCCCAGGTCGAGACCTTGGAGACGATAGGCAAATTCGCCATATTTGAAGGCGTTCTTCCAGAAGAAGCAGCTGAGGACCAGTGCGAAGTCGGCAGTGCAGGCTGGCGGCTCTAGCAGCGCTTCCAGCAGTCTGGCCAGAAAATGATCGCTCTGCTCAGGATGGGCGTCGGCATCGTGGATCACATCCAGGGCATGATGGATGGGATCATAGTGATAGACACCGGCTGGCAGGGCCTGGGCCGGGCCGATAACGGCATAGAGTTCGCAGGGATAAAGGCCACCGCCGGAAGGCACAGGGCGCAGCAGATCCTGCTTGAACGGATGCTTGAGCGGATCGAGGATCGGCAAGGTGCTCCCGGCAGCAATGGCGTTATAGCTCTCGGCCCCTGTCCAGCGCTGGCGCGTCAGGCCATAGATATCGGCCAGCATCTGGCCGAACTGGGCACTCCCAAACGGCTGGCGGGCCTTCTCTGCGCCGGCTTCTGAGGCGGGCGGCGTCAGATAGGCAAGGCGCAGGCAATCGCAGCCGCGATAGATTTTATATTTCAGCGGCGCATGCTGCCAGTCGACCACCTCACGCTCTGGAAAGTGCTGCGCCTCAGCCATATAGCGCTGCAGCGCTGGCTCCAGCGCTTCCTCTGGCAGCTGCCCATGCGGGGAGAGCGCGCGCTCAGGCTCCTGCATGATGTTGCCTCCCTCCTTCTCCTGGCCAGGGCGGTGGCCCAGACAAGGCCCCATCGCTGAAGGCCCTGACCATGTCAACGGCGCTGATCTTGAAAGCCTCCTCAACTGCGTTGGCGGCCAGGTGGCAGAGCAGAAAACGATCGATCGGGCGCAGGCCCAGCCGACTGAAGTGCAGGTAGAGCAGGTTCAGTACGAGACGATAACTCTGGAACCAGGGATCGCTGTAGAGAGCCTGCTTACGCTGCTGATCACGCTCCAGGGCGCTGTGGAAGGCGCTGGCGGCCAGATTCCTGCGAATGGGAGAGCCGCCTTGCTCGCCCACCTCCAGACCTGCCCTGCTGAGATCGATCTGGCCGGCGGCGATCAGTTGAGCAGCGCGTTCTTGATAGCGCTGCATCAGCTGTGACCAGGCCAGAGTGAAAGGAAAGGTGTCCAGCCCCTGATCCAGGGCTGCCAGCAGCTGCCGAAGCCTGGCGACCAGCGTTTTGGCCTGTTGCTGATAGCGACTCTCAAGGAGGGCGCGCGTCCGGGCAGGGTCGGCGCTGGCAATGATAAAGCCCTCGGCATGAGAGCGGTAGGAGATGAAGCCGCGGGCGATATGCTGACCCTGCCGATGGGCCACACTGACCATCAGATCGAAGCAGAGGGTGAGCAGCGAATGGCCCTGACGCCGGTAGGCCAGCATGGCAAAGGCCAGGTCATTGGTGTCAACGTAGAAATCTTCCAGCAGGCTTGCCAGAGCCTCAGAGCCGAGCACGTGCAGGCGGCGATCGTAGGGCAGATACTGGATCGAGTTATCGGGATAGAGCGGGAAGAATGGCCCGCTTTCCCGCTCCTGGCGGGCCAGCGTTGCATAGAGGGCTTTCAGCTGCTCCTCATCCAGACGAGCGCTGGAAGGGTGCTGGCGCAGGTAGCTCCCCACGCTCGACTCGATCAGCGGCTTGAGCGCCACGGCGAACTGTCTCGGCGAGCAGTAAAAGCGCAGGCGGAGATGAGGGCCGCGTAGCCAGTGACGCACAAAGAAGAGCCGTGTCGTGATGGGTCTGGCCTGAACAAACAGCGGCTGCACGCAGTCGAGGAGCAGGGCATCTTTCTGCTGCTCATCGTAATAGTAGATATGGGCACTCTGCCAGTTGCCGGCTTCGGGATAAGCAACGCCATTGCTAGACATAGCTTGCTCCTGTCTCTAGAGCTGCCTGCCGGGCAGCGGCTCGGGCTGTCGATCAGATCCGCTGGTCTGGCTGCCTTCGCTGAGCGCACGTTTGAGCAGATGAAGAACGTACGCCTCTTCGAGGAGCAGCAGCCCGAGGCGATTATTATGCATATGGGCACAGCGTAATAGAATATTCAACGGCGGGCTGACCGGGCTGGTCGGCGTCGCAGGCACCTGGGGGGACACCAGCAGACCGGCCTGATCCAGCTCGCACAGCCTGCGGTAGAGCCGGCGAATGGAGCGCAGCCAGCGCCTGAGCAGCGTTGCGGAGTCGTCGAGATCAGACTCCTGCTGAGCAGAGAGGCGCAAGAGCTGCTCGCTTAGTTGCTCAAGGCGCTGGCGCTGCTCTTCGTACTGCTGATCAAAACGGGCCAGCAGGGAGGTGCGCAGGCTGGCGGGCATGCGCTCCCAGGAAAAGTAGAAGTGCTCGATTACCTGGGCTGTTGCTGCGCGCGTTGGATTGGCCAGGGCGGCGGTCAGGAGCATGGCCGCCACGCTATGAGCTGTGCGCTGCTTGCGATCGGCGCCCTGGGTCAGCAGCGCCAGAGCGATGGCGCTCGACTCCTCGAAATGTTCCTCGACGGCAGGCATAGCCTGCCGACCACCGTAGTGCTCATATTCTGGCACATAGGGCAGAAAGTGCAGGCTGTTATTCGGGTAGAGCGGACCGGACTCAGCACGACCATACTCCATATAGGAGAGGTAGCCACTGATCTCCTCGTAGCGCTCCACGTCCAGAGAGTCGGGGGCTGGATGCTGCTGGAAATAGCGGGCAGCAGCCTGGCGCACCTCATCCATAATTTGGGCTGAGGCGCTGGCCGTCCGTGGCAAGAGACGCAGGCGAAGATGCGGTCCCCCCTGCCAGTAGCGCACAAAGAAGTAGGACGCGATCAGGCCGCTCTGCCCCAGGTGAGCGAGCAGCGGCTGCACGCAGCCCTTCAGGAGCGCGCTGAGATCGCCGTGATAAAAGAAGTGGGCGCTGATCCAGTCAGGCTGCTCCATGATCTCAGGCTCCTTCGCTGTTGACTTCAAAGACATATTCACAGACAGAGCCACCCGCACGAGCGGGCAGCAGGTCGGCCTCCCCTGGCAAGGCTTCCTCCAGCAGCAGGCCGAAGCTACTCTTCTCGATCAGGTGCTCGAAGAGGCTGAGCGAGAAATAGCTCTCAAAATCTAGGTAGACCGGCTTGCGCTCTTTGCCGAGCGAGTAGGCGGAGCCTTCAAGCCCTGCGGTGGCTTGGAAATCGAAGGGATTGACGCGCAGAAAGCAGCGCGCCGGCAGCTGATACTGCGCGCGCCAGCGCTGTACCTTCAGAAAGTAGTCAAAGTGCGTCTCGCCCTTCTGGCGAACGGGCAGGCAGGACGGAGGCAGGCGCCAATGCGCACGATCGAGACAGATGCGCCCTAAACAGGTGCGCGGCCTGTAGCGTGGTTGCCCCTCCCCGACCTCCTGGCGGTCGTGCCTCAAGGGTTGATCAAGCAGGAGCAGGCGCAGACTCCACAGGCGTTCGCCCGGTGTCTCGCCGAAGGCCCACAGCAGGAAACGGTAGAGCGGTGGCAGCCAGTAATCGGACATCAGCCCCAGATGGATCGGCAGCAACTTGCGGTTCAGGCGTCGGGAGATCAACAGCAGTCGCTGGCTGGCCGGATCGTGCTGGACCAGCAGATCGCTCAGAGGGAGCAGCCGCTCGCGCCTGCCGCTGCTCGGACAACCGGGATAGGCGATTTCGTACTCGCTGTCGGGCAAGCGCAGGTTCAGATTGGAGCCGAAGACGCCTTGAATGGCGATCGGTAGAGGCTCCTCAGCGCTGGCGAGGGCCTCACGCCTGCTCACCTCTGCGCTCTCCGGGAGCGAGGGAGCAAGGTGAGCCTCCAGATAGCTCAGGCGGCGCAGGCTGCGCCCGAAACCGCTCTGGATGGAGTTGAGTACCAGGCCACGCTGACCATCCTGCCAGTAGAGCTGGCAGTAAAGGGCCAGGGAGGGCGGCAGCTTCACAGACGCAGGACAGTGTTCCAGCAGAGCACGCAACCGCTGGCGATCCAGGAAGCGGACACCAGAGCTATCGGAGGGCTGGTCGGCCACAAAGCGCGCTAGCTCTTGGCGCAGGGCCATGACGCGGCTCAGCTCCTCCTGCTCGCAGGTGCTGCCAGCAAAGAGAGCAGTGAAGAGCTGCCACGCCTGAGCTGGACCGAGGGCGGTCGATGGTGCCGAGAGCGTCCCCACCGGGCTATTGCGCAGTGCGGGCGCTAGCTGCTGGCTTTCGCGGGAGCAGTCTGCATACAAGGTCAGCAGATCGACTGTGGCGCCCTCTCCATAGCGCCGGCTAAACCAGGTCGCCAGCGTCAGGCGCCCGGCCAGCAGCGGATCGAAGAGGCCGGCCAGCTGCTGAACAAGGGCCAGATCAGCCAGGAGATCGCTCTCCAATGCTGGCAGACTGCTGCCGGGCGCCTTCTCCAGGAGGGTATTCTCGTAGATCAGATTCTTGGCTGGCAAGATAAAGCCGGGCTGCTCGCTCAGGCCCAGTTCCGCCAGGAGGCACTCCAGCAGAGCGCGTAGCTGCTGCAGAAGGGCATAGCGCTGATGCACCTCGGCTGTCCGCGCGTAGGCAGCCAGCGCCTTAAGTAGCTCCAGCAGCAGCGCACGCAGCGCCTGCACCTGGGCCTGATCGATGGGAGCGAGGACCTCGCAGAGGCGCAGCAGATAGTCATGAGCCTGCTCAGGGATGGCGAAATCGAGCTGCAACAGACCGCGGGCGATGAGCTGATCGAGAAAGCCCGCCAGCTCCTGCCGTCGCCCCTGCGGGTCCAATGTGCTGAGCGCCTCTAAGAGTTCTCCATAGGTCAGCGGCTGTCGGCGCTCAACCAGCCGGAGCACAGCCTGCAGGGTTGCAGTGGCCCGCACCGTTGCCAGGCTCTCGCGGCCCAGGTCATCGCGGCTAATGAAGCGTAGGACGCTGGCATCGCTGACGAGCGAAGGATTGAGGCTAACGCTCAGATAGGGGCGGACGGCAGGCCACCGGGTCAGAGCGCGCGCAATGTGGTGCACGAGCAACCTATTGAGTTCGATGACGCTGCGACCAGGCCCAGGCTCGCCCTGCCCAGCGACAGCAGCGGTCGCCTCCTCCCGCTGTGCCTGCCCTGGGATAAAGCGACCGCGGGCAAGCGCAGTAAAAGTGCTATATGGGCTGGTTTTAGCGGCCATGCGCGTGAGGTAGTTGAGAAGCCCGTCCTCCAGCTTGCGATCGAGATAACGCCCGGCCTCAGCGGGGGCTGCTTTCAGCCAGCGGCAGCAATCCAGATAGAGACTGGGGCTGGCCAGGAGCAAGCCCTGCAGGAAGCGCTCTTGACCAGCCAGGGCGCGCAGAGCCGTCCGGCGCTCGTCCAGCTCCGTAGCGAAGACACGGCGAGCTTCTGCCAGCAGCGCGGTGCGTTGCTGGAGCATGCCATGCCAGCACACGATCGCAGTGTTCAGCTCAGGGGGCAAGATGGCCAGCAGATCTGGAGCCAGCTGCGCCGGCGCTGGCTGGCGGCCCTGGAAGATAGCGCGCCGCAACTCGATCAGCAGCTGGCGTGGTCGGCGCAGCTCAGCGCCCGCCAGCGTGCCGATCACCGCGTGCAGTTGCTCCGAAAGCCAGGCTCCGCTGCTGCTCAGCCGCTCCTCAAGGAGCAACAGCTCTTTGATCAGCGCCAGGCTGCCGTCAAAGCGCAGTGCTGCCAGGGCCGTCAGCGGCAGGCCGGCCACCCGTACAACATATTCCGCTGCCACGGTGCAGGTGTGCTGCTCTTTCATGCCTCCTCTTCTCTTCAGAGACGAATGCTATGTCGGTAGCGTGCCCCGGCGCCCGCACCAGGGCGCTCATAGCCGATGGCGACCAGAAACAGGGGCGTCTCCACACGCTCGCGCAGATGCAGCAGCTGCGCACAGCGGTCGAGATGATAGCTATCGCTGCAGCGCGCTACCAGACCGAAGGCCGCGCTCAAGACCGAGAGGCGCTGCGCCACCAGGCCACACTCCATGTTCATGATGCGGTAGGCGCGATTCCCCAGCACTGCGCTGAGGGCGCCGTAGTTGGCGACCGGATAGACCACAAAGGGGGCGCTGCCACAGTTGACGGCGGGCGTACTGTGAATGGCCTGGATCTGCGAGGCCACAGCCCGCTGCTCAATGACGTGCAGCGCGCCACAGCTCCCGCAGAGACGATAGATCCCCGCGGGCACGTCGGCGACATTATTGAGCGCCAGAAAAAGCTCCAGGGCGGGCACGCTGTCCACGCCGCCAAGATCGCTCGCGTAAGGGGCCAGACTGTAACGGACAATCTCCCAGAACGTGGCCCGGCTCACAGGTTTGTACAAGGGGAGAAAAAAGACGTCGCCCGAGCTGCGCTGGTAGAGAGCCTGGGCCAGCTCAAGCTCCTCTGGCCAGAGCGCCGGCGCCTCCAGTGTGGGGGCAGACTGGTCACAGGTGGGCGTGGCGGGCGGCAGCGAGATCGCCAGCTCGGCACTGCTCTCAAGTCGCGAGTGCTGGTCGATCTCCAGCAGCTTCTGACAGCGCTCGCGGTCAAGCGCGCTCAGCTTGATATGGGTGGGGGCGATTGTCTCGATCTCCGTCAGCAGGGTCTCAGCGCTGACTGCGGGGGCAACGAGCGTTTTCGTCGCCTGTCGCTCGCTGCCAGCAGGCGAGAGCACCAGGGCGGCGAAAGGACTCTCCTCACCCTCCTCCAGGCCAAGCAGGCGGATGAGAACGCGGTCGAGAAACTGATAGTGGACCTGGACCGCGAGGCCCAGCACACCGCAGACCAGCAGGATATTACCGACCACCATCCCCACCTCCTGCGAGCAGAGCCGGTAGGAGAAGTTGCGATAGCGGAAAGCGTTCTTCCAGAAGTAAGCGCTGACAAAGAGCACTCCCAGGCTGTCCGTCAGCTCACAGCCGAGGGCGGCGCTCAGCGCAGCACGATAGTCACCCTGTCTCAGGGCAGCCAGGCTGTGATGCAGATTGTCATAGTGATAGAAGCCTGACGGGACAGGCTCCGTCGCTGGCAACCAGGCGTAGAGTTCTGCCGGGAAAAAGCAGCGGGCGGAGGCGACCAGGCGATGGAAAGGCCAGCGCGCATCGAGGCCGCTATCATGGCGAGAGAAGCCATAGCTGTAGTAGAGCAGGCAAGAGAGCGTCTCATAATCCAGGGAGCGCGGCCCCACTCCGCGATGGGTGTCCTGCCTCTGGCTGGCAAAGGCCCGCCGTAGATCGCCCAGGGAGAGCGGAAGGCGCTGACTGAGCGGATAATGAGGGACGTCGCGATAGACCTTGAACTTGAGTGGCTCGCCGGGCATGCCCTCCTCGCCCTGCCCCTCAGCAAAGAGTTCCGGCAGGCCGTAGTACGTGGCCTGCAGATAGCGCAGACCGATCTCACGATCTTGATTGCTCATAGGCGCTCCTTCCGCTCGCTCAAGGGAATGGATGAGGATAGGGATTGAGATCGGCATCGGTCAAAGGCCGCGCTGCGTAGCCAAGCTGATAAGGCAGCTCATAGAGACGCCTGAAGCCAGAGCAGCGGCGGGCATGGTGACCGAAGGTCATCGGCAACATGCCCGGCATCAGGACGCGCACGGCACAGAAGCCCTCTCGCGCTAGCTCGGGCGTTGTCTGATCGACGGCAATCACATCGATGCCGCTGCGCAGATAGCGCCCCATCACCTCAAGCACATCCTCGCGCAGATCTGTGTGAGCAGGCGGTTCATCGCCGTCGAAAGCCTCAGCAAAGGTCTGCCGGTGCGGCGTCTCGTAAAGGAAAGCCAGGCGCTCAAAGGCTTCCGGCAGGCAGTAGAGCAAAGCATGATCGCGCATCTGGGTCACGCGCGAGGAGTCGGCCAGCATACGGCGGGCGTGCTCCTGCTCCTGGCGGTAGAGACCGATATGACTGCCGACGATCGGCGCCAGCTCCTGCAGGGCATTGATAAGGGCCTTCTCCGGCAGCAGGTGCGAGCCGGCGGCACACAACACACGCGGATAGTCTGGACGTTGCTGCTCGTCGACGGCCATCACCCAGAAGCAAGGGATGCGCTCCGGCAGGGTGATATTAAAGGCATGCACGCTGTAGCCCGTCAGATGATACAGGCGCTCGCACATCAGCCCGATCAGTGGATCGCGAGCCGACCGCAGTTCGATGCGCGGCATCGGCAGGCGCGCGTACCAGGTCAGCAAAAAGGCGTCGCGCTCGGCAATCTCCAGAATGCCGTGCAGCAGGGCCTCCTCCAGGCAGTTGCCGAGCGCGCAACCGTTGGAGATCTCATAGACGTAGGGTCTCTCGTGCGTCCAGTAGTGAAGGCCATAGTAGACATTGCATTCGGGCACCAGTACCGGCTGCTGACGGGCGAAGGAATAGCCCCAGACCCAATTGAGCACGAGGTCATCGCTATAGCGCACATAGGGGAAATGGGGCAGGCTATATTGAGCCTCGCTGTGCAATCCCAGCGTGCGCGGATCAATAGCGGCCTCGCCCAATTCACGCCGACTGGCCCGCACCACTGTGCGCTTGCCGCCTGGCCGCATGCCGGCGTAGCGTTCCAGGGCCTCAGCGATGGCTGCCACCTGACCCTGTTCGTAGTTGAAAGCCCTGCCGAAGCCAACCTCTTGACGCCTTCCCTGTTGAAAGTGGATGTGGGCGGCGAAATTGGCGTAGAGATTGCTGCTATCCTTGGTCAGGCCGCAGATCAGACCGCACTCTGGATCAACGTAGCGCGCCAGCAGCCGATCTTTGAGAGAGAGCAGGTCGCGGACACGGTAGGTCTGGGGAGCGAGTTTCTGCCGCGCGACGAGCGTCATCGCCGCCTGGGCGGCAGCGGCGCTATCGGCGGGCAGGGCTGCGCAGTCTGGACAGTGCGGCTCAGGCAGGAGGGGATGACGAGTGATTCTCAGCGTTGCCAGATCCAGGCAGAGCAGTGCGTTGCAGGTCAGCATGGCCTCCGGTGCCCGCAGAAATTGGGCGACCTCCCGCGCAACCTGCTGCGCCAGGATGGCCTGAGCGAAGGCTGTCAGCCAGGTTCTGGCCGGGGCAGAAATTGGACCTGGCTGCAGTTCAGAGCGCGCCTGCTGCGCCAGATAGGTCCGCTCAGCTTGAAATTCTTCCGCCCGCTTGTGAGCGTTGACCCGCCGCAGCTCGGCGCAGGTGAAGCAGGCGCTGCGCCCCGGCAAGACACAGGGGCCGAGCACGGCGCGCCCTGGCTCGATCGAGAGTCCCAGCCAGGGCCTGCCGCTGGCCAGACTCCAGCGATTGGCCTCTTGCAGCAGCGGCCCATGCCAGCGCTCACTGATCACCAGCAGCAGCGCGCAGGCTGGCACCTGCGCAGCCTGTAGATCGGCCTGGGTGACCTCCACAGGCTCGCCCCACTCGCGCAAAACTTCACGGACAGCCCGGCCCAGGCTGCCTTCAGCCAGCAACCCCAGCAGCGGTCTGGATTGTGCTTCCTTCGGGTTAGCAGCCATCGTCGGCCCTCCTCTTCCCCAGCACCACGCGCACAATATAAGGCAGCGCTTCACTGAGCGCCGCATCGTGATCGAGTGGCACAATCAGCGCTCGCCGTCCCTGCGACTGTAGAGCAGCAAGCAGTGTCTGCAGCATCTGCTCCCACGTTTCCACCGGCGGATAGTGAGGAGTGACGGAGGCTTCGCCGCGCAGCGCTGACGGCAGAGGAGCGACCGGCGACAGCGCATAGTCAGACTCGCTATTATGCAGGGCCTGGGCATGCTGGAGGCAAAGCAGCAGGCCCTCCTCGATGGCTGCCTGGGCCTGCAGATGACAGGTATAGGCCCAGGTCTCCTCATTGCAACAGAAAGCGAAGGCCAGCAGCCCCCAGTCGGAGAGCAAGGCTGAGAGATCATAGACAGCGATGGCGACGCCTTGCAAAGCCAGCAGATGGCTGTAGCGCTGCGCAGTCTCCGAGAGAGCCAGAGCCCCGATCTCAACACAGGGAAAAGGTTCGCGGCCCTGCAGCAGACGCTGCACCAGCTCCGCACGTCCATGAGTGAAGAGCGCACGACAAAGGGCCTCGGACCAGCTCATGCCGGCGGCCACCCCGATGGGCAGCAGCTGAAAACGCTCTTCCTCAGCGGACAGCGGAAAGACCGTCGCTGCCGGGACCAGGACGACCTGCTCGCCCGGCAGCTCCCAGGCCCAGAGGTAGTCTTCTTCCGGGTCGAGGCTGGTCGATGGCTCCAGGCTGCGTGTGTAGCAGATGAGCGCTTCCGGGGCCGTTCCAACGAGTTCGGGCGCGCTCCCGCTCAGGCTGCGACGGGGATCATAGCACCAGGCGGCGTAGCGTTCGCCGGCGCGTAAGGTTGCCGCCCGGCGAGCCGCACCAAAATCGCTGCCGGCGCCGAAAACGCGCCAGGTCTCTCCTCTGGACAGACGCGGCGCTGGCTGTGTCAGATCTACGCGCGCAATATTTAAAGGAATCTGAGTATAGTTGTGTTCATCCAGGGCGCTGAACAGCCCCAGCCTGGCATCGAACAGATGGGCTGCCTTGCGAGAGAACGCTTCCTGAGAGAGGACTGGCCCAGCGCTGCGCTCCCTCACCAGGTCCCGGAACTGCTGCGCGGTCAGCGGGCCGGTCTGGCGGCAGCAACGGCAGTGGGCAGAGGCGCTGAATGGATGACGCTGGCTCTGCAGCGTTTCCAGATCGATAAAGAGCAGATGGCCACTCGTCTCCAGCGGTCCTGCTTCAGTAATATACTTAAATAGTTCAAAATTGAGGGTATTGGCGACCACGGCAGCGGTTGGCACAGCCAGCGCATAGCTGATGGGGGTCTCGGGGTGGTCATCGAAGTCATAGAGGGTGACGACCGGTGCAGCCGGAAGATTGGCGAGCAAGCGCAGCCAGGCGCATTCCCAGCAGCCGCGGCTAGCTTCGTGTCCCCCAGGAGCGGGAGCGGGAAGAACCAGCGGTCCCAGCCAGGCTTGAGTGTCCAGGATGGTCGCGCTGAGGAAGAGTTTGCCTTGTTGGTAGCAGAGGCGGTTGAGCAGGGCGCTGCGCCGCAGCATTGGTCGATCTGAGAGATGCAGGACGGCATCAAAGGGTGCGAGAGTGCGCGCCACAGTCTGCTCATCGTCCCAATTGAGCGGTTCCAGCATGTGAAGCTTCTGGAGCGGATCGCGCGTCTGGCGCAGAGCCAGATATTCCTGCAGACGCTGGCGATCCAGCGGGCACTCGCCTGTGATCAGCACAGAGATGTCTGCCAGGCCGCTATGCAGGGCGGCCTGCACCAGCGCCTGGAGCGTCAGGCCGGAACCGATGAGCAACACGCGGCTCTGGCGGTAGCGTTGGAAGCGCCAGGCGCTCGAATCTTGAAATGCCTCGATGAAAGCGATTTCCGCCGCGTAGATCTCCTGCTCCGCAGCACTCAGCTGATGGGGATGATCGGGAGTCAGATCCCTGATGAAGCCGCGGGCGGCCAGCATCTCAATGAGCTTGCTGATCAAGGCGCGCTGCTCTCCCGGCGCCTGCTGAGTGATCTCCTCCAGCGTATGCTGACCATTCAGATAGGGCAAAAGCAAGTCGAGCAGGCGAGCAAGACCTTTGCCTTTCAAGTGGAAGGCGCCTTGATTGTTACGCAGGTAGACCCCTTCAGGGGTAGGAAAATAGAAGACATCGCCTCTCATCCTGGGGCGCATGGCCAGTTTCTCTCCTCATCGTGCGCATAGATGCCCTGCGGCGACGGGCTGGGCTGATGGTGCGTGAGGTGCAGCATAGCGGCTCAGCAACTACGCTGCACCTCAGATAGGCCAGGTAAAGGAGAGCCGGCCTGGTTTATTTCCGCCGGCGCTCTCGATCTCTGTCTTGCAGCTTGCTACCAGCAACAGCAACAGGGTATGCAGCAGCTGCAGCAGCCCTCGGGAAGGACAGAGGCGCCTATCTCGATCATGCCGTGACCAAGGGTGAGCGCTTCCAGCCCATCACGATCTGCAGTGAGCGGCTGGATGCTCAGCTCGTCCAGTTGCAGCTCGTCAAGGGTCAGGTGAGCCAGTTCCTGTTTTAGATCTTCCATGCTGCGATCTCCTTTCTCCCGGCGGGCAGGTCGTGTACCGCCTCAGTCAGCAGGCAGAGAGAGCAGTTATCTATAGCTTAATTAATTGG
>NZ_JADGIA010000089.1 GCF_019683635.1 Thermogemmatispora sp. | reverse complement strand
GCCGGCTCGCGTGGCGTCCAGGGTTGTGCCGGGGCTGATCGTTCTGGAAGGCCCGCTGTACGAGCCTCGATCCAGGAGGTGACGTTGCGATCCGCCGTAGCAGCAGGCGTTTCCTGGTCGCGCCCCAGCGTCGCCTCATCCAGCAACGCCAATAGATCGAGCGCTTCGTCATCATGGGTCAGCACAACATAGTTTCTGGTGCGCACGCGCTGGCGGCCAAAATAGAAGACATTGACAGGTTTCGCGCCCTGCTGCCCTCGGCCCATCGCCAGCCACTCCTCATAGGTGCCATAGAAAATGGCCTGGGTCGGACAGACCGTGGCACACATGGGACCTTTGCCCTGGCTGGTTCGATCGTAGCAGAGGTTGCACTTGCGCATATAGTGCCCTTGAAGAGCAAACTTGGGCACCCCGAAGGGACAGGCATAGCCACAGTTTCGGCAGTAGATGCAACGCGTTTCATCAGCCTGGTGCACCACTCCATCGGGACTGACAAGGATGGCCTGGGCCGGGCAAACCTGGGCGCAGGGTGCCAGCGGGTCCTCGCAATGCATACAGACAGTTGGCGAAGAGGCCACCGTATTAACCCGCTCGATGTAATCGATGTAGATCATGCTCTCGCCCCGATGGGTGTCACACTCACGACAGGCGGCCACACAAGAGCGGCAGCCGATGCAGCGCGAAGGATCGAGGAACATCTGCTTGATCGTGACAGTTTCGGGCATGCTCCTTCTCCTCCTTCCTTCTCTTCTCCCCCGCTTGCTTGCTTCTAGCGTGGTTGCGGTACAGCCCGGCGGGCTGCAGCGGGCAGCTCGCGCCGCCGTTCTTGCGCCCGAGCAAGATCCTCTCGATCCAGAGCCTGGGCCCACTCCGGTGGTTCCGGAGCCTTCTCAATAGCCGCCGCGCAGACCTTGAACTCCGGGATTTTCATCATCGGCTCCAGCACCGGGTTCGTGAGCTGGTTGGCCGCCTGGCTCTGCCCATAATGGTAGGGAATAAAGAGGGTGTCGGGGCGAATCGTGCGCACAACCAGGGCGGGAGCCGTCAGCGCTCCACGGCGCGTGCGCACCGTCACCCAGTCCCCGTCGGCGACTCCCAGGCGCTGAGCCGTCTGCTCGTGCAGCTCGACCCAGGGATAAGGCGCCATTTCGCGCAGGAAGGGAATGCGGCGCGTCTGGTTCCCCGAGAGGTAGTGGTAAATCACTCGCCCTGTGGTCAGGACAAAGGGATAGGTCTCGTCCGGCTCTTCCGCCGGCGGAATGTAGGGCACGGCATGGAAGCGCGCTCGCCCATCAGGGAAGCCAAAACGCTCCTCGTAGAGGCGCGGCGTCCCCGGGTGCTCCTCACTGGGACAGGGCCAGAAGACACCTCCCTGTTCCTCGATCTTCTCGTAGCTGATACCCCAATAATCGGACCTGGCCCCGCGCGTACAGAGGCGCAGCTCATCAAAGATGTCGCGCGGCGAGCGATAGGCAAAATACTGACCTTTGCCCAGGCGACGCGCCAGCTCGCAAATCGTTTGCCAGTCCTGCCGTCCCCCGGGTGGATCAACCGCCTGATTGTACTTGATGACGCGCCCTTCCAGCGAGGTTGTGGTCCCCTCTTCTTCGGCCCACAGGTTGCCCGGCAATACCACATCGGCCAGCTCGGCGGTCTCTGAGAGAAAGGGATCGATAACGACAAAGAAATCCAGGCTGCGGAAGGCCCGCTCAGCGGTGTGCAGATCAGGCAGCGAGACCAGCGGATTCGAGCAGATCAGCAAACAGGCACGGATCTCTCCTCGCAGCATGGCCGGGATCATCAGCGTGGCAGGATAGCCAGCATAGGGCAGCTCGTCCTCGCGGATGCCCCAGACCGAGCAGATATAGGCCCGGTCCTCGGGATTCTCGATCTCACGGCACCCTGGCAGTTGAGTGGCCTTCTGACCGACTTCCCTGCCTCCCTGGCCGTTGCCCTGGCCCGTCAGCGTGCTATATCCGGCACCTGGCCGGCCAAAGTTGCCGGTGGCCAGGGCCAGATTGATTGCCGCCAGCCCATTATCGACTCCTTTGCTCTGGTGCTCCAGCCCGCGCGCCGTATAAATCAAGGCCGCCTGCGCTCGCCCGTAGAGACGCGCCGCCTCGACGATGGCTTCCGCTCGCAGGCCGCAGACGCGCGCTACTCGCTCCGGGGGATACTGCTCCGCGAGCGCCCGCGTCTCTTCCCAGCCGACAGTGCGCTCGCGGATGAACGTCTCATTGATCAATCCTTCTTTGATGAGAACATGTAGCATGCCAATGAGCAGGGCCAGATCTGTTCCAGGGCGTAGCGGCAGGAAAATATCGGCGGTGCGGGCGATTGGGGTCTGGCGCGGGTCGGCCACAATCAGCTTACACCCACGATCACGCGCCTGCCAGAGATAGCTGGTGATGATAGGGAAACACTCGCCCACGTTAGCCCCGATGACGAAGATACAATCGGCGTGTAGCATGTCGCTGATCGGGTTGGCCGCCCGGTCAATACCCAGCGCGCGCTCGTTGGCACCGGTGGCAGAAGACATGCACAGGCGCCCATTGTAATCGATATGGCGGGTCCCCAAGGCGACACGCGCGAATTTCCCCATCAGATAGCATTTCTCATTGGTCATCGTTGAGCCGCTGAAGACGGCCACTGCATCCTTGCCATACGTCTGCTGCACCTCCTGGAAGCGTCGGACAATGGTATCAAGCGCCTCGTCCCAGCCCACGGGCTCAAGCGCACTCTTCTTTCCACCCTTGCGCATCAGCGGCTGCGTCAGCCGATCGGGATGGTGGACGAGCTGATAGGCATTGGTTCCCTTGGGGCAGAGCATGCCATGATTGAGGGGAAAATCCTCGCGTGGCTCGACCCCAACCACTTTACCATTCGCCACCTTCAGATACATTCCACACTGTACCCCACAGAAACAGCAGTGCGTGGGAACATAGCGCTCGACATCGAGGCTGGTTTCCCAGGCCGTTGGGACGCTGGTCGTAGCGTGAAAATCGAAGGTTTCTTCCTGGCGCTGCCGCCGCCGAAAGATGCTCTTATCGACAGACATAGCGAACCCCTCTTTACAACAACATAGTGGAGCCAGTCTTGCTCCATTCTGCCTGACAGCTTACAAGAAGCGGTTGCCCTCGGGATCAATGGCGGTCAGCGTCGCCTGCCCACGCGCAATGCGTTTGCACGCAGGGCAAAGATCCTGCCACCAGAGCGCCTGCTCCGGCCTCGTGGTAGAGCTGTCGCGGTGCAGCCTGTAGTCCTCGCCCACCTCCAGCAGCGTTTTCTTGAGATCCTCGATGAAGCGAGCTGGGGCAAAAGCCTCTCCACAGCGTGCGCAGCGCTGCAATGCTGTCCCTTCACCAGTTTTCCAGTACAGCTCGATCCCCACCGTGGCTGGACGCTCGATCAGATGGAAGAATTTGCCAAACGGCAGCGAGATGAGCCAGAGCACCACCACGACCTCGTGGGTCAGCGAAAGATACCAGTAGTAGGCTCCTCCTAACCAGGTGCTATCGGCAGTCAGCGCCAGCCCGCTGACCACAATGGCCAGCAACAACGCCAGAGGAACGATGTCGAAGCCAAAACGCTGAATGCTGATCAGGGCCAGGTCGTGAAAGCGACGGTGAAGAGCCAGAACCAGCCCAACCAGCAGCAGCAGGGCGGTGATATCGAGCGCATGATAAATAAGGAATCCGAGGACTGACTCCGGGCGGAACGAAAAGAGGGGGAAGCCGAAGAACCAGAGCAGGTGCTCGCCAGCCGGCGTCAGCGTCATACGAATCCAGCCAAAGGTGAGTGGGAAGGTGATGCAGCAGGACAACAGCACCCCCCAGAAGATGCACTGATGCATGATCCAGCGATAGAGGCCGCGACGGCGGATGAATTGCTGAGAAAAGAGATCGAGGATTGCCAGCGGTATCAGGGTCGTATAGCGTCGGAAGTTCTCGTAGGAGAAGAAGAGCCTCCAGCTGCGTCGCCAGTAGCGTCCAGTCGGGGGACGAGCCAGCCAGAAGCTGTACTTATAGGTCACGGCGGCAGCGGCGAAGATGGTGGCCACAACATAGCCGATGAGAGCCGCGTCAAACCAGTGAAAGCCGCGTGACCCAAGAGCGATCAGACCGGTCAGGGCAGCCGCAGCCAGGACGCCGTAGAGGACACAACGGGCGCGTAGCCCCAAATGAAGCCGGAGTCGACTGTTCCCGGTCGATAGCTGGCGGGCAGGTTCCGGGATGCCTTGCCGTTGGGTAGCTGCCTGACTCATTACCCGCTCCTTTCTCATGGCTCATGAGGGCTGATGGCCCGCTCCAGCGCGCTGCTGGCCAGAGCGGGCAGGGTGAGATACGAAAGCGCTGACTACCCTGCTGCGTGTAGAGCACAGCTCAGCCACAAGGCGCGTGCTCCTCTCCTTTGAGACTACTATACCATGCTTTTCGGGTCTCTGCCCGGAGAGGACGTCACGCTTTCGTCACGCTTCAATCTTGTCTTTGGGTACACTGCTCTTCTCCTTCTTGCTCTGCCCTCCAGAGAGGTCAAAGATCGACCACCGTCAGAGGCAAAGAGGGCTGTGATCCTCTTGTGAGTTCAGCTCTCACGGTCGAGACCGTATTGTGTGCTCGCCTTGCAATACTGCAGGAAAAGACCGTGTGCTGAGCTACGCTGAGTGAGCCGGCTCGCACCCGGCAACAGCGGAGGAGGTTCTGCATGTTTCAACGTATCCTTGTCCCGCTTGATGGCTCATCGCGCGCAGAGCAGGCGCTTCCGTTGGCGGTTCGTCTGGCGCGCGCTGGTGGAGGCAGCCTGATTCTGGCGCGTATCGTCCAGCCTGGTACCGCGCTGCTCTGGGCTCCAACCACGCTTGATCCGGTGACCATGCGCTCATGGCTGGAGAGTGCCACAGAAGCGGCAGAAGCTTATTTGCAGCGTGTTGCCGCTCTTCCGATGCTCCAGGGCGTGCCTACAGAAAAAGTCGTGCGCTCGGGCCTCCCGGCGGATCAGCTGCTGCGTCTTGTGCCAGAGGTCGGCGCTGATCTCCTGGTACTGTGCAGCCACGGCTACCGCGGTCTGCAGCGCTGGGCACTAGGCAGCGTTGCACTCAGGCTGATCCGTCACGCGCCTATCCCTGTCCTGGTGCTTCGTTCTCATGGCGAGATGCTGGCCGGTCCGCAGCCAGGATACGAACGCCCCTTCCGGGCTGTCGTCCCGCTTGATGGCTCTGTGCACGCCAAGGCAGCATTGGAGCCTGCTGCGGCTCTGATCCATGCGCTGGCCACCCCGGCGCCTGCCGCCCTGCATCTGCTGGCTGTTGTGGAGGTCGATGAGGAAGAGCCTGCCGATGAGACGGCCAGGCACGAGCGCGAACGGCGCCTGGCCCGGGCCCGACGCTATCTGGCGACCACTGTGGAGCAGATCCGCGCCGGGCTTGTCGCCCCACAGGTCGCTGGCCTGCAGCTAGAGTTGACCTGGTCGGTGCATGCCGGCACCGATGTGGCGCAGACGATCCTCGATGTAGCAGAGCGCGGCCAGGATCTTGCAGGCGAGCCTCTCCCTGGAGGCAGCGATCTGCTGGCCATGTCGACGCACGGCAGAGAGGGTCTCAATCGCTGGCTTCTGGGGAGCGTGACCGAGCGTGTGCTGGAACGGACCCGCCTGCCGCTCCTGGTCGTTCGTCCCCAGGGAATCGAGGAGACCCCGCGTACGCCTTGGGGCACGCTGCAGGACGACCTTGACTGAGCAGGGACCAATCCGCGGGAGCAACTGGTGCAAGAGAGCCACAGCCACTGGCCCCGAAGGAGCCAGCACGCACAGCGCTGCGAGGCAGATGCGCTGCTGGCTCCTTCGCGCTCGCCTGCTCCCCTGACGAGCAGCCTTCTTGATCAGTCTCTTCTCACAAGAGATAAGTCGCCTGCATCAGTTGCTCCTCGGGATTGTAGGTCAGCTGAAAGCCGAGCTTGCGGCAGATCCGCAACATGGCCTGGTTCTCCGGCAGAATGCGGCCCTGCAAGCGGCGCAGACCCTCCTGCTGAGCAATCTTCATCAAGCGCCGCAGCAACTCCGTTCCCAGCCCTTGCCCCTGTACCTGGTCGGCGACCAGCAGCGCAAACTCGGCCTCCTCTCCCCCGGGCAGCTTGATCAGGCGTCCGATTCCCAGCAGGGTCTCTGCACCAGCGCCCGACGGCTCCTCATGAGCAACGGCCACCAGAGCCAGCTCCCGATCATAGTCAATGAAGCAGCGATCCACCAGCCGCTCATGGGCGATGCGCTGACTCAGACCAAGGACATGGAGCCAGCGCAGGTAGACACTACGCTCCGAGAGCCGCTCGTGGAAGCGCGCCATCAGCGGCTCGTCTTCCGGTCGAATCGGACGGATCGTCACCAGCGTGCCACGAGGCAGCTGCCAGCTTCCGATATAGTGGCTCGGGTAGGGGCGGATTGCCGGGCGCGGCAGCTCTGCTTCCGGAACGTCGAGAGGGTGCAGCGCGATGCGGGCATCGAGCGCGAGCAGATGATCGCCCGCTGCCAGCAAGGGGTTAATGTCGCACTCCCTGATCAGCGGCTGCTCGACCAGGAGCAGGCTGAAACGCACCAGCAGGCGTTCGAGCGCCGCCAGATCCACCGCCGGCAAGCCAGCGGCCCCATGCTGGAGAGCAGTAAAGATGCGTGTTCGCTCCAGCAGGCGCCGGGCCAGCGTCGTGGTCAGCGGGGGGAGCGCCAGGGCAGTGTCGCGCTGTACTTCAACCAGACGCCCACCGCTGCCAAAGAGCAGCACTGGCCCAAATTGTGGGTCACAGAAGCTGCCTACGATCAACTCGTAGCCCTCCAGCGTCATCATCGGCTGCACCGTGACCCCCTGCATGTGCTCGGGGCCAGCATGGCGCTCCGCGGCCTCGGCGATGGCTCGATAGGCCTGCCGCACCTCCTCCGCTGTCCGCAAGGCAAGACGGACACCCCCAATGCGACTTTTGTGGGTAATCGTTGACGAGAGCAACTTGAGAACCACCGGATAGCCGAGCAGCTCCGCCTGCTGGACTGCCTCCTCTTCGGTGAGCGCGATGCGGGTCTCGACGGTCGGAATGCCGTATACCTGAAGCACCGCCTTCGCCTCCGGCTCGCTGAGCAGCGTGTGCCCAACCTGGCGGGCCCTGGTCAGCCAGCCAGCGACCTGCACGCGCCGATTGGCGCTCTCCTCGGGGTCATCCACCGGACTGGGTGTCTCGTAGAGGCTCTGTAGATGCTTGCTGGCTCTCCACATGGCGCAGAAAGCGCGGGCCGCTGTATCCGGGGAGGCCCATACGGGGATGCCGGTGCGCGTGAGAATCTCGCGGCCTGCAGTCACGCTGCTGCCCCCCATCCAGCTTGCCAACACTGGCCGTTTGTAGCCAGCTACGGCCTCGACAACGCGCTCGGCTGTGCGGGTGGGGTCACTCATAGCCTGGGGAGTCAGGATAATCAGCAGGCCATCGCTGGCTGGCTCACGAGAGAGAACAGTGATGGCCCGGGTATAGCGTTCGGGATCGGCATCTCCCAGGATATCTACCGGGTTCTGGTGGCTCCAGTAGGCAGGTAGCTGTGCATCAAGGGCGGCCCGTGTCTCCGGGGAGAGCGGGGTCAGCGCCCCGCCGGCCTTCGCCAGAGCATCGGCGGCCAGCACCCCAGCACCACCCGCATTGGTCACGATGGTTAAGTGCGGCCCTTGGGGACGTGGCTGCCGCGCCAGGACCTCTGCCATCGCGAACAGCTCGTCGATGCTCTCCACCAGCAGCAGGCCGCAGCGGCTGCAGGCTGCCTCAAAGACCTCCTGGCGCACGGCAAGGGCGCCCGTGTGGGAGACGGCGGCCTGCAAGGCCTCGGGAGTCTGGCCTCCCTTCAAGAGGATCACCGGTTTGCGCCGGGCCACAGCCCGCGCTGCGGAGAGGAAGGTCCGGGCGTCGCCCACGGTCTCCAGATAGAGCAGCACAGAGCCTGTCTGGGGATCATCTCCCAGGTAGTCCAGGAGTTCCCCCCAGCCGAGATCAAGCATCGAACCGACCGAGACGAAGGCGCTGAAGCCAATGCGCTCCTGCAAGCTCCAATCGAGGATGGCGCTGCACAAGGCCCCGCTCTGGCTCAGAAAGGCGATCTGCCCCGGCAAGGCCATGCCGCTGGCAAAGGTGGCGTTCAGCCCAATGCGCGGGTTCATCAGTCCCAGGCAATTAGGGCCGAGGAGGCGCAACCCGCCGTGCCGTGCCTCTGCCAGAATCTGGCGCTCCAGTGCCTGGCCGGTTGGCCCGCGCTCGCGAAAACCGGCAGAGAGAATGATGGCCCCTTTGACTCCGGCGGCCACGCAGTCGGCGATTACGGCGGGTACGGTCTCCGCCGGTGTGGCAATCACGGCCAGCTCCACTGGCTCGGGCAGGTCTGTGATACGCGGATAGGCGCGTACGCCAAGCACACTGGAGCGATGGAGATTGACTGGGAAGACAGAGCCGCCGAAGGGAGCGGTGGTCAGGTTCGAGAAGACAGCCCGTCCGACGCTTCCTGGGCGCTCCGTGGCTCCGATGACCGCCAGGCTGCGAGGGGCGAAGAACACCCGCAGGGGATGCGAAAAAGGCAGATCAAAAAGCGTGGTCGGCTGCGGCTGCCCCTTCTGCGTTGCAGAGGCTCCCGGCAAGGGTTGGGACTGGGGCATCGTTATGGCTCCTTTCCTCATCGCGTGAGAGCGTGCCAGTATACTGTTCGTCTCGATCACCAGCCTAGCGTGCTCAGCTCACGATATACTCTCCTGCCTTGCCATCTCTCTCTCGATCCCATCACGAGAGAGCGCCAAAGGAGACGTTGCCTGTCTCTCATCTCTCCGGCGCTTCTGTGAGTGCATTGTGATCAGATCGGGCAGCGCAGTGAGCAGGCGGAAAGAGCGAAAGAGAATGATATTGTCTGAAGCCGGGCAATGAGTGAGCCTGGCTTGTGCAAGCCCATGACGTGCTCAAGTAATGAGGTGAGCCAGATGATGTGGAGTTTTGGTTGTGGAGGCATGCTCTGGATGTGGCTCGGGGCTGCCCTTGGCTGATCGTGCTGGCAACCCTAGCCTGGGTCCTGTTCCGCCTGGCCCGAGGGAAAGGCTGGCTCTCAGGAGAGCGGTCTCGCCCGTCTCCTTCGGGGTCGGATCGCTCTCCTCTGCGGATTCTTCAGGAGCGCTATGCACGCGGGGAAATCGACGCCGCGACCTTTGACGAAATGCTGGCCCGCCTGCGGGCCTCTGAGGAGAGCCGGCCATGATCCTGGAGCGTCACCTTCTGCTACGGGTGCGCCTGGACCCGTAGGCCGGTTCTCTGGCCAGTTGGCAGCAGGCGACCTTTCACCAGCTCGACCAGCGTCAGGTAGGTCAGCGTAGCGACTGCCAGGAAAAGGAAGTAGCCGGCAGGCAACGGCACAAAGCCTAGTGGGGTAGCCAGCGGCGTCCAGGGCAGCAGCAGCCCGCAGCCAACCACCGCCAGGGTGGTGAGCGTTAGGGGCAGGCTGGGGCGACTGCGCAGTGGATGCCCGGCGGTACGGATCACAAAGATCACCAGGGTTTGTGTCGCCAGGGACTCAATGAACCAGCCTGTGTGAAAGAGGGTCTCGGAGGCATGAAAGACCGCGAGCATGACAAAAAAGGTCAAGAAATCGTAGAGTGAACTGATGGGTCCGACCAGCAGCATGAAGCTGCGGATCAGGCCAATGTTCCAGCGCTGCGGCTTGAGCATCAGACTGGCATCGACGCGGTCGGTGGGAATCGTGACCTGGGCCAGATCGTAGAGGAAGTTATTGAGCAGAATCTGGGCCGGCAGCATCGGGAGAAAAGGCAGGAAGAGAAAGGCCCCAGCCATACTAAAGACGTTACCAAAGTTGGAACTGGTGCCCATAAGGAGGTACTTCATCACGTTACCGAACGCTTTGCGCCCCTCCAGAATGCCAGCGTGGAGCACCTGCAGGCTCTGCTCCAGGAGGAGAATGCTGGCGGCCTCCCTGGCGATGTCAACAGCGCCGGCAACGGAGATTCCTACATCTGCCGTGTGTAGCGAGGGCGCGTCATTGATGCCATCACCCAGGAAGCCCACGACATGCCCACGGCGTTTGAGGGCCAGTAAAATACGACTTTTCTGAGCAGGAGAGACACGGGCGAAGAGGGTAACGTGCTCTACTGCCCCGAGCAAGGCGGCATCGCTCATCCGCTCTAGCTGACTGCCTACCAGCGTGCGCGATGGATCTAGCCCTACCTGGCGACAGATATGGCGCGCCACTAGCTCGTTATCACCCGTGACGATCTTGACCTGGACGCCGTCCCGCGCGAGGGCGGCAATGGCTTCGGCGGCGCCGACCTGTGGGGGATCGACAAAGGTCAGCAATCCTAACAAGGTCAGGTCCTGTTCATCTGCCTGGCTATAGCGCTCCTGCTGAGGCAGCGCGCGATAGGCCACGGCGAGCACGCGCAATCCTTCCTGGCTGAAGTGCCGATGGAGAGCTTCTGCCTCGCTTTGCAGGGCGGCTGTCAGTGGTTGGGATACGCCTTCAAGTTCGCAGGTGGAGCAGAGCGGAAGGATATGCTCAGGGGCGCCTTTGACAATAAGGAAACGCTCGGCTGTGTCGGTCTGCTCGACGATGACAGAGAGGCGGCGCCGCTCGAAATCAAAGGGGATTTCGCCGCACTTACGATAGGGGGCCAGCGAGAAGGAGCCGCTGCGTTGAATCGCTTGATCGAGCGGGCTGTTGAAGCCAGCCTGCAGGGCGCTATTGAGGTAGGCAAAGAGAAGAGTTCGCTCGGAAGTCTGCCCCCGTAGATCACAGGCATCTTGCAGCGTCATCTCTCCTCGGGTCAGTGTCCCGGTTTTATCCGTGCACAGGATATCAATGCTGCCGAAGTTCTGGATCGCTTCCAGATGCTTGACGATCACCTTGCGTCTGGCCATGCGCACGGCTCCCTGCCCCAGGGTAATGGTGACGATCATCGGCAGAAACTCAGGAGTTAGCCCAACAGCCAGCGCCAGGGCAAAAAGCACCGACTCAAAGAGCGGATGATGCAGGAGGACCCCGGTTAAGAAAACAAAGAACGTTAAAAAGAAGACTGTCTCAAGAATGAGGAAGCTGAAGTGGCGAAGCCCGCGCTCAAACTCGGTCTCAGGCGGGCGCTGAGCCAGACGAATGGCTACATCACCGAAAGCCGTCCGTGGGCCAGTTGCCACCACGAGGGCAAGGGCGCTACCGCTCACCACAGAGGTGCCAAGGAAGACCCAGTTGGGAGCTTCTGCAGGGTGGGCCAGCGTGGTCACTTCTTCTTCGGCTCGTTTGGCGACCGGCAGCGATTCCCCCGTGAGCGCGGCCTGCTGCACATGGAGATCCAGAGCTTCAATCAGACGGGCATCTGCTGGCACCAGGTCGCCGGCGGCCAGACGAATGACGTCGCCAGGGACCAGCAGACGGCGGGGGAGGTCTTGCCAGTGGCCATCGCGTAAGACATGGGCCACCGGGGCAACGGACGAGCGCAGGCGCTCGACGGCCCGCTGGGAGCGATAGCTCTGCAAGAAGTTCAGCAGCAGGCTCAGGAGAACGATAATCGCGATGATGAGGGCATTAGTCAGCTCACCGAGCAAGGCAGAGACCAGGCTCGCTAGCAGCAGGACGGCAACTAACGGATTGAGGAAGAGCCGCACGAGCTGGGCTATCCCCGAGCTGGTCCGTTCAGCCGCGACCTCGTTGGGGCCAAACTGGCGCAGGCGGCGGCGCGCCTCTTCCTCAGTGAGTCCTTGGGCTGAGGAGCGGACTTCGGCCAGAAGCTGGCTGAGCGATTGACTGTAGCGTGAGCTAACGGTGGTTGTCATGGTTGGCTCTCTCTGGCAGGGCATAAGCATTGCTCCTTTTTACCCTGGTAGCAGGTAGGAACAGAAGCACTCCAAATTTATCAACCTGTCATCACGGGGAACTCACAGAAATCTCAGGGAGAGTTACAGTGCTATCACAATGCTTCGTTCCCTACCTTGTCCGGCGAGTGAAGCAGACCGGTGAAGCCAAGCCAGACAAGGCGCTGCTCTCCCTTGTGTGACTTTCTGCGGCGGAGAGCGCTCCGTGAGACAGGGCTGACAGACTGTGATGGACATGTGAGCACCGGCATGTATCCTGATGGTAAGGAACAGCGTTCCCTGGAGTGGAATATCTCCCCTCTACCGGGGAGTCAGCAAGGAAGAAGGATAGCCAATTATGCCCGTGATCCATCGGCGTCAATCTGCTCTTCAGCAGCGTCAGCCCGTCCCAGAAGACGGGGAGGAATCAACAGCTCCCTTATCTTCTCAGTATATCCCCGCCCAGTTAGCGCCGATTCAACCACCGCAGCGCTTCGGCCTCAAGGCCCTGATGGATTTGTTGCGCCATTATCCCCTGCCTTCCGCCGCGCTGATGTTGCTGCTCGTAGCGTCCCTCAGCTGGCTGATCGGACGCGCTGACCTTGCACACTGGACGCTCCTGGTGATCACGGTGATAGGAGGCATTCCCCTGAGCTGGCAGACGCTGCAGCAGCTCAGCCGTCGAGAACTGAGCGTCGATCTCATCGCGATTCTAGCAATCATCGGGGCGCTCCTTGCAGGAGAGTATCTGGCTGGAGCTTTTGTCGTGCTGATGCTCTCAGGAGGCGAAGCCCTGGAGGCTTATGCGCTCCGGCAGGCTCGTCGCTCTCTTTCGGCGCTGGCCGAGCGTGCGCCGCGCATCAGCCATATCTGGCGTGGGCAGGAGCTGGTTGATCTACCCGCCGAGGAGATTGAAGCTGGCATGGTCGTGGTTGTCAAACCCGGCGAGCTGGTTCCTGTGGATGGCACGGTGGTTACTGGTTCTTCGTACGTGAGTGAGGCCGATTTGACGGGCGAAGCGCTGCCTCAGCCAAAGGCTGTGGGGGCGACCGTGCTCTCCGGCAGCCTCAATCTCGATCGCCCGCTCGAAGTGCGCGCCAGCCGGCGCAGCATTGAGAGCAAATATGCTCAGATAGTGCGCCTGGTCGCCGCGGCGCAGGAGCAGAAAGCACCGCTCCACCGTCTGGCCGATCGCTACAGTGTCCTCTTTACCGCAGCAAGCCTGTCGCTCGCTGCGCTGGCCTGGCTGCTTACAGGGAGCGGTATCACGGCTCTGGCCGTGCTCGTAGTAGCTACCCCCTGCCCTCTGATTCTGGCCACGCCGATCGCCATCATGTCGGGCATTGACCGGGCGGCCCGGGCCGGCATCATTGTCAAGAGCGGCGCGACCGTGGAAGCTCTCGGCGAGGTACAGGTGGCCGTCTTTGATAAGACCGGGACCTTGACCCTGGGGGTGCCTTCCGTCTCCAGGCTCTGGCGAGCACCGGCGTCGGAAGTGCCTGCTGAGGCTCCTCTCCTCGATGATGCTACCTTGTTGCGCCTGGCGGCCTCGGTGGAGCAGCTTTCCTCTCACATCCTGGCGCGGGCCATTGTCGAATCCGCTCGCGCGCAAGGGCTGGTTCCTGGATTAACTGAGCAGTTCCAGGAGGTCTTTGGCAAAGGGGCCGCGGGGCGCGTCCGTCTGACTGCGGCGCCGGAGGAGCCGGTCTATGAGGTCACAGTAGGCAACCGCACCTTTCTGCGTCAGCGCGGGATCGCCCTCCCGCCGGCCCTCTTGCAGGCCCGCGAGCAGTGGACGGCTGCCGGCCAGATCGCCAGCTTCCTGGCCGTTAATGGTTACTGCCTGGCGCTGATCGTCCTGGAAGACCGACCCCGGGCTGATCTTGCTCAACTCATGGCTGACCTCAAGCAAGCAGGTATTGAGGAAACAGTGCTCCTGACCGGCGACGGCGAGGAAGTGGCCCAGCGGATCAGGGCGCTCGCGGGCATGGACCGCGCGGTAGCGCGCTGCTTACCAGAAGAGAAAGTCCAGGTCATCCGCGATTATCTCAACAGAGGGCGCAAGGTATTGATGGTCGGCGATGGGGTCAACGATGCGCCCGCGCTGGCCACCGCCACTGTGGGGATCGCCATGGGACAGCAGGGGCTGACCGCAGCAGCCAGCGTTGCAGATGCTGTGCTCCTCTCCGAGGAGGTACAGCGCATCGCCACCGCTGTTCGGCTTGGGCGCGGTGTCATGCGCATCGCCCGCCAGGGGATCTGGGTAGGAATGGGATTGAGCGCGACAGCGATGCTGCTGGCGGCCTTTGGCTGGATACCACCGGCTGCAGGCGCCATTCTGCAGGAGGGCATTGACGTCCTTGTCATTTTCAATGCCTTGCGAGTGAGCCACATCCCGCTCCGCTAGAAGCCGGGCAGCGGTGCTGTGAGCGTCCTGTGAGCATTTGCCAAAGCCTGGAGAGGTAGCCGTGCGGTGCAGATGCTATGGTTCTATTGACAGGGGCAGCTGGGATTCGCTCGGGGGCAGAACGAAAGGCCTTGCTCTCTTGTCCCGGGCAGGAAGGTGCTACCAGTTGGCTTCTACCAGCGGGGTGGCTCAGGGCCGACACGGCAAAGGCGCCGTGGCAACCAGATAGGCGGGGCAGTCTGGCAGCGACCTTCCTGCCTCCTGTCAGATCGGCATCTTCAGCGCATCGTGTTGCTGAGCCATCTGAGGAGATACATCATGCCAACGCCATCGGTCATACAGGAAGCAGAGGCCATGATCACCACTGTTTTGACAGGGAGGGTACCGGCCCGGGTGGCAGGCACCCAGCCCCAGTCGACACCTGCCGCTTCAGCTCCTCATCTGGTGCAGACTCATGCTTCCGTGGTTGTGCTCCTCCCTGATCTAGTTTATAAATTGAAGAAGCCGGTGAATCTGGGCTTTCTCGATTACTCGACTCCGATGCAGCGCCGCCAGTGGTGTCAGGAGGAGGTCCTCGTGAATGCCCCGCTGGCGCCCGGCATCTATCTGGGCGTGGCCCCCATTGTGCGCACCCAGCAAGAGGAGATGCATATCGGCCCGATCTTCTCGCCAGAGCGCGTGCCAGATCCCGCCTCTCCCCTCGAAGGTGGCACGGTGGTTGACTATGCGGTAGTCATGCGCCGCCTCCCCGAAACGGCAACCCTGGCCGGCTGGCTCCAGCGCGGTCGCCTCTCAGCGGCGATGCTGGAAGCGGTTGCCCGACGTCTGGCCGCCTTCCACGCCGGGGCTCGCGCAGATGAGGAAGTACGCCGCTATGGCCAGCCAGAGCTGTTAGCCTTCAACTGGCAGGAGACTTTGACCCAGCTTCAGCCTTACCTTGGTCGCACCCTGGATCAGTCAGCCTATGAGCAGATTCAACGCTACGTCGAGCGGTTTCTCGCGCAGCGACGGGCACTGTTGCTGGGACGCATCGCCCAGGGGTGCATCCGAGATGGGCATGGTGATCTCCGCCTCCAGCACGTCTACTGGCTGGAGCCTCCCCCCACGGACAGCCAGCAGGAGCCTCAGCTTCTTTTTCTGGACCGGATCGAGTTCAATACCCGCTTTCGCTATGCTGACGTCGCTGCCGAGGTAGCTTTCCTGGCGATGGAGCTGGAGTACAGCGCACGTACGGACCTGGCGGATGCTTTTGTCGATGCCTATGCACGAACCACAGAGGATGAGAACTTACGCGAGGTGCTGCCTTTCTATCTGTGCTATCGGGCCTGCGTGCGTGGCAAGGTGGCCTCGCTGCTGCTGGATGAACCGGAGATTCCTGCGGAGGAGCGCGATCAGGCCCAACAGCAGGCGAGAGCCTTATTTGCTCTGGCCGCGCATTATGCCAGCCGACCTGCCGGGGCAACGCTGGTCATGATCGGCGGCTTGATGGGCACGGGCAAAAGCACGCTGGCGCGGGCCCTCCAACAAACGACTGGGGCGGCGCTCTTTTCGTCCGATGTGATCCGCAAACGTCTGGCAGGCCTCGCTCCCGACGAGACGCGGGCTGAAGCTTTTGGAGAGGGAATCTATGCCCCGGCCTGGAGAACGCGCACCTATCAGGCGCTCCATGCCCTGGCCATCCTGGCCCTGCAGGCAGGGCGCTCGGTGATTCTGGATGCCTCCTTTCTGCGACGTGAAGATCGGCAGATCATGGCCCAGGCCGCTGCTGCCCAGGGCGTCCCCGCTTTCTTCATTGAGTGTTTTTGTCCGAAAGAAGAAGCCTTAGCGCGGCTCCGCCATCGCTGGAGCCAGCGCCAGCGAGTCGCCACCCCAGGCTCAAGCAGCACCGGCGAGGTGCCGCAGCGATCGAACATAGCCGAGGCCTCTGACGGGCGACCAGACCTCTACGATGCCCAGTGTGCTCACTGGCAGCCATGCCTGCCGGCGACGGAGAAGATCACCGGGGTGCCATTGCGGACAGACCGTCCGCTGCCGATGCTGCTTGCCCAGTTGCTCGACATCCTGGGTCAGCCGCACCTGGCCTGTCGCCTTGTGTCGCCCTAAGCTTTGAGCTTCTGCTCGAAACGAAAGAGCGGAGAGAAGCCGCTTGCCTCCTGCAAGCGGCTTCCCTTCCATCCTGTCAGGCAGGTGGCGCGACGGGTGTTGGTCTGGCTCCTTTTCCCCCATTCCAGCTCTCGCTGATTGTTACTGGCCTCTCTTCGAGAACTGCTGAACAGTACTGTGGAGCATCTGCGTTAATGCCCCGACGGGAACAAGAAGAATGGGGAGACGGATACGCTGTAAGAGGCGTTCCGCGACGCTCCCCAGCCGGCGCTGCTCCGCCTCATTGACTCCCCAGGCACTGACGAGCAGTAAGTCAGGTGAGCGGGTACCATTCTGGCCAGAAATTGGCTCAGCGGGCAGGATTGCCTGTCCAATGGCCCGCACTATATCAGAATCGACCACCACAGACCAGGTGATCGCCGGCGGCCTCGCTGAGGCAGTTTCGCGCCTCCAGAGTCGCTCCAGATCCTTGCCTGCCTGTAGCAGAGACTCCTCCGCCTGACGAATGCGCTGCTGAAGCAGCCAGCTTGCCTTCTCAGGCTCGCCCTGGGTCGGAACAACCACGCGCAACAGGTGCGCCGAGACTTCGGCGTGGGTGGCCAGTGCCTGCATCAGAGCGACCACCGGCTCAAGGGCCACCCTGGCCCAGAGTGATCCATCGAAGGGGATCAGGAACCGTCGCGAATGCCTGGTCTGTAAATCCGCCTGGCCGAGGCTCGTACTATCTTCGCGCCATATCAGAAGAGGAACGGGGGCATGGCGTATCAGTTGATCTGTCACACTACCCACCGACCAGGGACTGGGACCATGACAGGCCAGCACCAGCAAGTCGGCCTGAGTCGCCTCAATCTCGCGCAGGATGGCAGCAGCTGCTTTTCCAGCCCTGGTCCGAGTCTCCACGTGCAGGTCCATGAGTGCAGGGTTCTGGGCCTGGCGCTCAAGGTAGGCCTGTGCTTGAGCAACAGCGGTGAACGTGGCTGCCTCCAGCACCTGTTGACGGTGGAAAAACAGCGGCCATCGCTCAGGCTCCAGATCGACTGCCTGAAACAACAGAACGCTTCCGCGGGCCGCTGCAGCCAGGTGAGCTGCGATGTCTATGGCTTGCTCAGCGTGCTGCGAGCCATCGAGAGGAACAAAAATGCGTTGAAACATGCTCTCTTCCTTCCGCTCCTGGCAACAATCTTCTTCTATGAGGGGAGCTGTAGGGGCTTCAACCTTTCTCCTCCTGACTCATAGCATGATCGCTCCCCTTCTCAGCATGCTCTCAACTCCTCCCTCAGCCTCTCACAGACAGCACTCATCTCCAGACCACTCCAGTGCCATGCCTCTCCCCCGGTCTAGCCTGGCAGGAGAGGAGATGCCTGCAAGGGCCAGGATAGCAGCGGTCCCTGCCGCTGCTGTGACTGTTCTGAGAAGGCCGGTCAGCCTCTCGTGATGGAGTGGTGAGCTGCGGCGCCTATACTGCTGGAACGAGAGGAGTCCCAAAGGCTTCTCTCAAGGGAGGAAGAAGACCAATGGCAGAACGAATGACAGCCCGCGTCAGGCTCGTCGAGGGCCTGAGCTTTGAAGCCGAAGCTGGCTCCGGCCACCATCTCAGACTAGATACCGCGCCGGAGCACGGCGGCCACGATGCAGGCTTTCGTCCGATGGAGCTGCTGCTCATCGGATTGGTCGGCTGTAGCGGGATGGACGTGCTTTCCATCTTGCGCAAGCAGCGTCAGCAGGTGATCTCTTACGAACTCGTCGTTGAGGGTATCCGCTCAGCAACGCATCCGAAGGTCTTCGTAGAAATCAGGGTGGAGCATCTCCTCACTGGAAGAGCGTTGCAGGCCGAGGCAGTGGCCCGAGCGCTTGAGCTATCAGTACAGCGCTACTGCGGCGCCGAGGCCATGCTCAACAAAGTCGCGCGCATTACCCATACGTTGCGGCTGCTTGACGTGGACACAGGACGTGAGATCACCGCGGAGGTAGCTCCCAGCAAGAGTACCACAGCACAGTAAGCACTCAGTCTGCTCAGCCCGGCTGAATTCACTTCTCTGTAGAGACAAGAAGGAAGGAGTCACACGCATCATGGAGAACCGCATGTCGCTGATCGTCTTCTCTGGAACAGCGGACAAGCTCATGGCTGTTGCAACCTTGACCAGTGGGGCTGTCGCGATGGGCCTGGAGGTCGAGCTGTTTCTCACAACGTGGGGATTGCAGGCCTTCCGCAAAGGAGCAGCCCAGACCAATATGAGCATCAGCAAAGATGCCGGCGAGCATGGGCCTGCCCTGCTGGAGCAGATGCGTAAAAAGCAGGTTCCTGGCTGGCTGGAAACACTGCAGCAGGCACGCGAGCTGGGTCAGATGCATGTCTATGCCTGTGCTATGACCCTGGAGCTGCTCGATATGAAGCTAGAAGATCTTGAGCCGATAGTCGATGAAGTCGTCGGAGTGGCGACCTTCATCGAGCGCGCCAGCGAGAGCCGCATCACCCTTTTCATCTGAGACCTGCCCCCTTCGCCTTTATTGGGAAGAGTAATCAGGCAAATGGACAGACGGGCAAGAGCTAGAAAGGAGGATACCATGCCAGAGAAGCCAGGAGAAATCCAGGTTGATAAGGAAATCGATGCTCGGGGCAGCTTCTGCCCCGGCCCCCTGATGGAGCTGATACGTGGGATCAGGGCCATTCCGGTTGGGGGAACACTAGCACTCCTCTCCAGCGATCCTGGTTCGGCCCGTGATATTCCGGCCTGGGTGCAGAAAGCCGGGCACGAATTGCTGGGGGTTTTCCCTGAGCAGGAATATACCCGTTTCGTTGTCCGCAGGAAACGCTAAGCAGGCAGAGAGAGAGGTACGCCTATGCCTCGACAGATTATCATCATCGGTGGAGGGGTCGGAGGCACGATCACGGCCAATATGCTGGCGCGGCAGTTACGCCCACATGAGGCCGAGATCACTCTTATCGACAGCACCGGAAGGCATGTTTACATGCCATTCTGGCTCTATATGCCCTTCAACGATAGCGATTCTGAGAGCCGCTTGCTGGTCCGTGATGAGCAGACATTGCTGCACCAGCGAGTCCACCTGCTGATAGGGCAGGTAGAACAGATCGATGTGACCAATCATCAGGTCCATGTTTACCAGAGTGGCGCCCTCGAACCAGCTGGTGGCAGGAGAGAAAGCATCCTTGTCTACGATGATCTGGTGCTGGCCACCGGGGCACGGCTCGCTTTCGCCGATCTGCCAGGGCTGGAAGAAGGGCAAGCGACATGGCATCATTTCTACGATACTGCAGGGGCGCTGCGGCTCCGCCAGGCCCTGCGCACGTTTGTTGGCGGGCGCATTGTAATTGCAGTAGCCGGTATCCCCTACCGTTGCCCTCCCGCCCCCCGGGAATTAACCATCCAG
>NZ_JADGIA010000312.1 GCF_019683635.1 Thermogemmatispora sp. | reverse complement strand
GGCCTACGGTCAGAAGCCTTTCGCTCGATAACCAGGTCCTTGCATCATGCCTTGCTCTGAAGCTCGCCTGACGCTAACTGACTTCAAGGAGGTCTCTCTCATGTCCTTCCGTCGCCGTCGTGCAACAAACGCTTCCGTCAATGCCAGCGCTGCCAAACCGTCTGCAGCCCGTCCAGCACCCGATGAAGCAGCCCAGCCGCCCTTTTCGGCTGCTCGTCGCTATCTGGACGAGCAGCCCTATCTGCTCCCCAAAGACCTGGGCGAAGTCAACCGCCTCGACTTCCAGCATTACATCCTGCGTGCCATTCTGCGCGGCAACTACCTGGCCCCCATCGAGCAGCCGCGTCGCATCCTTGACGTCGGCTGCGGCACCGGTCAGTGGGCCTTCGAACTCGCCCACCAGTTCCCCCACGCTGAGGTCGTCGGCGTCGATCTGGAGCCGACCAGCGCTAAAGCTACTACTCCACCAGCTAACTATCGCTTTATGCAGGGCGACGCCCTCAAGGGTCTCCCTTTTGAAAATGGGACCTTCGACTTCGTTCACCAGCGTTTTCTCTGGCTGGCTATCCCACTGAGGGCCTGGCCGGGCCTCGTCCAGGAGCTGGCTCGCATCACCGCTCCTGGCGGCTGGGTCGAACTCGTCGAGTTTGGAACAGGAACCGCTGATTTTACGCCCGCTGGTCCTGCCACACAGCGATATCTACACCTGGCAGGGCAGCTGGCAGCTCTGCGCGGTCTTGACACTGAGGGAGTGATCATGCGCTCTCTCGACCGCTATTTGCGCGATGCCGGACTGGTCAGCGTGCAGTCTCAATCCTTTGAGGTACCACTGGGCCAGTGGGGAGGACGTCTTGGCTCTTTGCTAGCGCTCGACTTTCGCGAGAGTTCAAAGGGACTCAGCGGCGCTATAGCGGCCCATTTCCAGATCTCAGAGCAGGAAGTCCTTGACCTGATTGAAGCAGCAGTAGGAGAGTTCGATGAATTCCATACTTGCTACCGGCTGGCCGTCGCTTATGGGAATAAACCACCAACCACTACCTAGACTCACGCTCTTGGGATTGCCATAGGAGCTGGCTGGCCCCGTCCCCTCTTGGTGGTTAGGCCAGATTCCTCGCAGAAGGCCCAGTTTGAGGCTTAGGCTCTCGATCGAATAGCGACTGCAAGGTTTCACGCCTCCCTTAGCTCGCCTTCAGCGGAAAGAGATCTTGCCGCCACTCACTAGCAGCTTCTCGCTCTTCCCGGGAGCGAGTCAGGGGACATTGCCGCTTCTTGACCGCCTTCACCCTGGGTGAAGCCCGAGAGATCATCAGTGTGGCCGAGCGGGTCGTTTCAGCAGATCTGAGCAGGAAGTGCTAGCCATCATTGACCATGCCTGTCAGGTCTGAAACCAGCTCCGAACACGCTGTTACTTCGCTGTGACCTATGGGCCAAGCCCATTCACGCGATGAACAAGGCGTTGCCTAATGCTGTACTATTTAGCTCGTATGAGGTTAAACTTGCCCGCAAGGAGGAATGTCTCATGCCCTGGTGGTTCTTTCGCCAGCGCCGCGTGACAAACGCTTCCGTCACTCCTGCTGACTCGGTTCAGTCCACGCCTCGTCCTGCAGTTAACGAGGCGCCCCAGACAGGTTCATTGGCCTCGCGCCGCTATCTTGACGAGCAACCTTATCTGCTCCCGAAAGACCTGGGAGAGGTTAATCGCCTCGATTTTCAACATTACGTTCTGCGCTCCGCACTGCGCGGCAATTATTTAGCACCCATTGTCCAACCCCGCCGCATTCTCGATGTCGGCTGCGGCACCGGCCAGTGGGCCATCGAACTCGCTCAGCAATTTCCCCAGGCCGAGGTCATCGGCCTCGATCTGGAGCCAGCCAGAGCCAAAGCCACCACTCCACCAGCTAACTACCGCTTTGTCCAGGGCGATGCCCTCAAGGGCCTCCCTTTTGAGGATGAGACCTTCGACTTCGTCCATCAACGCCTGCTCGTGCTGGCTATCCCTCTCGCAGCCTGGCCGAATGTTGTGCGAGAACTCGCTCGCGTCACCGTCCCCGGAGGCTGGGTCGAGTTGGTCGAGGCGGGTACCCATGTCAGTCATTTCAATCCAGCTGGACCAGCTACCCAGCAATTTCTCTACCTCATGGGCCAATTAGGTGCCCTGCGCGGCCTCGACAACGAGGGTGGGGTCCTCCGCTCTCTGGATTCTTTCCTGCATCAGGCCGGGCTGATCCAGGTCAACCGCCAGGATATTGATATTCCACTTGGCGATTGGGGCGGGCGCGTCGGTTCTTTACTCTCTCTGGATCTGCGCGAGGCCGGTAAGGCGATCAGCTCGCTCATTGCAGCTCGCTTCCAGATGGAGCAGCAAGAGGTCCTTGCTCTCATCGAACAGGCAGGCCAGGAGTGGAATACGCTACAGACGCGCTACCACGTCGTCGCCGCCTATGGCCAGAAGCCCTATCACAGCTGAGCAATGGGTCCTCCCTGATCCACAGCGATGCTATGGCCCAATTCGGTAATGCAAGCGCCCGGGTCCGGGTGAGGACCATCTCCTCCGGGGCCTCCTCTTTTTGACTCCTTCTCTGGCTCCTCTCATTCAGCCTGCTAAGCTGAATGAGCAGGCTGTGATGGCCAGGCTGTCTTGTTCAAGACCCTTCGTGAAGGAGATAGTACTTTCGATAGATTCCCTGGGGGAGATCCTGAAGGTTGGCGAATTATTGGGTAATCTTCCCGAGTGTGAGAGATGTGCGTATCGGGAAAACGGTACGCCAGGTTGCTAGGAAGGACTGAGCGGCCCGGATCTATCGGTGGGGAGGAGAAAGGCCGCTCGTGCTGGTCAGTCAGGGCCAGCTATCCAGGGTGCAGTGCCGATAGCGCTGCCCCACCCGCTCAGGATGGCCGGCCCATTCAGACCAGGGTACCTTGAACAAGACAATTGCATCGTTGTGGCTCAGTTTGCAGGTCGGTCGTCGGTGGCGCGGCGGCTAGCTCTCCTCGCAGGGGGCCTGTCGTCAATAGTTCGCGCCGCGGTGGTATAAGATCCTCTCCCCATTGGCTCCAGGGGCAGCCATGGGGCAGCCGGGATCAGGTCGGAGTAAAGGGCTGGCCAGTTAGCTGAGCGGGGTGAGCAGGCAATACTGGCCCTCGTTTGCAACTATCACTGGGTTTGCCAGACCGTCACGTAACCAAAGGGCTGGCTATAAGTCGGTCGGTCGGTCGAGTCGCCTGAACCAGTCGTAAGCCAGTGCATCATTACCACAGAACAGCCCGCCGGTTACGGAAGGCAGTCGCGCCTTGATGGTACAGCAGAACAGTGTGGCTGGTTACAGCCGAGGGGCCGCTACCTCTGCTCGACTCAGTTCCGCTCAGCTGATCTGCTCGCTCGCTCATTGAGCAACAAGCAAGCTTCTCCAGCTGGGCACCGAGCGCCTGGGAGCTGAGAAGCTGAGCGCCTGGGACGTGGGACGAACCAGGCAGGGCCTGATCGCTAACGCTGCGAGGAGGGCTATCTGCGCGCGCCACCGCCGCCGGCCCTGGCCAGAGCCTGGATCAGGCAGGCCAGCCGTAGCTCGCTTACCCACTAGGTACGCCTGTTTGCCATACCACTCACCTCGCCTTTCTGCGAGGGTCAGGAGTTCGCTCTGTCGAGATTTCAGTTATTTGATGAATTGATGAGGGAGGTTT
>NZ_JADGIA010000088.1 GCF_019683635.1 Thermogemmatispora sp. | reverse complement strand
CCTCCCACCTCCCTCGGCACCCGCTCTGGCACTCCTCTACTCAGGGAAAAAGATGCGCTCGTTGGTCACTGGATGAATGAGGTGGTCAAAGGCCATCCAGAAGCTTTTCGTGTGTCGATAGAAGATGAGGGGGAAGATGATAGGCATCGTCATGCCCCAGATGAGCAGGGGAATGAAGGGGACACTGGTGTTGACCGCCAGTGGGAGAGTGATCGCGGTGATGAGTAGCTCACTCAGCACCAGGTTAACAGCCATAGCTCCGGTATAGTAGCCTGGCTCACGCTCGTACTCGAAATTGCAGGCAGGACAGCGCTCATAGGTTTTGAACAGCCCACAGTAGAGCTTGCCCTCACCACAAACCGGACAGCGCAGCAACAAGGCCCGGAAGAATAACACACGTGCACGTTTCCATGTCATTGGCTCAATACCTTCTCAGGCGAAGACACGCACTCAGCGCCGTCGTTTCGTCGCGCCGCCGTCCCAGAGCAGAGAAGACCAGAACCGCTTGCCTGAGCTGGGTGGGCGGGGAAGCTGGCGGGCCACACCCAGCAGGGCCAGAGTAGCTCAAGCCCTATTTGCCCGTGAGCACCTCCTTGAGCACTCCCGGCCCGCTTGCCCAGCCAGCGACGCGCCGGCTCACACTGAGCGCCAGGCGGGCCTGCTCGCCCTGAGTACGCTCCCCGCCGATAACGCTCCTACTGCTGGATGCTATAGTGACTCTTGTGATAATATACCATGCCCTTGCCGATCACCTTCACCGGCTGCAGCTCCTTCAGCATGATCGGCTCACCGCACTTCGCGCAAATGCGGCTGGTCAGATGGTTGACCTCTTCGCGATTGGCTAGCGATGCGCGCGCTGTCTTGGACAGCTCACCCTTACGTGGCATAAGCGCTACCCCCTTTCATCTGATGAATAACAGGTTTTGCTCTATAAACAGTCATAGCTTGTGGCTCGCATAACGCTCCCTCTCCCGGCGAAAGCGCCTTCCTGTCATCCGCCAGGCTCGCTTCGCCGCACCACCGCCGCTCGCAGGCAGGCTGACGGGCTGGCTGCTCCACGCCACAGAAGAAAAAGACCTGTGACCCGCCTGCTTTCGCTACAGTATACCATAGGGCAGCGCCGGCTGTCCAATCACTCACTGCTGGGGAGAGGGCAGGTCGGCCTCCGGTCCGCGGCTGACAGCAGAGAGAGCCTGGCAGATAAGGTCAGCGGCTTGCTCGAAGGAGAAGAGGCCAGTATTGATGAGCAAGTGGTAGAGGCCTGGCTGCTGGCCGTCGCTTCCATAGTAGCGGCGCAGATAGGCAGTATACTCATAGTCACGTTGCTCGATTAGTTCACGCGCCCGGCGCTGATCAATATGCAGCGTACTCATGACGCGAGCGATGCGCTGGGTCAGTGGAGCAAACACAGCAACATGGAGCGTGCGGGGAGCCTGTTGCAGCAAAAACTGGGAGCCACGGCCAACGATGACAACATTCCCTTGCGTGGCCATTTCCAAAATGACTTTCTGGGTCAGGTGCAGATAGGCAACCTCATCATATTGCTGCAGGGGGCGACTGGCCTGGCCAAGCAGGCCAGCATAGTTGAGGGTGAATGGTTGGCTGGCACGCACGGCCTCAAGGATCTGAGCGGCGACACCTGCGGTATATTCATCGAGGCGCCTTGCTTCGCGGACATCCACGCCCAGGCGACGGGCCACCTCGGTAATAATTTGGCGATCTAGATAACGCAGCCCCGTACGGCGGGCCACCAGACGCCCTACTTCGCTGCCGCCGCTGCCAAGCTGACGGGCGATGGTGATCACCGCTGTTCCCTGGGGAGGAATCCCTGACGGTAGCTCCTCGTCCCAGACTCGGCCCTCTAGCGGGCGCGTCGGGCTCCCCCTCCTTTCGAGGTTGACAGAGCGCTCCTCGCTCACTTGCTCTACAGCCCGCTCGCGAACCTGCTCCTCGTTCTCACTGCTCATACTCTAGCTCCTTGACTTACTGGCCACTCCCACTGGCTGGTCGGCCATCGCTCCCGTGTATCCGCTCGCCGGTCAGAAGGCACTGATCCATACCCAAGCAGAACCGCTCGCTGCTCCTCTGCAGCCTTCCTCTCCCTCATGGTATACTGAGGGCAGTGCCAGACGCAAGGTCAATCCAGTTCGGGCCTGCCCCGCCCTGGGGCCTTCTCCGCGACAGCCTGCTAGGTGCTCTCGCCGAGAGCGCGCTGCCGTTCTTCGCTGGCTTGTCGAGGCTGGCCCATTTCTTCTAAGATAATAAATAAACGACAAAGAGCAAGCATCTGGGCAACTGTGCTTTCTACGTCTGACGCATACACTATCGATTGCCATTCCCTTGCCAGGAGACCCCATGCGCACGCTCAATCTGCATCAGCTCGCAACGTTCCAGGTGGTCGCCAAACACTGTAGCTTTGTCCGTGCCGCTGAGGAACTCCATTTTAGTCAGCCCGCTGTCTCCGCACAGATTCGCCAGCTTGAGGAGAGTCTGGGCGTTAAGCTCTTCGACCAGATCGGGCGCAAGACCCATCTAACGCAGGCCGGCGAGGAGCTGTATCTCTACAGCCAGAAGATTTTCTCTGTTATCGAGGAGGCTCTGGAGGTCATCGAGTCGCTGCGCAGCCCGCACTATGGACGTCTCAGCGTGGCCGCCGATACCACCGTCGGCTCCTATGTCATCCCACGCCTGCTTGGCAAGTTTCATCAGATGTATCCCGAGGTCGAGATTACCTTGAACGTGCTCAATCGGGCCGCGGTAGTGGACGCCCTGGCCAATAACCGTATCGATATTGCGGTGGTTGGGCGAGTTCCCGACGATATTCCGGTAGTTATCGAGCCTTTTGCTTTTAACGAGCTGGTGCTGGTAGCCGCACCGACGCATCGCCTTGCGGGACACAGCAAGGTCCCATTCGAGGAGGTGACACGCGAGACCTTTCTGCTGCGCGAGGTCGGCTCGGGCACGCGCGCAGCGCTGGAGGGCCTTTTCCAGGAGGCTGGGGTTCCACTGAGGGTGGCTATGCAGGTGGGTAATAATAGCGCTATTAAGCAGGGCGTGGCCGCCGGCCTGGGAATCGCCCTGATCTCACGGGTGGCCATCGATATGGAGCTGGAGACAGGACGCCTGGTCATCCTCGATGTCGAGGGCTTTCCGATCATTCGTCAGTGGCGCATCGTGCACCTGAAGGATAAAAATCTTTCCGCTACAGCACGCGCTTTTAAGCTCTTTCTCCTACAGCACGCTGATAAGCGGCTCCGTAAGCAGGAACCCCCGCGCTCCTAGCACCGACACCGGCTACTGCTACCGTCCACCCGACTGGCTTGTCGTCGTCCACCAGGGAGCACGGGCTCTGGCTCGGCTGCCAGGCGGAGCCACTCTATTGGGCGAGACTGTCGTGCAGCAAGCAAAGGAGGCTCATCAATGGAGATGCCATCACACGCCGATGAGGAGCGGCGTCTGCTGATCGCCGAGATCAGACGTTTCGTGGAGCGCGCAGTGCTCCCGGCTGCGCAGCAGCTGGAACACGAGGACCGTTATCCGAGTGAGCTAGTCGAAGAGCTGCGCCGCCTCGGTCTTTTCGCCGCCACTATTCCCGAGAGCTATGGCGGTCTGGGACTGGACTTGCTGACCTATGTCCAGCTCATCGAGGAGCTGGCACGCGGCTGGATGAGTCTGGCCGGCATAGTCAATACGCACATCCTGGTCGCTGCTCTGATCACTCAGTACGGTACAGAAGAGCAACGTCAGCGCTTTCTGCCAGTGATGGCCGAGGGCAGACGTCGGGGCGCTCTCTGTCTCTCAGAAGCCGAGGCTGGTAGCGATGTGCAGGCTATTCGTATGACAGCGATGCGCGACGGCGAATCTTACCTACTGAATGGGGCCAAACTTTGGGTGACAAACGGAGTTCACGCCAGGATTCTGGCGGTGCTGGCGCGCACCGATCCCCAGGCTCAGCCACCCTACCGTGGCATGAGCCTCTTTCTGGTCGAGAAGGAGACGCCGGGTCTCCACGTGGGCCGCACCTTTGCAAAGCTAGGCTACAAGGGGGTAGATACGGCTGAGCTGGTCTTTGAGGCGGTGCGCGTGCCAGCGGCTAATCTGCTTGGCGGCGTCGAGGGCCAGGGCTTCAAGCAGGCAATGAGTGGTCTGGAGATCGGACGGCTCAATGTGGCCGCTCGCGCTGTGGGCCTGGCTCGCGCCGCCTTTGAAGACGCCATCCGCTATGCCCAGCAACGCCGCACCTTCGGTCAGCCTATCGCTGAACATCAGGCTATCCAGCTTAAGCTCGCCGATATGTACACGGAGATCGAGGCCGCCCGGCTGCTGCTCCATGAGGCAGCCCGCAAGAAGGATGCCGGTGGGCGCTGCGATCTCGAAACCGGGATGGCGAAGCTCTTCGCCACTGAGATGTGCCAGCGGGTGACGTTGGAAGCGCTGCGCATCCACGGCGGCTTTGGCTACGTCAAGGAGTTCAACGTCGAGCGCTATTATCGCGATGCTCCTTTTATGCTGATCGGCGAGGGGACGAGCGAGATCCAGCGTCTAATTATCGCCCGCCAGCTCCTTCAGCGGTACGCGCTTGACGAGCAACCATCTTAGCTGGCTAGCTAGCTAGCTGGCTTGGAGAAGGAGAGAACACCATGTCATTCGGTCGCTGCTATGAAGATTTCGAGGTTGGGGATGTCTATAAGCATTGGCCGGGGCGCACAATCACCGAGTACGACGATATGCTGTTTTGCATGCTAACGATGAATCATAATCCTCTGCATATCGATGCCAATTATGCCGCGCATACGCAGCATAAGCAACGCCTGGTCGTGGGCGCCCTGGTCTTTAGCATTGTGCTTGGCATGTCGGTGCCCGATGTGAGTGGGAAAGCCATCGCTAATCTTGAATTTGAGGAGGTCAAGCACCTGGCCCCAACCTTTCACGGTGATACGATTTATGCCGAGTCGCGCGTACTCGATAAGCGGCTCTCGACCAGTAAGCCTGACCGCGGCATTGTGACCGTCGAGACAGTAGCCTATAACCAGCGTGGGGAAAAGGTTCTGTCCTACCGGAGACGCGTGCTGGTACCTACGCGCGCCCTGGATGAGGAGCTGCAGCGCCAGATCCGCAGCAGGATTGAGCACGGGCGCGACGGAACCAGTGTTTAGTTTAGGCCGATCCGCCAGTCTCTGGTAGGCAGCCAGACTGATCAGGAGTGCAGCGTAGTGGAGGCAGACAGGCAGGCGTCGGCTCACCCCTTCCAGGTCCTTCTCCAGGCGGTTGCCAAGCTGGCTATTTCGCTTGCTGGCCTGGCCCACCAGGCCGCGCCTGCCATTGGGCGGAATTAAATACCCAGCAGATCGGCGCGGGCAATGAGCTGCCGTGCGTTGCGAATAACGGCCACGTCGATCATGCGGCCTTCAACTTCGATAGCGCCCTGCCCGTGACGCTGGGCTTCTTCGTAGAGAGCCACCAGCCGACGCGCCTGGGCCACTTGCTCAGGTGCGGGAGCGAAGACCTCGTTGGCAATGGGAATCTGTTCAGGATGAATAGCCCATTTGCCGCTGAAGCCCAATACGCTTGCCCGGAGGCATTCGCGTCGGTAGCCATCGAGATTGCGAATATCGATATAAGGGCCGTCAATGGCCTCGATGCCCGCGGCTCGCGCCGCCACGACAATTTTGTTGCGCGCATAGTGCCAGAGGTCACCAGGGTAGGCATCCAGATCGTTGCCGATGTACCTGAGATCGATGCCCTGGGAAGCCGCATAGTCGGCAGGGCCAAAGATCAGGGCCTCTAGACGTTCACTGGCCCGGGCGATCTTTTCAACATTGATCAGGGCTTCGGTCTCCTCAATCAAAACCTCCAGTCCAAGGGGCCTCGTCAGTTTGCACCGTTTCTCGATCTGGGTCAGCAAGCGATCAACCCACCAAACATCACGCGCCCGCTTGACTTTAGGGACGATCAGGATGTCGAGGTGTTCCCCCGCCTCTTCGACGAGCGTAACAATGTCGCGATAGGCATACTCGCTTTCAAGATCGTTGATGCGCACCGCCCGGGTCTTGTTTCCCCAGTCCAGTGAGCGCAGGGCTTCAATGGCCTGCCCCCGCGCCTTCTCTTTGTCGGCGGGGGAAACGGAATCTTCCAGATCCAGCATGACAAGATCGGCCTGACTGGCTGCCGCCTTTTGCAGCATGCGCACATTGCTGGCCGGCGTCGACAGTTCGCTGCGTCTCAGGCGCACCATGCTCATGATCGCTGTATCCTCTTCTTTGCTCATCTGCTGTGGAGAAAGCAGTCAGCGCTACTAGGGCGAGACCAGAGCCGTTCTGATCTCTCCTCTATCATACCATCCTTTCCCCATCACTCTGGGCCTGAGCCTGACATTTCAGCAGACAAGCAGTCTCTCAGACGGCCTGCCGCTGGTCAGGCTGATCAGCCCTACGAACACCGAGGAGGAGCGGCGATCAGGTCCGGCAGGTGAGAGGGCTGGCAGTGAGGAGCAGATCCCGGAACAAGGAGGGGCGACAGACCAGGCTAGAGGGAGCCGAGAAGAGCGACAGAACCCCGCCGAAGAAAGGCAGTGACCATCATCGCCGGCACGCTGGCACTTGCCTGGCCAGTACGCTGGCGATCCTGAGCTGAGCCGATCACACGGGAGACCACGAGCCAGGCAGCAGAATGTTGACTAGACAAGGTCATCAGCTCCGATGCAGCGCCGCAGGAAGGCGGAGAGCTTGCTCAAGCAGCGGGCCACTACGCCTGGCCGATAGCGCAAGATCCCCAGGCGACGCAGATCCAGGGCCTCCAGCTCCTCTACCAGGGCAAAGGCCGAGGGATAGCGCTGCTCAGGGTCCAGGGCCAAAGCCCGCAAGAGGATATCCTCTATAGCAAGCGGGAGATGAACATTGAGCAAATGCGGTGGCACCAGCGCCAGGCCCTCGGGTACGGGCAATGGCTCCAGGGGATCAGGAACCTCAGCCCCCATCTCTTCACAATCGAGGATCTCAGCTAACTGGCGATGAGTCGCGGTAATGGGAGCGTAGTGAGTGCAAAGCAGGTAGAGGAGAGCCCCCAGTGAATAGACATCGGAGCGCTCGTCACACTGGCCTGAAAAGACCTCGGGGGCCACGAATGGGTTGGCCGCCGAGGGCGCAGGCGACGGAAAGAGCTGGCGGTAATGCTCGACTGCTAGCTGCGGTGTGCCTACAGTCGCTTGCCAGAAGACCGGCGGCGGCGGCCAGGATACGAGGAGCGTCGGCGACCAGGGGGCTCGCCCCTCGGCGTCGATCAGCACGGTGGCCGGGTCAAGGTCCCCAAGGACACAGCCAAGGCGATGCAGGCGCGCTACCAGACGGGCGAGCTGAATGCTCCAGGAGAGCGCAATCTCCAGATCAAGCCAGGCCGGCCAGCGCCCATCGGCAAGCAGCAGGTCAGCCAGGGTCATGACCTCCAGTTCACGTGCCTGCCGCAAACCAATCAGCTGCTGGACAAGGTAGTGCCGATCCCCTTCTACCCGCAGGCGATCCCCTGCCTCGGGCAGACGCGGTGAGGCCAGGAGCGTGAAGGAGGCAAATTCTTCATAGGCCGCACGTTCGATCTGCATGCGCTCACGAGCGCTCAGTCCACCAAGCAGCAGCTCGCGCACCGCTACCAGCGGCTCCGGCTCCTCACTGTACTGGATGCGCTCCCGCCTGCCCGAGAGACGCCTGGCAAGGTAGAGATGGACACGCGGACGCTCATGCAGCAGGCGGATCAGACGATAGCGCCCGCCGAGGATGATCGAGCCTTCCGGCAGCGCCGCCCCCCGCAGCTCCCGTTCCTCCACATCCCACGCGCTCTCTTTCGTCTGCGCTTCGTTCATGAGCTGACTGTCTACCTTTCTTCTTTTATATCCTTTTTATTATATATGACGGATATCCAGGAAGAGCTTAACAGATCGGTATACCATCTAGTAATGCTACCTTTATATCATTATACTTCTGCACTGGCGGAGAATTCTCCCTGTTGCACCAATCATACCAGTCTGCTTTGGCTGGGAGAGAAGTGAGGGAAGGACATAAGACACGGATGTCCGAATGACTAGTTTCAAGGGCGGGTTGACTTTTCGACCTTTATTGCGTACGATTATAGCATACCAGTCAGCACTGCGCGTGTCGGTTGCCGGGTCCAGCAACAGTACAGGCTGAGAGACACGCCAATTCAGCCTAATCGGGCCTGCTGCGTGCAAGGGTGCACGCGGGGATGGTTTCGGCAGGGCCACCAGTGAGTGAGCAAGCGAGCCAGCCGGCGAGTGGGGTTATTTCATCCATTGCCTCATGCCTGTGCGCTGGCTCTTGCTATCGTACAATGCCGGGCCGTGCCGACCGTGCCAGGTTTTCCCATCCAACCGTCTCCCAACGTGCCGCGGGGATCGTACCACCTGTTTCAAAGGAGTGACAGCTTATGGTTACCCGTACCGAGAAGAGACGCTGGCCTCTTCTCCTGCTTCTCATCCCCTTTATTGCTACCCTGCTGCCCTTTCTCTACAACTCCTATCAGCCGGAGTTCATCGGCATCCCATTTTTCTACTGGTACCAGCTGCTCTGGACCATTCTCGGCGCGCTGGTCACAGCCCTTGTTTACTGGTTGAAAGCTTGAGCCAGCAAAGCAAGCGGCCCTGAGAACAGCGTTGTTCGAGCATCTGCGCAACGGATTGCCGCATTGCACCGTGATGCAATGCCTGCCGAGAAAGGAAAGACTGCAATGGTCAATGTCGTTGCTTTAAGCGTCTTCATCGTATTTTTCATTCTTGTCACCGTGCTGGGCTTCGTCGCCGCTCGCTGGCGCCGCGGTGATCTAAGCCTGCTGAATGAGTGGGGGCTAGCTGGTCGACGCTTTGGCACCGTGATCACCTGGTTCCTGCTGGGCGGCGACCTCTACACAGCCTACACCTTCGTTGCTGTGCCCGGCCTGATGTTCAACAGCGGGGCAACCGGCTTCTTTGCTGTTCCCTACACGATTGTAGCTTACCCCCTGGTCTATTTGCTGATGCCGCGCTTCTGGAGCGTTGCCAGGAAGCACGGTTACATCACTGCTTCGGACTTTGTCCGCGACCGTTTCGGGAGCAGCACCCTCGCTCTGGTGGTCGCCTTCACCGGCATCCTGGCAACGATGCCCTACATCGCCCTCCAGATGTTCGGTATCGAGGTGTCGATCGCTCAGATGGGTGTCCCGGTTGAGGCAGCTCTGATTATCGCTTTCCTCATTCTGGCCGCCTACACCTATACCAGCGGCTTGCGCGCGCCTGCGATGATCGCTCTGGTCAAAGATCTGATGATCTTTACAGTGATGATTGCGGCGATCATCGTGATTCCGATCAAGCTGGGCGGCTTCGGCAATATCTTTGCTGCGGCCCATACGAAGCATCTGAACGCCATTGCTCAGGGCACGACCTTCCGCGATCTGCTGACCACACCCCAGGCCCAGATGGCTTATGCGACTCTGGCTCTCGGCTCGGCCCTGGCTCTCTTCCTCTATCCTCACGCGATGACAGGCGTGCTCAGCAGCAGCAGCCGCCAGGTAGTGAAGCGCAATGCGGCGCTGCTGCCCCTCTATTCGCTGATGCTGGGCTTGCTGGCTCTGCTCGGCTATATGGCCATCGCCGCCGGCACGGGGGTCACGAGCCAGCCTGCTTTCCACAGCTATAAGGCCAACGGGGCCGTGCCTTCGCTCATGAGCTGGGCTTTCCCCGATTGGTTTGCGGGCTTCGCTTTCGCCGCTATCTCGATCGGCGCTTTGGTCCCCGCCGCAGTGATGTCGATCGCCGCGGCCAACCTCTTTACGCGCAATATCTATAAGGAGTACTTCCGCCCGAATTGCTCGGACCGCGAGGAGTCGACGGTGGCGAAGGTAGTCTCGCTGGTGGTGAAGTTCGGCGCCCTGCTCTTTATCCTGCTGGTGCCAGCCACCGATATCATCAACTTCCAGCTCCTGGGTGGTGTCTGGATCATTCAGACGCTGCCTCCGGTCTTCCTGGGTCTCTATACTAATTGGATGCACCGCTGGGCGATGATCATCGGCTGGGTCGGCGGTATGGTGACCGGCACCTGGATGGCAGTGGCCAATAACTTCGCCTCCTCGGTCTTTACGATCTCTCTCGGCAACGTGAAGATCGCTGCCTACATCGCGGTCTATTCGCTGCTGGTCAATCTGGTGTTGACGCTGATCTTGACGCCGGTCTTCCGCGCTCTGGGCGTCCCTTCGGGGAAGGACAATACACAGCCCAGCGATTACGAGGAAGAAGGGCTGGCCGCTCTGCCCAAAGAGCCGCTGATGGAGGAACTGGCCTGAGTTCTGTTTCTGTTGGCGGTACCTGGCTTGCTCTCTCGTCCGCTACCCGCCCGGCACGCGCAGGCTGACAACGCTGGCCCGGATTAGATCCAACAGAAGAAGACAAAGGCTCGCTTGGAGCTTTGGAACCAACGAAGAGAGACGAGCATCCTTGCACCCTCTCATGAGGGAGATGGAGGCCCGTCTCTCTTGGCCCTGTCAGGGTTGTCTGCCAGCAAGCACCTTATGGGTCACTATGCCCAGGCCCCACCCTCTTCGCCGGTTATCCGCCTGGCCCAGGCCAGACCCCTTCCTTTTCAGTCGCCTTCTGTTGGCAGGCTGACCTGCTCGACACGCTGTAGCACGTCTTGCAAAACCTGGAGCCGAGGCGAGCGAGCGAGCAGACTCTCCCTCTCCTGAAGGGACCTGGCGCGGCTCACTTCGCACTCTAGTAGCTCGCTAAGGGCCAGATAATACTCGACCAGCACACGCTGGCCGCTAATATGGTCAACTGTTTCTTCTAAGAGAGTCGCTGCTTCAGCGTAGGCCCGGAGCCGAGAGTTGGCATCCTCCAGGTCCTGGCGGGCCTGATGCTGCCGCTGCGCTTGCTGCTCTAGCTGGCGCCGACGCAGACGCGACTCTCCTTCCTGGGCCAGAGCCAGCTCTTGCAGGCGCAGAGCCGCCTCGCCCGCGGCCAGCTTTGCCTCCTCTTGCCGACGCGCCAGCCAGGCTCTGACTGCGTGCAGTCGCACAAGGAAGCTGGCTCCCTCTGGCAGACGTAGCTCATCTGAGGCAAGTAGCTCGTCGCTGCCTCGCTCCTCTTGCTCCTGTTCCTGGTCTTGGTATTCGTCTGAGAAATGCATCAGGAGAAGAGCACCTGCGCTTTCTTGCCGAGATGCAGTGAAAGCGTGGAGAGATCGAGTTGCTGATTGACAGGGAAGTCAAGGTAGCCCGTTTGCTTCTGACCCGGCAGGATCACAGGGGGAATGGAAATCAGCTGGGGGGCTATCTGGGTGCCATTGGGAAGCACCAGGCGGGCCAGGGCCTGGTAGTCGATCCCTACTGGCGATTCGCCGGGATTCTGAACGTCCAGATAGACCCGGATCACATAGTTGCTCTGGTGCTTTTGATCATCAGAGTAGCTGCCTGCCTCGCCAACCCGGGTCACGGTCAGGTTCACTCCGCTAAAGGAGAAGGACCGATTCAACTCGATGGAAGCCACCGGATTGTTCTGTGCCGCTGTGGGGGTCAGCGCCGTTAGCGCATCATTGCCATTGCCACCAGCCCGCGGTAAGTGGCTGTAGGCCATGAGACCAACCAGGACGATCAGCATCACAAGCACCACAATGCCCAGTGTGATCCACAGCTCACGCCGCTGTGGATACCCCTCTTCCTTGAAATCATCAGACATCTTGACGATGGTACTCCTGACTGCGAGAGTTAGATCAACCGGTTCATATTATAGCAAAGATCCGGCAGGCAGGTCAGATGGCCACGATGCAGCTAGAGAGCGGCAAGATGGCGCCACTCCCCCACTCCTGGTCACCTGACGAGCCGCCAGGATGCCAGGAGTGGCAGAAGGCTTCTATGAGAGGAGCGGCTGCTCACCAATCGGAAAAGCAGGCGAGCCGCAAACAGAACACCATCTGATGAGTCAGGAAGCCGCGAGGAAATTCTGGGTGCCAAAGGAGCCTCCCAGCACATCGCGCGCCGAGGCCCCCATCCAGCGCTCTAAGAGAGTAGCATAGACCGAGCGGAAGTCAACTGTGTATTTTAGATTCCCATTATCGTCAAGATTGGTCAGAGACGGTGGCTCTCCAAAAATGCCGCGATTGACAGCGCTGCCAACAATGAACATTGGTGCCGCTGTTCCATGATCGGTGCCCAGGCTGCCATTTTCCTCGACACGTCGCCCAAACTCAGACCAGGTCATGACCACTACCTGATCAGCCTTGCCGTGCAAAGCGAGATCTGTGTAGAAGGCATAGAGGCCATCGGCAAGCGTTTTGACAAGTTGAGCATGGGTCTCGTCCTGGTTGGCATGGGTATCAAAGCCGCCCAAGGTAATGTAGCCAACACGCAGGCCCAGATCGTTCACGATGACTTCCGCCAGAATCTTGAGTCCCTCGGCAAATGGACCCTGGGGATAGGTCACGGCAGGCTTGTAGCTGTTGGCCACTTGATGCAGGCGTTGTGCACTCTGTTGGGCGTCGAGGGCAGTAGCCTCTAGAAGCGCGGCATAAGGCGCGGTACGTGGATAGGAATTGTAGAGCTTGAGCAGAGCCTGCAGGCGCGAGGCTCCGCCATCGTGATCGGCTGGGTCGGCACTGAGGCGATAGGAGTTGAGGCTGGAGAGCGTGGGAACCTGGGTGGTGAGTGAGGAGAGAGCAAGTGCGGTCTGGCTGCCGATCTCTAGCGCTTTAAAGGGGTGACCTTCCTGGTCGACAAGCCCAGCCACGAGCTTACCCAGCCAGCCCTCGCGTCCGTTGCCGCTGAGATCAAGGGTCTGCCAGATGTCCATCGCTTGGAAGTGCGAGAGGCTTTGATTGGGATAGCCAACTCCCTCGACGACGGCCAGGTGGCCGGCGTCCCAGAGCTTTTTGAAACCCGCCATTTCAGGATGCAGGCCCAGTCGCTGATCAAGCGGGAGTACCTGAGCCTCCTTGATGGCCAGCGTGGGACGCATCTGGTAATAGTGAGTGTCTGTATAGGGAATGACGGTGTTGAGGCCATCGTTGCCGCCGGCCAGTTGAACGACGATCAGGGTGCGCTCGCTAGCTGCCTGGGCCAAGCGCACCCCTTCGCGGGCCTGCGCACGCGCCGAGAGCAGAGCACGACTGAAGACAGAGGGCATGACCATGCCGGCGCTCACGACGAGCATACCATCTTTGATCAGTGCACGACGAGAAAGGGCCATTGTTTTTCCTCCCGTTTCAAGCAGGCTCCCCAGCAGGCCATAACCGCAGCTCTGTTGGGCATCTGCTTTCTCCAATCTCTGTTTGACTAGTTAAGCTGATACTCTGGCGAGGCCAGGAGCAGATAGAGCGCGCCCCGCACACGGCTGAGCGGGTAGGACTTACCATTGGCAAAGGTTACGCTCTCCTGCCGTCCTCTAGCTGGCGCAGTGAGATAGCTGACAAGCAGGTCCCGTCGATCGCCGGCTAGCTGACCGTCAAGCAGGAAGGCGGCAAAGTAGTCGACAAAAGCTTCGGGCGAGGCGATACGGTTTTTCTCGATCAGAGATTGCAGATTGAGTGGATGAGCAACACCACGCCCCAGGCCACGTCGCAGGAGGAGATCAACGTAATTGAGACGCGTCATCCATGTACCACTATTGAGCCAGAAAGCGCTGACCTTGTCGCCAGGCCAGCCGCCAACGTTGGGGGGATCAAAGAGGGTCTGGCCCATGAGCGTGGTGAACTGCGGCAGGAGACTGCCATCGTCCTGGAGACCCAAGGCCCGATAGGCGCCAACAGCAAATTCAACCGGCGACTTGAGTCGGCTGCGATAGGCCTTCTCCGAGGCGAACTGCGGCGAAAGCAGGAGGGCACGCATGACCGCCCCAATATTATGGTTGCTCTGCTGATAAGCAGTGACGAGCGGCTGGAGATCCTCCTGACTCGGGTTTTCGTAGACAAAGAAGCTAAAGAGCTTGCGCGCAAGAAACCAGGGGGCAGCGGGATGGCTGGCCAGGATCGAGATGACGTCTCGATAGTCGAGGTTACCGCTGTGCCCCAGAAAATGTTTGATACGGTCGCTGTGAGTGGCAGGATTGTAATACGAGGAGAAGCCCCGAACATGCCAGCCGCTAAGGGCTGCCGCTCCTTCGGTGACATCTTGTTGGGTGTAGTGGCCTAACCCGATGGTGAACAGCTCCATCAGCTCGCGGGCATAGTTCTCATTGGGAGTGTTGCGCGTGCTCTTGGTGAGATCGAGATAGAAGAGCATAGCAGGATCACTGGTGATCCCCAGCAGAATGCTATCAAAGGTATCGAAGGCATGTTCGCGTAAAAATTGGTTTTGGATGATCATGCGCCGATAGAAGCGCGGACCACCAACTTTGCGGAAGCTGCTGGTCAGCACCCCATGCCAGAAGAGGGTCATTTTTTCCAGCAGCGGACGCTGCGTCCAGGCCATGCGTAGAAGCCACCAGCGCTGCTGATCCTGCGGGTGATCGAGATTGAGTTTGAGAGCCGCCAGACGCTGCTCCATCTCATCGTCGGGCACTTGCTGATAGTGCAGCAAACGATCGACTGCAGCGGCGAAGCCAAGATTGCGATAGAGCGCTAGCTCCTCGGGTCCAGCACCAAAACCTGCACGCCTCAGCAAGTGACCGATGAGCTGCTGGTCAGCCTGGGCAGCGGTCGAGTGGCTATGCTGCCAGAACTGTTCCAGGGCGACGCCTCCAGCCACTAGCCCCGCTGCACCCAGACCAATCCCCGCCAGCCCAAGGAGACGGCGCCGGGGCAGCCGTCCCGAGACGGGTTCTGCGTTCGAGGAAGGCGTCATCGGCTGTGGCTCTCTCTGTTCGGCAGAAGGAGGCCAGCGCGGTTCTTCATAGCTTGCTGCTTCTTCCATAAGCCAGGTCGCTCCGTGCGTACTCTGCAAAAACAGGCAGGATGTTTTCTAAGCTATGTCTGTCATGCTAGCAGAGAAAGCTCAAGATGTCCTCAAGAAGAGCTATATGTTTGCTGAAGACGGCTCTCGACAGGAATCTGGGCCGGTCCGTCACCGCGCAAAACTATCAATCGTTCAAGAAAGTTGGAAGCTGTGCCTCTCGCTGTCCAGGAAGGCCCTGCTCGCGGGGCCTTCCTTTGTGCAGGCAAGCTGCCACCTGCCAGTGCTATATCAGCATCAGCTGTGATAGATGGGTAGCAAGCATAGGGATGAGAAATGTAGAATTGCCACTTGAGCAAAAAACGGCGGAAGCAGATGTCATCGCTCAACAGGAGTTCAAGGAAGAAGCCCTTTCACAGTCGCCAGAGAGACCGCACAGAAGCCAGCGGTTTCTCCCTCTGGCTGTTTTTGGGGGGATGATCCTGGGCATCGTGCTCCTGGATGCCGTGCTCCCTTTAAGCGGCCTCTGGTTCAACGATGTGCTGCTCTCACGGGCCGGCACCTGGTCGCTCTTGCCAACCCAGGCACTCTTCCCTAACTGGGGCATCATTCCACTGCAGCCAGTGCCCACCGACCCGGCGATCCCTTCGCCGCCGTTGGCCTGGCTTGAGATCATCATGTTCCTGACAGTCCTGACAGCCCTCTTCTTCCTCTACCTCTACGCTCTGGCCAGGCTACCTGCCCTTATCTCCCGTCGTTATGTCATGCTCTCAACGGTAGCTCTGGGCCTGCTCTACGCGCTTATTCCCGTTGTTACCTCTCCAGATCTTTTCTCCTACTTGATCTATGCACGGATGGGGGTTATTTATCACCTTAACCCTCTTACCACACTTCCCACTAAAATTCAATATGACGCAACTTATCCTTATCTCTACTGGATCGATCAACCTTCAGCCTATGGACCAACCTGGGCCGCCATCACCTGCTTCTTGCAATGGCTGGCGCTGCCGCTAGCTGGAGCCAACAATCTGCTTCTTCCTTTGTTATTGCTGCGCCTGCTTGGCCTGGCCACGCACCTGGGTTCGGCCCTCCTGATCTGGTCCATTAGCGACTACTTGCAGCCGGCACGCGCTGAGGATCAGCCTGGGCAGCGCCGGCGTGTTCTGGCGACACTGGCTTTCGCCTGGAATCCGCTCCTGCTCTTCGAGGCGGCAGTCAACGCCCACAATGATAGCACCCTACTCTTCTTAATCTTGCTCGCCCTCTGGCTCCTTGTGCGTGGAAAGCCGGTTCTGCTCCTCTACTCTCTGGTTACCATCCTCTTCGCCCTGGCAGCCTGCCTGAAGATCAACACGGTCCTGCTCTTTCCAGGGCTGCTGCTGCTGCTCTGGGGCCGAGGAGTACCGCTGCGCCAGATTGGCTTCTGCCTGGGACTCTACATCGGCTGTATCGTGCTGCTCTATGCCCCTTTCTGGGATGGCGGCGCCGTTCTAGACGTCTTAAGCGTCAATCCTTCAGCGTCACGCAATATCAATACAATCGCTGAATTTCTTGGCCAATTCTATAATGCGGCAATTGTCTCGCATTTCGAGGTGACAATCCCAATTATCGGCTCGCCTGGCGAGCGCCTTACCCATACGCTGAGCATGGGCCTCTTCGCTCTCTGCTATTTCTGGCTCTGCTGGCGAGCGCTACGCCACTCCTGGCGCATCAGAACCCCTGGCGGCTTGATTCAGTGGCTGGCGTTGGTCTGGTTGCTCTACTGTGCCATCGGCACCCCCTGGTTCTGGCCCTGGTACCTGGTTACATTTTTCGGTCTCTATGCCCTGCTGGAAGCGAGCGGCGCGAGTAGGCGCTGGCCACTGACGCTCGTGCGCTGGCGTGGGGTGGCCGCTTTGCGGCGGCCCCTGCCTTTTCGCCTGCTCAGCCTGACGATGCTGATGCTCTACGGCTCCTATGCCTGGGCTTTGCATGGGGCCTTTATGCCCTTCCTGCCTGGCTTCAAGCTGGCTTATCTGCGCGGCCCTTGCGCCTGGCTTCTCCCGCTCCTCCTAACCTGGCTGGTTGATCGCCTCACCAGCCGCAGCAACCCTGGCCTCGGTCTGCCAGCAGCTGGACGCTCAAATTCTCCTCCTGTCGCTCTTCTCATCCAGCGTCTCTCGCTGCCCTATCGTCTCCTGCTCCAATCCAGTGCTACCGAGCAGCGAGAGGACAGGCTGTCGCCCTCATCAATGGAATGACAAAGAAAAAGGACGGTGAGAGGGGAACAGTGCTCACAGGCTGGGACAGGAATCTGCCCACCACTAGAGGAGGACATTGTGCCTGTTGGTCATCAGGCTCAGACGAAGCCTAACCGGCGGTGGCCAGAGCCTGACTCAGGCTCCTGCCACCGGGCGGGGAGGACATGAGATCTTTCACTCTTTTGCCGTCCTTCCGCCGAAAGGAGGACAGCCCGCTGCGCTGACTGTTGTTGCCCCTCAGACGGTTAGACGACGGATGATATCGAGCAGGTCACGCACGTGAAAAGGCTTGACAATGACCTGTTGCACATCTAAAGCGGCAGCAGTGGTCAAGCCAGTGCCAGCGGTGATGACCACAATCCGAGGGAAAGGATAAGTCGATTCCCACTGGGAGCGCAGGCGCTGCAAGAAGGTCTCGCCATCCATACCCGGCATGGCCAGGTCGAGCAGAATCACAGAAGGATAGCGCCCCTCACGCACTGCGTTATCAACCCAGGCCAGCGCCTCCTGACCTTCAGCAGCCTCCGCTGGCTCATAGCCATCCAGCTCCAGCGCCCAGGCTACCATGTCGCGAATAGCCGGATTATCATCCACAACCAGCACTATCGGGTGATGTCCCTCACCCCGATCACAATCATCATCCATTGCTTCTTCTTGTTTTCCCCTTACCATAGAGCACAACAACACTGCAACAAGCCACCTCTGCTAACCACTGCGCTGGCTAGCGTCCACCACAGATCACTAGCGAGCGAGCGAGCCAGCCAGCCAGCGGCCACCTGTGGAGACTCTTTAGACTGCCTCCATACACCACAAGCCCGCCGAGCTGGCTCCGCTGCGTCTCAGCTCCGCCACCATATAACAGGGGCAGCCGTCCAGTCCCGCTTACAGAGCCGGGATTGAGGAGTGCAGGAAAGCGCTAATGGTATCAAGGAAAGCCTGCGGCTGCTCCAAATTGGAGAGATGCGCGGCCTGCGGAATCACCTGCAGCTGGGCCTGTGGGATGCGTGCCGCGTATTCCTGGGCCAGCGAAGGCGGCGAAAGCTGATCCAGCTCGCCCACAATAACCAGCACCGGGCAACGAATAGCAGGCAATAGCTCGCGCGCATCGGCCCGCTGAGCCATGCCGCGCGAGGCAGCGGCAATGCCCCGCGGTGTTGCCGCCGCGATCAGGCGACGCACCTGGGCCTCGACCTCGGGCCGCTGACGGCGCGTCTCCTCAGAGAGGAGGCGCGGGATCTGCAGATCGGCCACCGCTTCAACTCCCTGGGTTTCGGCCAGACGCGCCAACTGCTCGCGATTGGCCTTCCCCTCCTCACTGTCAGGCTCCGGTCGCGTGTCGGCCAGAATCAGACCGCGGACACGCTGCGGATACTTGCGCAGAAAGGCAAAGGCCACATAGCCCCCCATCGACAGGCCACAGAGGACAGCCCCATCCATACCCAGCCAGTCCATCAGTGCCGCCACATCGTCAGCCAGCGTCTCCATCGTCAGAATCTCACGATCAATCTCGCTCTCGCCGAAGCCGCGCCAATCAAGAGCGACCAGGCGATAGCGGCCTTCCCGCAGGAGTCCCTCCATCTCGCTCTGCCACATGCGGCGATTCAGTGGGAAAGCATGCAGAAAGAGCACAGGCAGACCTGCCCCATGATCGTCGTAGGCAATTTGGACACCGTTGAGCCGTGCTTTCATGAGCAGCTTCCCCTCCTCGTTCGAAGTCTAGCGGGCACCCCGGGGCGCTCGCAGCCTCTACGAGCATCGTCTCTGGGCCTGAGCCAGCCCCCCCAGCTCCCCACCGGCACGCTCACCCTAGAGCCTCCTCAGCCTGTTCATGAGCGTGGTACGAGCTGCGCACAAAGGGGCCGGACTCCACATGACGGAAGCCCATCTTTTTCCCTTCCTCTTTGAGCGTAGCAAACTCTTCCAGCGGCACATAGCGCTGGATCGGCAGATGCTGGAACGAGGGACGCAGGTACTGGCCAATGGTGAGGATATCCACGTCATGAGCGCGTAAATCGCGCATAACCTCCAGCACCTCGTCCCAGGTTTCGCCCAGGCCAAGCATGAAGCCGGACTTAGTTGGAGCCGTTGGATTGAGCTCCTTAGCCCATTTGAGCACCTGCAGCGAGCGCTGATAAACCGCCTGGGGCCGCACACGACGGTAGAGGCGCGGAACCGTCTCCACATTGTGGTTGAAGACATCGGGTTTGGCGTCCATCACCACCTTGAGCGCGTCATAATCTCCCTTGAAATCGGGTGTGAGCACTTCCACCTTGCAGCCGGGATTGAGACGCCGAATCCAGCGAATGGTAGCGGCAAAGATGGAGGCCCCTCCGTCTTTCAGCTCGTCGCGATTCACCGAGGTCACTACGGCATAGCGCAGTCCCATCTGTCGCACAGCCTCCGCTACACGCTTCGGCTCTTCCCAGTCTACTCCCAGGGGACGCCCCGTCTCAACGGCACAGAAGCCACAGCTGCGGGTGCAGATGCGCCCCAGGATCATAAAGGTGGCCGTGCCATGTCCCCAGCATTCACGGATGTTGGGACAGCGCGCCTCCTCGCAGACTGTGTGCAGCGCTTTGCTGCGCATGAGCCGCTTGATCTCTTCATAGCCCTCCCCCTCGGGCGGGCGCACACGCAACCACGAGGGGCGGCGCTCAGGGATAATGGTCGCCATGATCGTTCCTCTACTTCCTCTCTTGGCTTGGCTTCGGCTTCGCTTCGCTGGCTTCCTGGTC
>NZ_JADGIA010000087.1 GCF_019683635.1 Thermogemmatispora sp. | reverse complement strand
GTCCCGTCCATATCTTGCAGACGGTCAGGGAATACCCATCTGCGCTTGCCTGCCCTGGTACGACCAGAGGCCTCATCGGGCGGATTGAGAGCGGATAAGCCGTCTCTGCTTTTTACACGAGCAGTCTGCTCTGTGTGTGAGAGATAGACAAGGTGTGCTATGAAAAGTCAGCAACCACAGCGACCGTCATCGCCATCCTCGCAGCCACTGACTGAAGAGCGCCAGCGGGTCCTCCTCTTGATGACGCCCGCTACTTACCGGGGAGGAGCATTCGTCAGCGCCGCTCGTCGTCTGGGGCTGGAGATAGTTGTCGGACTGGACACGCCGCCGGGCCTGGCCGCCAGCCGCTCGCCGGAGGTCCTGGCCCTGGACTTTAAAGCGCCGGAGGAGGCTGTGCAGCGCATCGTCTCCTTTGCCCGCGAGCGCCCGCTGCAGGCAGTGCTCTCGGTCGATGATAGCGCCGTTGAGCTGGCGGCTCTGGCCAGCGCGGCTCTCGGTCTGCCTTGCAACGCTCCATCTGCCGCCGAGGCGGCGCGCGATAAGTACCTGATGCGCCAGCGTATGGCCGCTGGCGGCGTTCCCTGCCCGGTTTTCCGGCATTTCCCGCTGACCGCCGCTCCCGAGGCCATCGCGCATGCCGTCAGCTACCCGTGCGTACTCAAACCGCTGCGCCTCTCGGGCAGCCGCGGCGTCATTCGCGCCAATACCCCCGAGGAGTTTGTGGTTGCTTTTCACCGCCTGAAGCGCATCGTCCTCGCCGAGGGCTTTGATGAAGGGTCCACAGGCTTCCTGGTCGAGGACTTCATTCCGGGCTTCGAGGTCGCCCTGGAGGGACTGCTGACCGCTGGGCACCTGCAAGTCCTGGCCCTGTTCGACAAGCCCGACCCACTCGACGGGCCGTTCTTCGAAGAAACCATCTACGTCACTCCCTCGCGTCTGCCCTCCGCTGTCCAGGAAGCTATCCGCTCCTGCGTCGAGCGAGCTGCGGCCTCGATCGGTCTGCGCGAAGGTCCGGCCCATGCCGAGCTGCGTGTCAATGAGCAGGGGCCGTGGATGCTGGAGATCGCCGGGCGTTCGATTGGGGGACTGTGCTCGACGATTCTGGAGTTCGGGGCGGGAATGTGCCTGGAGGAGCTGATCTTGCGGCACGCTCTGGGTAGAGAGCTGCCCTCGCTGGAGCGCCGCCCGGAGGCCGCCGGAGTCATGATGATCCCTATTCCCCAGGCAGGCATTCTTAAGGGCGTGCAGGGAGTCGAGGAGGCCAAACAGGTTCCTCTCATTACAGGTGTTGAGATCACCGCACCTCTGAACAATCCACTGGTACCGCTACCGGAGGGCGCCAGCTACCTCGGCTTCATCTTCGCTCGGGGAGAGTCCCCCGCGGCAGTCGAGGAGGCCCTGCGCTCCGCCCATCGCTGCCTGCGCTTCGACATTCGTCGCGAGCTGCCCGTGCTCAATGCCGTCCTGACGCCACCTGCGCCATCGACGCCCTCTGAGCGCGCCCGCCGGGGCTAGCCCCCGTCTGGTCTGGTCTGGTCTGGTCTGGTCTGGGCCGAGACGGGCGCGCTCCGCTGCGGCCCTCTCCAGGCTGCCACTGCGCTCATGACCCTTCCCTGGCCCACGCTCTCTTCGCCTGACCGCTTTGGAGCGCAGCGTTCAGCCCCCCACACCACAGCAGCTGGAGGAAGCCGTCGCGGCGCGCTGCTGCTGGCCGGCTGGACCGCTACATGAGCCGAACTGGCCACGGGTCGGCTCTGCGCAGCAAAACCAGCTTTCGGTGAGGCGAGGTGGACGCCTGGGTTCGCCATAGCTCCTCAGTGCCGCCTCCCGGTCGAAGGACCGTCCGCAGACAGCCAGAGCCTCTTCTTTGATACGGAAGAAGGTCTCCACCGGATGCTCTCCCTGCTGAGCCGCCTCTTCGGCAAGCGCGGCCACTCGCTCTTGTAGACGATCCATGCGTGGATCAGGGTGCTGCCAGCGATAGCTGTAGGCAGCCTCATCCAGCTCTCCAAGCCAGGCTGGCCTGCCTTCGCTCTCCAGCAGCGCCGACCCGGGGGGAATGAGGAGCCGGATAGAGAAGTGGACCGGGTCCACTTGTTCTATCAGGTGGCGCTCCTCGAAGAAATCAAGCAGCGCCAGATAGCTTTCCAGGGTCTCCCAGGGCGAGAAAGGCAGGAGTGACGGGCGCAGGGTCAGTCCTACTTCCTCCATGAGGCCAAAGGCCGCCACGGCATCCGCGGCGCTGTGCCCCTTGTGCAGATGACGTAGCACCTCGTCGTTGAGCGACTCGACCGCCGAGACCACGAAGAGGCAGCCTAGCTCGCGCAGCTCTGGCAGCAGGTGACGATGCTTGAGCAGATGCTCGATCTTAATCGTGGCGTCGAAGGTCACCGTTGGGAACTCGCGGTGCAGCGCCCGAGCAATGCGCAGGGCGTGGGTCGGGCCGTTGAAGAAATCTGGGTCCCCAAAGGTGATGTGCTCGGCCCCCTGCTCCACCTGGGCTCGAATGTCTGCCAGAACAACTTCCTGGGGCACGGCAAAGAAACGCCCCCGGTAGACGGGAGTGATGGGGCAATGCAGACAGGTATGCTTACAGCCGCGCGTCGTCTCGGTATAGCCAGCCAGCCGGTACTGGCCGTTCCACTCCAGGCGGGCATAGCGCTGCAGCTCTGGCAAGCCGTGCCTCTGCGGCACCACGAAAGCCGGGCGCTGCAGCCAGGCTCCCGCCACCTGCTCGCGTGTGCGCACCCCTGGTACGCCTGGCTGCTCCTCTCCCCGCTCCAAGGCCCTCACCAGCGCCAGCAGCGGCTCCTCATACTCGCCTCCCAGCACTGCATCGGCCACCTCGCGCAGCAAGTAGTCCGCGTTCAGAAGCGCGTAGAGACCATAGAAGCAGAGATAGGCCCGGGGATTACTGGCGCGAATGCGGCGTGCCAGAGCCTCCCCCAGGCGCAGCGCCGTATGCATGGGAACAGAGATCGCTACCAGACGGGCGGCGCGGATCTCCTCCTCACTGAGCGGCTCGACAGCGCTATCGATCACTCGGGGCTGATAGCCGGCCTCTCGCAAGCGGGCCTGAAGTGAGGCCAGAGCCAGCGGCTGATGACCCAGCTCGTAGCAAGAGAGCAAGAGAATGGTACCAGGAGCCTTCATTTCTTGCGCGCCGGCCCGCCGCCCTTTCGGCCTGGTCCCACGCCAACCCCGGCGTCCTCGGGAATCCAGCCCTCGGGCCTCTGCTCTTCCTGGCTCCCGAAGAAAAACTCTTCCATCTGCTCACGCAGGAACTTGCGTGCCTCGGGATCAGCCAGGTTGAGACCGTAGTGATTGATCAGCAACGTGCGCTGGGTCTCCCACAGGCGCCAGGCTTGCTCGGAGACCTGTTCATAGATACGCTGGCCCAGCTCGCCCGGCATCGGCGGTTTCTCCAGCCCAGGGAGCTGACGACCCAACTTGACACAGTTGACCATTCGTGGCATGGTAGATACCCCACGCTTTCCCTGAAAATGCTGTTTGGCTACATGGTATCCAATGCTGAGAACAATGTCAAATAAGCCTGATCCTTCCGTATCTCGCCCTGGAGGGCCACGAGTGCTCTTCTTTGGCATGGAGGGGATCTTCTCGGCGCTGCCGCTCCAGGCCCTGCTACAGGCCGGTATCCCCGTCTGTGCCCTGGTGGTACCTGCTCCCCCCACTCCGCCGACGCCTTCGGGGCGGGTCCAAATCCCATCTCGCCCTCCTCTACGCCGCCTGCTGGCCCCTTCCCAGCAGCACGGTGTCCGTCCGTTGCTGCCCGTCGTTAACAGTGCGCTGGCAGCTTCACCGGTTGCCCTGGCTCTGGGGGCCGGTCTGCCCGTCTGGGAGGTCGCCCGCTTGTCAGCCGACGAGACCCGGGCTACGCTGGCCGCCTACCAGCCCGATCTGCTCTGCATTGCCTGCTTCCCGCGCCGTCTCCCTGCCTCTCTCCTGACCCTGCCACGCCTGGGCGCTATCAATTTGCATCCATCGCTCCTGCCAGCTCTGCGCGGGCCAGAACCGCTGTTCTGGGTCTTTCGCGAAGGACTCAGTGAAACGGGGGTCAGTGTGCACCTGGTCGAGGAACGTCTGGATACTGGCCCCATCGTGGCCCAGGAGCGCATCAGCGTGCCCGATGGGATCACCTACGCCGAGTTGGAACGGCGTTGCGCCGAACGCGGGGCCCAACTCCTGGTGCGCGCCGTGCAGGCCATCGCCCAGGGAACGGCTGAGTACTATCCCCAGGACGACCGGCGTGGCAGCTATCGACCCACCCCGTCACCAGAGGATCTACAGGTGCCGGCCCTGGAGTGGAAGGCTCGCCATGTCTATAACTTTATCCGAGGAGTAGCTGCCTGGGCTGGCCCACTGCCAGTCTTGGGCCAGGACGAAGTGCTGCTGGTGGACAACGCCCTGCACTGGTGGGACCCCCACGAAGGGCGCCCGTTTGCCCCTCCGTCCGTTCCACTGCCAGCAACCGAGCGGCTGCTTCGCTGCGGCAGCGGCTTTGTTCACCTGCACCTTGCTGCAACTGAGGCCATCGGCGCCTTGCCAGACAAACGCTGAGGGGACTTCCAAGGTGCGCTTAGCGCGACGAGGCCTCCCCTCCGAGCAGCCGCTCGATCGTCTCCAGCAGCTCATCTAGCTCTAAGGGCTTGCTCAGTCCCACGATCCGTCGTTGGCGGATCTCCTGCTCTGGCAGACGCGCACTCACCAGAATCGTCGGAATCGCCGCCAGATCCTCCATCGTCTGCAGCTGGTCGAACAATTCAATGCCGTTCATCCCCGGCAGCTGATAATCGAGAATCAGCAGCCCGGGCCTGATCGAGCGCACCGCCTTGAGCGCCTGGAAAGCATCATGGACCAGCAGCACGCGGTGTGAGGTCTCTTGAGAAATCGCCTGGACCAGGAAGGCGCCGATGCCATCGTCATCTTCCACAATCAGAATTGTTTTTGCCCCGGCTCTCTCCTCCGGCAGCTGCTCCTCACGCTTGTGTGACATAGGCTCATCTCACAAATCACTGCTTGGCGCAAGAGCCTATCGCTGCGCGGATCGCCTGCCACTCCCTGGGGGGCCTATGCTGGAGTGGTGCCATCTGTGCTGGCTCTTCTCGCCCGGAATGGTGCGCCCTATTTCGGTAGAGACCGAAATTTCCGAACGCTTTACGATTATATCACGCTGCGGCAATCCTTCTAGAGCCACGTCCTCCGGTAGAGGTCACTGTGCAAGCCAGCCCGGCCCTCTGCCGGCTGGCTCTGCCCTCCTGACTCCCTGGTACCGTCGGGGGAGTGAGGGAACAGCTCACTCGCCTGGCTGCTACTGATCTGATCTGACAGGAAGAGGCCGCCAGAGTCTTTCACGCCCGGCGGGCGCGGGCTGTTTCAGCCTCAGCCACTGCCCCACCGTCGCCGGCAGCATGGAACACAGCCCCGGAATAGACCGCCCTGCACTGAGAAAGCTGCAAGAGAGCAGGCCGCTCGCAAGACAATACGTCGGCGCCAGCGCGCTCAGGAAGCACTCGGGGGATCGGAAGGCAGCCTCCCGCGCAGCAACAAGACAGGACAGCCTGCATGATCCAGGACAAAGCGCGCCACATGACCGACCGAGGCCGGCCCTTGCTCAGGTCCGCGCCCATCACGCGGTGAACGGGCACAGAGCATGATCAGGTTGGCTCCCCACTCCTGGGCACAGCGCACGATCTCCTGCTCGGCTTTGCCCTCGCGCTGGAGCAGCTCCGCTCCGTTCACATAGCGGGCCGCCTCCTGCAGGATCTCCTGCGCCGTCTCTCGCTCAGCCTGGCGCAGCTGCTCCTGACGCACTGGTGGCAGATGCGGAGGACGCAGGAAGCGCTCCCGTCTTCGCTCCAGTTCCCCCAGCGGGCGTGTATCAATGACATAGAGCAAGCCCACCTGCAGCCGGTCACCAGCGAGCGGCCATAGCCGGGCAAGCGCCTGGCCCAGGACCTCGGCATTCACGCCATCAAGGCAGCAGAGCACACGCAAAGCAGACACCGCAAGACACCTCCGTTCCGTTCTTCTGCGCTCCGGCGGGCGGGCCATCAGCTGGCTGCCGCCGCCAGCGCTGCCCCTAACCCGACAGGATCAAACCAGGAGGAGAAGCCAGATCAGTGCGGCCCCAACCAGCAGCATCAGGGGCGTGACCAGGATGCCCACCTTAAAGTAGTCCAGCCCCGACACGTCAAGCTGGCGTTGGCGCAAGATGAGAAGCCAGAGCACTGTCGCCAGCGAACCAACTGTTGTCAGGTTCGGCCCCAGGTCACAACCGAAGATGGTCGCCACAACAAAGGCGAGCTGCGTCGTCGGCGAGAGCTGTCCGTGCAGCGCCTGGAGCGAGGCGCTCAGCACCACCGCCATTGGCACATTATTGATCAGATTCGTCCCCAGGGCAGCCCCCAGCGTCCCTACCAGGACAGCCCCCAAGGCGCTCCCTCCCGACAGGTGCAACAGCAGCTCGCCAAACAAACGCGTCAGGCCGGTTCCCTCGACAGCCTGCACAATGACAAACATACCCGCGATAAAACCAAAGAGCGACCAGGAGATGTGACTTGCCAGGGCACGTGGTCTGAACTGATGCCAGCGCACTGCCCCGATGAGTAAGAGGAGTGCCCCCGCCAGAGCAACACACGAGAGAGGAATGCCGCTGGCTGAAGCCACTACATAGGCTACCGCCACCGCCCCCAATACCAGGCAGCAGTAGCGAAAATAGCCCGGCTCCTTGATGACCTCCTTAGCGGAAGGCAACCGTTTCGGATCAAAGTCCCCTCGCACCTCTCGGCGGTAGAGCCAGAAAAAGACCCCTATGTTGACGGCAATCACCGCCAGCGCCGGCAGCAAGAGCAGCCGCACAAAGGTCCAGAGATCGAGCTGAAAGCGGGAAAGGACCAGAATATTGATGGGGTTGCTCACCGGCAGGAGGAAGGAAGCGCTATCGGCAATGAAGGTACAGGCGAAGAGAAAAGGGATGACTGGCAGCCGCAGGCGCGTGACAAGCGTATAGACCACCGGGGTCAGAATGAGAGCCGTCGCGTCGTTCGACAGGACCATCGAAATGAGGCTGCCGAGCAGAAAGACGTTGAGGAGCAGCAGACGCGCCCGCCGCCGCGCCAGATGCGCCGCGCCAATCGCCAGCCAGTCGAAGAGGCCAGCCTGGTCGGCGAAGGCGGATAAGGCCATCATGCCCAGGAAAAAGAGGAAAACGTTCCAGTCCCCCAGGAGCGTCTGGAGCGCCGTCAAGGGGCTGATCAGCCCCAGCAGGAGTAGGAGAGCTGCCCCAGCCAGGGCAATCAGCGCCTCGTTCCAGCGGAAGGGACGCGTCATGATGCCGACCAGCGTCAGGAGCGCGATCAGGGCCGTCAGGAGCGTCCGCGTGAGTACCGGTAGTGGAAAGACTAAGAACATGGGCGCCTGCCAGGGTTGAGCCAATGCAATCACTGGAGAGCAGAGAACACAGAGAACGCCAGGGCGACTGCAAGAGCGAGCTGCCACGGCCCTGGAAGGCTTCAGACCAGGCTCCCCCCAACCCATCCGGCGGCCCCGGCTAGCCGTCGACCTGCCCTGCCTCTGCCTGCAGGATAGCAGACAGCCAGGTTTTGCGTCAAGCGAGGCGCGCTCTCAGGGCCGCGGCCCCGATAACGGTGGTCCCGAGGGTGGTCTTAAGCCCGAGTGACCACCTCCCGACGGCCATGACCTGGATGGCAGACGCAGCGACGGCGCCAAGGGGGCAAGCGGCGGCCCCTCCGGTGTGGGCCTGTGGACCGACGTTGCCTGCTCCTTGCTCCGCCCCCTGCGCCGCTTCCACAGGCTTGCTCCTCCCCCCAGACTCAGGACCGCTCCCAACAGGCTCAGCCCCCCGCCAAGCGGCCAGTCGTTTTCGTAAAAACCCTGGGGATTCTGACGATACAGCGTGCTCTTGAACTCCTGCATCACGGCCCCGTTGAGATCGTAGAGCGTCAACGCCACAACGGGATAGGCCGGACCAACCAGGTGCGTCCCCAGCTGGGCGCGTACATCAATCGCCGCACTCTCATCGGGACGGTAGAGCAATGCAACCAGCATCAAATCTTTGAGCGTGGCTGTCCCCTTGATAGGCGGCAGAAAGTCCTGCTCTCTGAGCAGATAGAGCGTAGGACTGCCTTCCAGCTGCAAATACCCCTCGTGAGTCTGGGGGTCAGACAGATAATGAGCAATCACCCCGCGTCCACTGCTGCGATACGTCACCTGGTGCGATCGCCAACCCACGACCAGGCCCAGGCCCACGATCAGCAGGCCAGTCAGACAGATCAGCCAGCGCAGCATCTCTCTCGACGCTCCTTCTCCTCAGGCGGCAGCTATCCCGCCCGCCATACTGCTCGCCTTGCCTGCGACGATCGAGCACCCCCTCTGCAAGGGCAGGCTCCCGCGCGACGTGGCTCTATAGAGAGAAGTATATCTCATCGACGCCCGTCTTGGGGAGCAGAATCACCGCCGGCGCCGCCAGAGGTCCCATTGCCAACACCAGATTCGCCCTGCCTGCGCTCGTTGGTTCAGTGGCCCGTCTGGCTTCCTGGCCTGCGCTCTCGACGGCAGGCCCGCGCCTATGGTATCATCGGGGACACGACATACGGGACAACCTTGGGACCACAAACCAGGAACAAACGGTGTATCTGAAGCGTCTGGAGCTACTCGGCTTCAAAAGCTTTGCAACACGCACCTGCCTCGAATTCAGTCCGGGCATCACTGCCGTCGTCGGGCCGAATGGGGCCGGCAAGTCCAACATTGCCGATGCCATTCGCTGGGTCCTGGGCGAGCAGAGCATGCGCCAGCTCCGGGGCAGGAAGAGCGAAGACATTATCTTCGCCGGCGGGCATGGCAAAGCCGCCCTCGGCATGGCAGAGGTCTCGCTAACCATCGACAACAGCACCGGCTGGATGCCGTCGGAATATAGCGAGATCACCGTCACGCGGCGCAGCTACCGCTCCGGCGAGAACGAATATCTCATTAACAAGCAGAAAGTCCGGCTCAGGGACGTCCTGCTGCTGCTGGCACAGGCGCGCATCGGTCACGATTCCTATACCGTCATTGGGCAGGGCCTGATCGACGCCGCCCTGAGCCTGCGCCCCGAGGAGCGACGCAGTCTCTTCGAGGATGCCGCTGGCATTCGCCCCTACCAGGTGCAGCGCGCCGAAGCTGAGCAGCGCCTGCGCCAGACCGAGGGCAATCTGCAGCGCCTCCACGATATCGTCAACGAGATCGAGCCTCGCCTCGGACCGCTCGAAGAGCAGGCCAGACGCGCCCGAGAATATGCTCAGCTGCAAGAAGAGCTGCGCCAGGCTCTGGTGGCCTGGTATCATCTCCAGTGGCGCCGACTCCAGGCCGTGGCCACGCGCGCCGAGGCCGCCGAGAGCGAACAGGCAGCACGCCTGCGGCAGCTGGAGCAGGCGGTGGCCGCTGCCGAAAGCCAGCGCGGAGAGCTGCTGCACCAGCGGCAAGAGGCGCAACAGCATATCAGTGCCGCCCGCCGTGCTGCCGGCGAAGCGAACGGACAGCTCCAGCGCCTGGAGCGTGAACTGGCCGTCGCCGAGGAGCGCGTCACTGGTCTGCAGCGCCAGCGCGAGGAGCAGCAGCGTCAGGAGCGCCAGCTGCGCGAGCGACTCATCGCCACCCAGCAGCGCCTTACCGATCTGGAGGAGGCCCGCGAACAGGCTCGCGAAGCCCTCGACGAGGCGGCCCAGGCGCTGGCCTCTCTGGAGGCGACCGTCGCTCGTGTTCAGAAGGACTACGAGCTGGATGAGCGACGCTTGCGAGCCGCACAGAATGATCTCATCCAGACACAGGCGCGCCTGGGAGCCACTCAGACCGAGCTGGGACGTCAGCAGAAGCACCTGGGGGAGCGCAATCGGGCGCTGGCGACACGCCGCGAGGCGCTGGCCCAGGCTCAGCAGGCCCTGCGCTCCCTGGAGACGCGCCTGGCTGAGCAGCGCTCACAGCTGCAGGTGGCCCGCGACGAGGAACAGCAACTGACGCAGCGCAAGCAAGCGCTCCAGCGCAGCCTCCAAGAGGCCCAGCAGGAGCTGGAGCGCCTCAAAGGGCTGCTGGCTGAGGCCGAGCGGGCGCGCCGCTCGCTGGCCGATCGCCTGGCCATGTTGCGCACCTGGCAACGCAATCTCAGCGGCTATAGCGAGGGGGTTCGCGCCTTGCTCCGTGCTCCGCGCGAGCAGGTGCCCGGGTTGCTCTCCCCCTTGCCGCGCCTCGTTCTGGCGCCAGCAGGATTGGAGCGCGCCATTGAGGCTGCTTTGGGCGAGGCCCTGCAAGGCGTCGTAGTGACAACACGCGCCGACGCCGAGCGCTGCCTGGCTTACCTGGAGCGCAGCCGCGCCGGACGAGCCTTGCTTCTCTGGCTGCACGAGGAACCGGCCCCCTCCAACAGTGTCCCCGCCTCGCCAGCCCACCCCTCCCAGGCCGAGCAAGAGCGAGCCGCCCTGGAGCAGCTCCTTAGCCAGTCGCCTCCCCTGCGCCCGGCAGTGCTGGGTCTGGCCTGGCAGCTCGTCGAGTGTGAAGACCAGTACCAGCCACTGTGCTACCGTTTGCTGTCGGGCGTCCTGCTTGTGGAAGACCTGGCTGCCGCTCCCCCGATCCAGGCCCAGGCCCAGGTCTTCGCCGACCGCGCGGGGCGGCCCTTACGGGCCCTGGTGACGCGTAAGGGCGAGGTCCTCTCACTGCAGTCGGGCTGGCTGAGCGGTGGCAACGCCCAGGAAGAGCAAAACGGCGGTCTCCTTCACTATGAGCGCGAGCTACGTGAGCTGCCGGCTCAGCTGGAAGAACAGAAGGCCCACATTGATCATCTCAATAACCTGATGAGCGAGATTCAGCGGGCACAGGAAGGGCGACGCGCCGAGCAGGCCGCTCTTGAGCGCGAGATCCAGAAGAACGCAGCCCGCCTGCAGGAGCTGGGCCGTGCTCTGGCCAACAGCGAGCGCGAGCAAGAGCGTCTCCAGACCGAGCTGAAGCTGGCCACCTCGGTCGAGCAGCAGCTTGCGGCAGAAATCGCTGGCCTGGAGCAGGAGGTCCAGGCAACCCGCGAGCGAGTCCAGGCCCACGAGCGGGCCCAGCAAGAGCTGCAGGGCCTGGTTGAGGAGCTGCAGGCCCAGGTCGAGGAGCGGGCCGCCGCCTATCGGCGCCAGCAGGAGGAGCTGGGACGCCTGCGCACCCAGATGGCCGTCAAACGCCAGGAGGCCAAAACGCTGGAGCATCAGGTGGGCGAAGTTCAGGAGCAGCAGCTGGATCTGCGCAACCAACTTGAGCAGCAACAGCTGCGCCTGCGTCAGGCAGAGGAGCAACAGCAACGCCTGCACGAGAACATCACGCGTCAACGGAGCGAGCTGGAACAGGCCCGTGAGCAAGCCAGGCAGGCTGGCCTGCTCGTCCAGCAACGCGAGCAGGCCCTGCGCGAGCTAGAGCAGCGTCTCACGGTCAGTGAGCAGGAGCTGGCCACGCTGCGCCAGGAGCACGGTCAGTGCGAGATCCTCTATCGACGCTGCCTGTTGGAAAGCCAGCGGGCCCGCGATGCGCTCGAAGCCTTGCAGGGCCAGCTGCAGGAGGACCTGGGTCTGAGCCATCCACAAGAGCTGATCCCTCTTGCCCCCCAGGCGGGGCCAGTGGAAGCCGAGAGCACAGCCCAGGAGGGGGATGAGGAGGCCACGCTGCGCCGCCTCCGTCGTCAGATTGAGCAGGCGCGCAGTCGTCTCAAGGCCCTCGGAGGCTGTGATCCCGACGCCCCACGCCAGTATGAGGAGGAGCGCCAGCGCTTCGAGTTCCTCAGCTCCCAGATCGCTGACATGGAACAGGCCGCTCAACAGCTCCACACCATTATCAGTCAGCTCGACGCCACCATGACACGCCAGTTCGAGACCACCTTTGAGGCCGTCAATGCTCGCTTCCGAGAGCATTTTCGTACCCTCTTTAACGGCGGTCAGGCCCGCCTGGAGCTGGTGGTCAGCAAGGGAGGAGAGCGCTCACCAGAAGGTTCAACAGAGCGCTCCTCTGCTGGCAGCTCCCCAGGAGGACTACGCGAGCGGGGACACAGCAACGCGGCCCGCAACGGGCACGGCGCCGTGGCCGAAGAGGAGGCTGCCACCCTAGAGGAAGCTGCCAGCACGGCCCGCAGCGGCCTTCCCTTCGGGGTCGAGGTCATTGTCCAGCCTCCCGGCAAGAAGGTGCAGGATCTCTCCTTGCTCTCTGGCGGTGAGCGCGCCCTGGTCTCCGCTGCCCTGCTCTTCTCGCTCCTGGAGATCAATCCACCACCTTTCTGCCTCCTGGATGAGGTTGACGCGGCCCTTGATGAGTCCAATGTCTCGCGCTTCTGCGATATTCTCAAGCGCCTGGCCGAGCGCACTCAGTTCATCGTCATCACCCATAACCGCGTGACAATGACCGCCGCTCAGGCCATCTACGGCGTCTCAATGGGTAGCGACAGCGTTTCTCGCCTGGCCTCGCTGCGGCTAAGCGAGGCGGAGGCCGTGGTGGCTCGCCAGCGCTCAGGCTGAGCTGCAGCCCCTCCCGCTACCATCTCTCTGCCAGGATGGGCCGGAGCAGCTTCCTTCCCAGAAAGGCAGCCCGGCTCCGGCCCCCTCCTCCTCTCCCATTTTTTCCTCTCTCTGAATTTCCCTCTTGACAGGATCGGCCACCCTATGCTACTATACCTCACGTCAAGCGCAGACGCCTGTGAGTGCAGGTGAATCGGCGACTATAGCGGAGAGGGTACACCCGTTCCCATCCCGAACACGGAAGTTAAGCTCTCCAGCCCCGATGATACTGCGGGAGAAGTCCCGTGGGAAAGTAGGACGTCGCCGCTTCACCCGCGCTCACGGGCGTTCGTCGTTGTCAGCCCCTCTGGCCCCCAGCCCGGAGGCACCGGGCGGGTTCCTCCCCTTCCAACCAGCGCCTCAACCTCGCCCCGCCTGTTTGCCCTCCTAGGGCCAGGCCCGCAGAATCGCCGCCACTCGTTCCAGCTCTTCTTCGGTATTGTAAAATCCTGTCGAGAGACGCAGCGCCTGACGCTCGTGAATGCTCCGAATCAGGACATTGTGCTCCTCCGCCAGGCGCTGGACGACAGCTTCTGGCTCCGCCCGCGCAAAGGTGAACGAGAGCAGACCACTGGCCCCCGGCTGCGGCGTCAGAATCGTGACCCCCGGCACTTCGCTGAGCAGTTCGGCAGCATAGCGGTTGAGGCTCGCAATGCGCTCCTGCAGCCAACGATGGCCAACCTCCTCGGCTAGCCAACGCAAGACACGGCTCTGTCCCACGAGAGCCGCTGTTTGTCTTCCTCCCAGTTCAAAGCGCTGCGCCGTCTCTTGAAGCTGCCAGACCCCGCTGTGCTCATGCTTGAGCGAATAATAGCCAACGTAGGTCGACTGCACCTGCCCCAGCGCTGTGCGCCGAACATAGAGACCTCCTGTCCCATCAGGACCACAGAGCCACTTCTGCATCGGAAAGGCGTAGAAGTCGACATCTAGCTCCTGCACATCAACGGCGATCGCTCCCGCGGCCTGGGCTCCATCGACAAGCACTGGCAGCCCATGACGCCGTCCAAGCGCTGTCACCGCGCTGACATCGAAGCGCGCCCCGGTCATAAAGGAGACGTGCGAGAGGACAATCAGACGCGTACGCGGGGTGATGAGCCTGGCGATCTCCTCTTCCGCTGGACGCTCTCCACGCTCGCCCAGGTCGGCGATGCGCAGGCGTATGCCGTAGCGCTCGCGCAACTGGTAGAGTGGAGCCAGAGCACTGATATGCTCGTGGTTCGTCGTAATCACTTCATCGCCTTCTCGCCAGTTGAGACCAAAGGCAATGATGTTCAGCCCCTCACCAGTGTTGTCCGTCAGGGCAATCTCCTCAATGTCGGCATGAAGCAGCTCGGCACTGCGTTGCCTGGCCTCTCGATAGTGGCCCAGCAAGGCGGCATGCGCCTCCGCTCCAAGACGACCCTCCCGCCATTCCTCTTGAAGTCGCTCTTGCATGGCCTCAATCACGCAGCGCGGTAATGGCCCGAAGGTTCCGGTGTTCAGATAGGTATGCGCGGTCGTCGCCGGCATGGCTTCCCGGATCGCCTGGAGTCTCTGAGCAGCAGCAGAATCGCGCAAGACCATACTCCTTTGCTCGCTTGATGGTGGTTCTTGGTAATGCCCTCTTTCGCTCTCTCCCCCTCTCGCCACATAAATTGGAATCCATCTATTTGAGAGCGCTGGCACTTCACATTATATGACAGCCAGCCGGTGAAGACGGCGGGGCCTGAGAGGCACTGAGAGACAGGCCACCTGCGGCGACTGGAGGAGGCCGGGCCAGGGTCGGCATTGCCCGGAGAAGAGGAAACGCGTTATCATAGGAGGGGTGCGGTCTCTCCCTGCGGCTCGGCGCTCTTGATGCTGCGCTACGCGGGCCTGGCGGGCGCGCCGCACCCCTAACTTATCCTCAGCAGCAAGGGAGGGAATGCACGTGCGCGTTCGCGAGGCACGACCAGGCGACCTGGAGCAACTCAGGGATCTCCAGCAGCAGGCCCAGAGCGTAGACGGCTGCCTGTTTTCGCAGGCTGCCTGGGAGGACTGGCTGACAAGGTCTGACCTCGGTGAACCAGCTCCGCCGCTCTTCGTGTTGCTGGACGACGACGATGAGCTGAACACCTGGGGGCAGGGGGGGACGCTTGAGGGACTGGAGGGCGAGCTGATCGGCTATACCCTGCTGCATCTGATATGCGATGAAGAAGGCTACCACCTGCGCTGCGAGGGCACAGTTCACCCAGCTCATCGCCGGCGCGGTGGCGGGAGGGCGCTGCTGATCTGCGCCCTCAATCGAGCCCGGCTCTGGGGGACAGAGCTAGAGGACGAGGGTCAGCAGCAAGGGCTGCCACTCTGGTTCGAGGTCCTGCTCCCGCGCCGCGACCCGGCTTCGGAGCGGCTCGCAGCTCGCTGGGAGCTGGAGGCTGTCGCTGACGTCACCTGTGCGGGCCAGCGGGCTGCCGACGATGGCTTCCGTCTCTATCGCCGTCCGCTGCTCTAGCCTTTGGCCAGCATACGGCCCTGTCCGTCCACCCGCTCACACCTTCTCATATGGCGTGCGCACGCTATAGGTACCGTCCGGCAGGCGCTCCAGCGTATAGTCTCCAAAGAGGACAGGATCGACCAGGGCCAGACAGACAAAGATGCGGACCAGCAGCTCACGGATCTCGATCTCGGCATGGGGCGCAGTCCGCTCCTCAATCACATGGCGCCAGGCCCGTGCATTGGCCGTCACTACCAGTGGCGCCTCCGTCTCATTGGGCAAAAGCGAGCGTGAGCACTGCTGCACGCGCTTGCGCAGATCGGTGCGCGCCTCCGCGCTCAAGAGCGGATCACCGGCCTGCTGGCGGGCCAGCAGATACTCGCTCAGTTCCGCGTACTCAGCCGCGGCCCGCTCGATGCGCTGCAAAAAGAGGCGATGGAGATGCTCATCCTGGCGATACTCGGGGCGCTCAACAAAGCGGAGGGTGCGCCCATCGACAAAACGCTGACTGGTCTGCGAATAGCTGAAGCCGGCGCGGTGGCGAATCAGTTCGTGGGTCAGGCTGCGTGAGATGCCATAGACAAAGAAGCTAAACGTCGCATGCTCCAGTACCGAGCCATGCCGCGACGCTTTCAGATTATCGAAATAACGCCTGGCCTGGGCGTTCGCTGTGCGCCTCGGCCCGAAGCTCAGATAGCAGGTCTGCCCCGCCACCTTGCAGAGCTGAGCCCCGTCGGGCAAAGCCGTCGGATCAGCGACATATTCATCGAAGTGATACGACGGATCGAAACCTGCCAAAAAAGTGGCCAGGCCCTGCACGTTTGTCTGGGGACGCGCCAACAGCACCACCCCCGGGGCGGTCAGGTAGGGAACGCCAGCAGGGGAGTGCTGAACCGGGACATGAATGGCCACAAAGCCGGCGTGGGACTCGCCTTGCAGCTCGTGAAACAACTCTTCGGCGGATCGCTGTGCCATGTGCTCTCTCCTCTTCTGGTGGCTCGTGCGTGAGGTGACAGGTGACGGGCGCCCGTTGCCCTTCGCTGTGTGCCTTTCTCCCCGCAGCCACTGGCTGCCTGGCGCCAGTGCAGGGGCGGAGACAACACGCTCAGGCTGGCGACCGACAGACAGCGCGCACCGGCGAGCCGCTGGCTCGCCTTGCCTGCAACCTGTCCTGTCATCCTGCCGGTCCTCTCTCGCCTGCAGGCAGCAGGCGCCAACAGTCTACCACATCCGGCGAGGAAGGGGCAGCAGTCAGAATGCCCACGAGAGGAGCAGAGGCAGGCTGGCCGTGGTCCGCGGCCAGCTCACTCGCGAGCGGGGGCCGAGGTAGGAGCCGTCTGAGCTGTCAGCAGGGCCTCAAGCGTTGCACGGCGGATGCGGTAGGCCTGGCGCCTGCCACGATGCGGGAGAGTAACGGCCTCCAACATCCCTGTTTTAATCCAGCGCCGCACCGTTGTATCGTCTACCCGCAATTGACGGGCCACCTCGCGCACGGTCAGCAAATCGAGCGCTTCGTATTCCACAGCATTTCCCTCCTGGTCGCTTCGAAGGCCTTGCCACTTCGAGGCAGGAGAAATGCCCCATCTGACACAGCTCTGGCCAGTGTCAGGGACCCAAGGGACCAGCCTCGCCTCAACGGCACTCGAAGCTATATCGTGTCTATTTGTCTATGCATTCAGAGAGACGAACATTTCCCTGTGAGGTAACATGTGAAGGGCGTGCGATCAGCGAATCAGATGATGAACGTGAAAAGGGGAGCTTATCCACCAATCATGGACATCGTGCGGTTCGCACGTCTGAAGCGCTTATCGCCAATATAGTGTTTCAGCTCCTTATGCCAGACAGCGTGGCGAATAATCGCCATCAGCTCCTCATCGGAAGCGCCCGAGCGCAGCGGCGTCCGCAGATCGGTTTCCTCGGTCGCAAAGAGGCAGGTGCGCAGCTGGCCATCGGCGGTCAGACGGATACGATCGCAGGTCGAGCAGAACGGTTCGCTGACAGGATTAATAAAGCCCACCTCGCCGATGCCATCGCTGAAGGTGTAGCGGCGGGCCGTTTCCGCAGGATCGCCCTGGATGGGCACCAGTGGCCCGTACTCGGCCTCGATGATGGCCTTAATCTCGGCTCCTGTCAGGATATCCTCTTTGCGCCAGATCTGATCGGCATCGAGTGGCATGAACTCGATCCAGCGCATCACGTAGCCTTTGCGCCGGGCCAGACGGACAAAATCAAGCACCTCCTCCTCCGTGAAACCGCGCATCGCCACCGCATTAATCTTGATGGGGCGAATGGTTGGATATTTCTCCAGCTCCTCCAATCCCTCAAGCACGCGGTCAAGCTGATCGCGGCGTGTCAGACGGGCAAACTTCTCACGCACCAGCGAATCGAGGCTGACATTAATACGCGTCAGGCCGGCCTCAGCCAGCGGGCGGGCCAGTTGCTTGAGCAGCACCCCATTGGTCGTCAGACTGAGGCTGTGCAAGCCCTCGATCTGGCGCAGCCGGCGCACCAGCTCAGGGACGTCACGGCGCACCAGCGGCTCACCGCCGGTCAGGCGGATCTGCTCAATGCCCATGCGGACCGCCAGGCGGGCCAGCCGCTCGATCTCCTCATAGGTCAGAATCTCGGCCTTCTTTAGCCACGGCAGCCCCTCAGCGGGCATGCAATACGTACAGCGGAAATTGCACTTATCGGTGATAGAAATGCGCAGATTGCGGATGCGCCGGCCATAGCTATCAACAAGCGGGTCCATAGACTGCCTCTCCAGACAGAGCGAGGATGACATCGTACCGCGTGGTAGAATAGACATTCAATTATATCATAGCTGGAGAAAAGCCGGCCAGTCAGCCAGGTCGCTCAGCCGGGTCGGCGCTCTCTCGGGTTCCATCCTGAGCACCGGGAAGCGACCCAGAGGCAGAAAAGAAAAAAAGGGCGGACTCGGGATGCTAGCTTAGCACCGCGAGTCCGCTTGCTTGTGCGTACGATCAGCTCAGAAGGATCAGGCGTCGTAGTAGAGGGCGAATTCAATCGGCACGGGGCGCATGCGCACCTCATTGACCTGAGCGCGCTTCAGTTCAACATAGTGTTCGAGCACGTCAGTCGTGAAGACGTCGCCTTCCAACAGGAACGCGTGATCATCTTCCAGAGCCTTGAGGGCCTCCTCCAGCGAGCCCGGAACCGAGCCGATTTCACGCAGCTCCTCCGGGGAGAGGTGATACAGGTCGCGATCAACTGGCCCGAAACCGTGCTCGCTGGGCTCGATCTTGCGGCGGATGCCATCGAGGCCTGCCATCAGCAAAGCAGCGAAAGTGAGATAGGGATTGGCCGTTGGATCTGGCGGACGAAACTCAATGCGCTTCGCCGATGGGCAGTCGGTATTGGGAATACGCACAGCGGCGCTGCGATTGGCCTTCGAGAAGACCAGGTTGACCGGGGCCTCGAAGCCGGGCACCAGCCGCTTGTAGCTGTTGGTCGTCGAGGCGGCAATGGCCAGCAGCGCAGGGGCGTGCATCAGCAGGCCGCCGATATAATAGCGCGCCGTCTGGGAGAGGCTGGCATAGCCCTCGGGGTCGTAGAAGAGCGGGCGCTCGTCCTTCCACAGGCTCTGGTGCACGTGCATGCCGGAGCCATTGTCGCCGAAGATCGGCTTCGGCATGAAGGTGGCCGTCTTCCCATGTTTGCGCGCAGTGTTCTTCACCACATACTTGTAGATCATCAGGTTATCGGCGGTCTTGACCAGCGTGTTGTAGCGAATATCGATTTCGCACTGGCCAGCCCCACCGACCTCGTGATGCTGAGCCTCGACCGGAACGCCCAGCTCCTCCAGCGTCAGAACCATCTCACTGCGCAGATCCTGGAGCGTGTCGCTGGGTGGAACCGGGAAGTAGCCCTCTTTCGGGCGCAGGCGATGGCCCAGATTGACGCCGCCATTGCGGCCATTATTCCAGTGCGCTTCATCCGAATCGACCTCGGCGTACTGGACATTCTGGGTGGAGGAGAAGCGCACGTTGTCAAACACGAAGAACTCAGCCTCGGGGCCAAAGTAGCTCACATCGGCGATCCCAGACGAGCGCAGGTATGCCTCCGCCTTGCGCGCAATCGTCCGCGGGTCGCGGCTATAGGGCTGCTTATGCGCGCCCGGCCCTGGGTGGGCAACAGTACAGATGAGGCTCAACGTGGGGATGCTGGTAAAGGGGTCCATGAACGCCGTATCTGGATCGGGGATTACCAGCATGTCGCTGTCGTCGATGGTCTGGAAGCCGCGGATGCTTGATCCGTCAAAATACTTCCCCTCGACGAAGGTCTCTTCATCCAGCTCGTGCAAGGGAACGCTAAAATGCTGCCAGGTGCCCGGTAGATCAACAAATTTGAAGTCTACCATCTTGGCACCGCGCTCCTTGGCAAATTGTAGAACTTCTTCAGGTGTCATGCCGTCGAATTCTCCTCTTTACTGGTCTCTCCCCAGCCTCTTTGCCGGACACGCCTTCGGCTCTCGTCGCCACTCTGTGCTTTTGACTTCTGACTGTTCGTCGCTCGCTATCTCTATCCTGCTCAACTGGTGGCAATCGGCGCGCTGGTGCCCAGCAACGCCATCCAGGGCAGCTGCCTCCTCCTCTTGCCCTGTCCTCGTCCACCCGCCGGCTTCTCTTCTGCCAGTTGAGGCCAGCTCCCCTACTTGCTTTTATGATACGTCCCTCTTGCTGCAGAGACTACGGGCACTTTGTCTGAAAGCGAGGCGCTCACTTTTTTTGATATTTGGCCAAAAATTAGCGCGGCTTAGGCGCGGGGTTGTGTT
>NZ_JADGIA010000086.1 GCF_019683635.1 Thermogemmatispora sp. | reverse complement strand
AGCCCGGCCCCCACCAGAGCTGCCCCCAGCGCCTCCGGCAGGCGTAAATCCCAAATAATGATGGTCAGAGCCGGGTCCCAGCTCTCCCGGAAATGCAAAAGGTGGCTACCGTTGAGCAGAATCTGCAGGACAGTCGCAAAAGGAATGGCCGTCGAGCCAGCGCTCACCGCTGCCAGCAGCGTGAGCGGCAACAGAAGCGAGAGAGCTGTAAAGACGAAGGGAGTCAAACGGCGTCTGACATGCACGGCCTTAGTGTCAGCAAGGGTTGTAGCGGTGGTCGTCGCTGGTGCAGGCGCTTCTGCGGTCGTTCTGCTCTCGATCTTCATTCCGTCGGGGGGCTGTCGCTAGGCTACTGCTTATCGCTTTCGCTGTAACTATACGCGCTAGAACTTCACCTGTCAAGGAAGGCAGGCGCTCAGCAGGGCTGTTCTTGTCCCTGGTCGCTGGCAGAGAAGCGGCGCATATGCTACGATTCTGCTACGGAGTTCTGTCCGAAAGGCCAGTGTCAGGCGCCGACAGGCCCCGGATACTACAGATGAGCAGATGAGGGAACGATACTTGTGTGCGTGCGATGAGGCTGCCGATGAGGCTGCAATGCCCCGAGGCGGCGCACAAGTGGCCTCATAATTCCCTCGCTGGCTTCTGATGGTGAAGGAAGAAGAGGGATCGAGCCGTTAAATGTCTATCGACAGAGAATTCTTTCGCCACGTCCTGGGGCAGTTCGCCACAGGCGTAACGGTCGTGACAACGAGGGGCAGCGCCGGCCTGGTGGGGCTGACAGTCAACGCCTTCTGTTCTGTCTCGCTAGACCCTCCGCTGGTCCTTGTCTGCATCGACCTCAAGAGCCGAACGCTGCAGGCCATTCGCGAGAGTCAGATTTTTGCGGTCAATATCTTGAGCGAGGAACAGGAAGAGCTGGCCCGCTGCTTTGCCCTGCCCTCAGAGGAGCGCTATCGCTACTTCTGCCATGCAGCCTATCATCTGGGCGTGACCGGGGCGCCGCTGCTCGAAGGGACCCTGGCTTTTGTGGAAGCGCGGCTGGTGGCCGATTATCCGGGCGGCGACCATGCGATTTTGCTAGGTGAGGTCGTGGCCCTTGGAACCGCTGATCAGCCCCCGTCAGACAGGGCGAACGCCGCCGCCAACGAGCCCCAGGTTGCCGGCATGGGAACGCTCCAGGACGGCAATAGGGAGGCTGGTCAACCTGGTGGCAAGCAGCCGTTGGCCTATTACCGGGGCCGCTATCGCCATCTGGCGAACGATTATGCCCAGCCAAGCCTCTCATCCTTGTCAGCGCCAAGCGATGTTATCTGAACAAGCCTCTTTGCTCCGGCATGAGGAATCAGGGCAGCGAGAAGGAGAGAAACAGGAGCGCCTCAAGCAGCTTGAAGCGCTGAAGCAACTGCAGGAAACTTTGCGCCTGTGCCGTCGCTGCCAGGACCAGGGCTACCTGGAGCAGGCCCTACCGGTGGTCAGTCCAGTGCTTCACGAGGGACTGATCGGGGGGCTGATGGTCATAGGGCAGGCGCCCGGACTGCGTTCGCAGCAGCGCGGCATTCCCTTTGGCGGCCCGGGCGGGCGCATCCTGCAGTCCTGGCTAGAGCAGGCGGGCTTTCCCCCAGGCTACTTGCATCAGCACGCCTACCTTAGCTCGCTTACACGCTGCTATCCTGGACCGGCTCCCCGTGGGCAAGGTGATCGCCGACCTTCGCCCCAGGAGCTGGCCCTGTGCCGCCCGTTTCTTGATGCCGAGCTGCGCCTGCTCCGCCCACGCGTGGTCTTACTCGTAGGCCTCATGGCCATTGAAGCCTTTTGGGGCAAAGTCAAGCTAGAGGAGATCATCGGTACAGGGCGCGTAGAGGAAGCCAGGCGCTGGCTCCCCTTGCCCCATCCCTCGGGGGTCAGCCGCTGGCTCAATGTCCCCCGGCATCGGGAGCAACTCCAGCGCGCGCTGGCGCTCCTGGCCGACTGGCGCCGCGAGCTAGGGCTGTAGTCGCTCGCCGCCTCTCTGACTACCCTGTCTGCCGTTGAGTCTCAGGTACAATGAGAGAGAGCCGTGGGCCAGGTCGGGAGGCTGGCTGACTGCTGCTCAGGAGGACTGTTGCTGTTCTGATCGCGAGTGTTGGGGTTGTGACTGCGACTGCTCTTGTGCCTGCTGAGGTGTATCACTTTGCTGCGAGAGCTTGCGCATACGGTACTCATGTACGCCGCGCTTCAGCGTGCCCAAGGCCAGCGTCGCGCAGGTGGGGCGTGTCATCACCACCTCGCGCCCCAGATCCTCGATCAAATCCTCAAAGCTCAGGTTCTCGATCTCTTCCGCCGTCATTCCGCGCGTCAACTCGGTCACGTAGGAAGCGGCGGCGCGGCTAATAGTGCATCCTTCGCCCTCCCACTGCACTTGAGCCAGGCGGCCCTGTTCATCGAAACGCCCGTACATTGTGATTACATCGGCGCAACCCGGATTGCCTCCCTTCAGGCTGACATCGGCCTCCTCCAGAGGACCATAGTTGCGCGGATTCTCGTAATGATCAAGCAGAAACTCAATTGCTTCTTGTCTGTCCATAGGGCATCACGGAACTTTCCAGCAAAAGCAACGGGGCCTCCACCGTTGCAGCAGAGGCGGACAACCACGACGTCGATAAAGAGACGCTGGCGAAACGATTGACAGCCGCGGTCAGGCGCGCTACCTTCCTCTGCCCGGGGATAGCCCCGTCTCGTTCCATCCTGGGTGCTCTGTCTGTCCAGGCAGGCCCTCCGCGCCAGCGCTGGCGCGGAGAATAGACCAGCTGCCGCTGTTGATGTCGGGCAGCTCACCCAGCCCAAGTCAGGGCTTCTCAATCGGCGCGCGCACCATATTGCCCCACTCAGTCCAGGAGCCATCGTAGTTGCGCACGCGTGGATAGCCGAGCAGCTGTGTCAACACAAACCACGTGTGGGCGGAGCGCTCGCCAATACGGCAATAGGTAATCACATCCTTATCGGGCGTGATCCCCTGCTCGCCGTAGAGCTTCCGCAGCTCTTCCGCGGACTTAAAGGTTCCATCAGGGTTGGCAGCCATCGACCAGGGGATATTTTTTGCCCCGGGAATATGTCCACCGCGCTGGGCCCCTTCCTGGGGATAGTTTACCATATGGATTAGCTCGCCGGTATACTCCTGTGGCGAGCGCACATCAACCAGACCGTAGCCGGGCTTGTGCAGGGTGGCCAGCACATCCTCGCGGAAGGCGCGAATCGACTCGTTCGGTTCCGGCGCCTGGTAGTCGCTTGGCTCATAATGGGGCACCTCCTTCGTCAGCGGTCGCCCCTCGGCCTCCCACTTCTGGCGTCCACCGTTCATAATCTTCAAATTCTTATGGCCGTACATCGTGAACAGCCAGAAGCTATAGCAGGCGTACCAGTTGTTGCGATCCCCGTAAAGTACCACCGTCGTGTCGTTGCGAATGCCCCAACGGCGCATCAGACGCTCGAAGCCCTCGCGGTCAACAAAATCGCGCGTCACCGGGTCCTGGACATCGACATGCCAGTCCAGCTTGACAGCTCCAGGAATATGGCCGGTCTCGTAGAGCAACACATCCTCATCGGCCTCGATGATGCGCACATTGGGATCGTTGAGATGCTCCGCCACCCAGTCGGTTTCCACCAAGACTTCGGGATGAGCGTAACCAGCGGGCGTGCTCCGGCCCTGGCCCGCCGTTGTGGCCTCTGTCTCTGGCATAGAATCGTCCTCCCTACTCCATTACGGAATACTATGGAATAACAGCTACAAGAGAGCAGCCAGCCCGGTGCGCGTCTGCCACCACTCTCGGGAAGAGCAGGCGGCGCACCCAGGCGTTAGTTGACTATGTCAATTCAGTTTCTATTCTACCGCAGCGCGAGACCCAAGGCAAGCCATGCTCGGGCTATTGAAGTACGAACGTGCTTTTAGGTGAGCAGCGAGAAAACGGAATGTTACTCTAGCAAAGCTCTCAGGCGCTCAGCCAGAGCGGTATTGCGCTGCGCCACGCGGTCGTTGCGGATGGCCTGTTCCAGGGCCTGGCGTTGTCCTACCAGAACACAGAGCCGTCGAGCGCGCGTGATAGCGGTATAGAGGAGATTCCTCTGCAGCAGCGGAGCATGCTGCAAAAAGAGGGGGATAATGACCGCCGGGTACTCACTCCCCTGGCTCTTATGAATCGTGACCGCGTAGGCCAGCGTCAGCGCGTCCAATTCAGCAAATTCGTACTCGATCAGCTGGGGACCGGCCTCTTCCTGAAATTCGACCGTCACGGTTGCAGCCTGGTGATCGATGCGGCGTATCCAGCCGAGATCGCCGTTGAAGACCCCCTTATCGTAGTCATTACGCACCTGCATGACCTTATCGCCGACGCGCAGGCGGTGCTTGCCTAGCAGCAGCTCGCCCTCGGTGCGTGGATTCAGGTGCTGCTGCAGTAACTCGTTGAGACTAATCACACCGAGTGGCCCGCGGTACATGGGCGAGAGCACCTGGATGTCGGCGCGCGGATGAAGGTGGTAGCGAGTCGGCAGAAGGCGCTCCACCAGGTCAAGGATCAGGGAGCGGGCCCGCTGCGGATCGCTCTCGCGCAGAAAGAGGAAATCGCTACCCTCCTCATTCTTGACCACGGGCAAGAGACCAGCGTTCACGCGGTGGGCGCTTACCACGATGCGACTCTGGCGAGCCTGGCGAAACAGCTCGGTCAGGTGAGTGGTTGGGATGACCTCGCTGCGCAAGAGATCGCGCAGTACGTTGCCCGGGCCAACCGACGGGAGCTGGTCGGCGTCGCCAACGAGCAGCAGATGGGCCTCTGGCGGCAGGGCCTTGAGCAGATGGTAGAAGAGAAGAATATCGACCATTGAACACTCGTCGACAATGACGAACTGGCAGCTCAGGGGACGTTCCTCATGGCGCTGATAGGTGCCGTCGTGAGGGGTATACTCTAGCAAGCGGTGAAGCGTTTGGGCGGGCAGACCTGTGGCCTCGCTGAGGCGCTTGGCAGCGCGTCCGGTAGGGGCCGTAAGAGCCACCTCCACCCGTTGACGGCGCAGGAGTAACAGTAGCGCGCGCAGCGAGGTCGTCTTGCCCGTCCCGGGGCCACCGGTCAGAATACTCACCTTCCGCGTAAAAGCCGTCTGCACAGCCTCGCGCTGTCGCTCTGTGAGCTGGAGCTGGCGCCTGGCCTCCAGATGATGAAAGACCTGTTCCCAGAGCGCTGGTGCAACTGCTGGCAGTCGGCTGGGTGCCCGCAGAAGCCGCTTAAGCAGGCGAGCGGAGCCGCGTTCGGCGTGCCAGAAGGGGCCGTAGTAGATCCGTCGCTGGGATGTTCTGGCAGGAGCTGCTGGCGAGGCCAGAAGGGAGTCTGTTTCTGCCTGAACGGGTGTGCTAGAGGCTGATCCGAGGTCCTTGAAGAGGGGCCAATCGGGGTCTGGTTCATTGCTCTCTGGGTCAGACGAGGCCGGCTCAATAAAAAGTTCACCCTCGTGCTGCCCCTGTTCCAGGGCCTGCTCCAGTGCTGAGCGAGGTACCTGCAAGATATGCTGTGCCTGCAGCAGCAACTCATCCTCCGGCAAATAGCAATGGCCGGCCTCATTGGCCGCCTGTGCCAGCACGTAGGTCAGACCCGTCACCAGGCGCGGCAGGCTGTCGCGCGGCAGTCCCAGCCGGGTTGCGATCTCATCCGCTGTACGGAAGCCGATCCCATAGATATCCTGGACCAGCCGATAGGGATTCTCACGCACTACCCTGACGCTCTCACCCCCGTACTGGCGATAGATGCGGCTGGCCAGATGCAGTGAAATCTCATGGGTCTGCAGAAAAAGCTGCACTTCCTTCATCTCCTGCTGCTGGGTCCAGGCGGCGATGATGCGCGCGCGATCCTTCTCGCTGAGGCCGCGCACCTCGGCCAGGCGCTCGGGCTGCTGCTCAATAATCGCCAGCGTCTGCTCGCCAAAGTGTTCAACAAGAGTGCGGGCTTTTTTAGGGCCGATGCCCTTAATCAGGCCGGAGCTGAGGTAGCGAATGATGCCCTCGGTGCTCGTGGGCAGGCGTTGGCTAAAGCTCGTCACATGGAGCTGGTGGCCGTAGCGCGGATCGTATTCCCAGACACCTTCTACAGTCAGCACCTCGCCGGCTCGCACTCCCGGTAGAGTGCCGACGATGGTGAGCAGACCGTCGCGAGACGAACGGGACGAGCCGCGGCCAGTACCGGTGCTGGGGCGAAAACGTGCAACGGTGTAGTGTGTTTCCTCGTTATGAAAAACGATGCTCTCAATAGAGCCTTCAAGTGTTGGCATACCTGGCGCTTCCAGGTCGGGTCGTGAGACTGAACTGCTTGCTGATGATGCAGTGGTGCAGGCGAATGAGCAAGGATGTGAGTCACTGCGTGACCTTTCTATCTTAGCCTGCCGCCGTGGCCCTGTCAACGGCGCGGGCAGTGGTCTGGAGAGACAACGGTTTCCTCTGCGGCGCTGGCTGTCCAATCGGGCTATTGGTTAAGGAACCAATACTGATGAGAACGGTCGGCGTCTTATAATGAACTCGTATATATTTCTTGATGACGGGATAGCTCTCATTGTGAAGTCCGATGCATCAGTAAAACAGGCTATGAGCGTGTTTCTTCTTGTTGGTAGCTATTACGACGCTGCTAGTGCTTCTCGTAGTGCGGCAAGGATAGAGAGTCGATGCAACTGACCTCGACCAATGGCCTGGGCCAGAGGGAAAGGACTCGATGGAGAGCAAGGTGACCTATCGTCAGCAGTACACGCGCTGCGGCAAGCAGCGCTGCCGGAAATGCCGGGAGGGAGCAGGACATGGCCCTTACTGGTATGCCTATTGGAGCGAGAACGGGCGCACTGTGAGCAAGTATATTGGGGCGCAGCTGCCAGCGGAGGTGGAGCAGGTGGGTCAGCGGCTATCGGCAGTCTCTGTCTCCGCGCGGCGGGCGCCGGCAGCCGCAGGAGGTCGTGCCGTTGTGATAGGGGAGCGCGAGCGTCGTAGCGGGCGAGGCGAAACCAGGCCGCTGTTGCGCATTTATGTCCTTGGTCAGTTTCGGGTGGAGCGACACAGTGGTAGCGGTTGGGTTGAGGATGATGGACGGCGCTGGCAGCGGCGGCGGGCCCGTGCCCTGTTGGGCTGCCTGTTGTGTCATCCCTTGCGTCGCATGGGACGGGAGCAGGTCATGGAAGCGCTCTGGCCTGACCCTGATCTTGACAGCGAAACGGCGGCCAATCGTCTCAACGGTGCCGTCCATGAGTTGCGCCTGTTGCTAGAGCCAGAGATCCGGCGTCCGGCTTCCTCGACGCTCTTGCGCCTTCAGCATGAGGTGCTGGAGCTGGCCGACGGAAGCGTCATCTGGGTTGATGCCGATGAGTTTGAGCAGAAGATCAGGCAGGCTGAGCAGTCGGCTGATCCCTTGCAGATTGAGCGGCTACTAGAGGAGGCGGCGGCCCTCTACCGCGGTGACTTTCTGGTTGAGGAACTCTATTCAGAGTGGGCTCAGCCCCGACGGGAAGCGCTGCGCCGTCGCTGGATGGGGATGCTGCTGCAGCTTGCCGAGCTGCGAGTCCGGCGTGGAGCCTTGGCCAGCGCTATTGAACCGCTGGACCGGCTACTGATGAGCGATCCCACCCATGAGACAGCGGTACGCCAGTTGATGATGGTTCTGATGCGCCTGGATCGGCGCATCGAAGCCTTGCAGGCTTATCAGCGCCTGACCGAGGTACTGGAGCGCGAGTATGACAGCGAGCCGCTGCCCGAGACGCGTCGTCTCTATGAAGCCCTGCGCAGCGGGGAGCTAGGGCCAGCGACTGTCGCTGCTACCTCACCAGCCCTCACAGGGCCTGGGGCTGCTTCATCATCGTCCCACTCGTCTGCTGCTGTGGCTCTTCAGGCTGGCGCCCACCTCGATACTGCGCAGTCTCCAGTTATTGGTCGCTCCGCCGGGCCGACTGCGTCTGTGCGAGCCGTGACCAATCCCCACTTCCCCTCGGGACGCCATAAACGGACACCGCTGATCGGGCGTGAGCGTGAATTAGCGATCATGCGGCAACTGCTGTCCACCCTGGGCCCGGCCCGCTCCAGCGAAAGCTCGGGCAGCGAGGATAGTCTTGTCCCGGAGCCGGTGGACGCTCAACAAATCCCAACACCGGAGCCGTCGCTCTCTTCACCTCATTTCTTGCTTTTGACCGGCGAGGCGGGTATTGGTAAAACGCGCCTCGCCGAGGAGCTGAGCGACGAGGCTGGGCGCCAGGGGTGGCAGGTGGTCTGGAGCCGCTCCTATGAGCAGGAAGGGGCCATTCCTTACTGCCCCTGGGTCGAGCTGCTGCGTACGCTCTTGCAGAGCCGACTGGCTGCTCAGGCGCTCTCAACCTCCCAGGTCCTGATGGAGTTGGGCCTCTCTACCTCTCACCTGCAGCGTCTCTGCACCTTACTGCCCGAATTACATGAATTGCTGCAGCCTGGGGTAGCGCCGCTGGCCTTACCAGTAGAACAAGAGCGCCTCCATCTCTGGGAGGCCACACATAGCCTGCTCTCAGCTCTCAGCCGGCGTACACCTCTTCTCTTAGTCCTCGATGACCTTCATTGGGCCGATGAGAGTAGTCTGGAGCTGCTCAGCTATCTCGCGCGTCATCTGCGTGAGCAGCCGATTCTGCTGCTGGGGACCTGCCGCGACATGGAGCTGTTGCCGACCCATACCCTGCGCACTCTCATCAACGATCTCCAGCGTGAGCAGGTTCTCCTGACGCTGCCGGTCCAACCACTGACGGCGGCGCAGATTGCGCAGCTCGTTTCTCATTTGCCGACCCGTCTCGTACACAGTATTCAGACGCAGGCGGACGGAAATCCCTTCTTCGCCGAAGAGCTGGCGCGTTATCTGGAGCGCGAAGCCAGCGAAGGGGGGGCGGCCTCAGCGGGGCAGGCCGCTGCAGGTGCAGGAGAGGGCCGACTTGCGCTTCCCGCGACCATCGCCGCCGTGCTTGATCGGCGTCTCAGCAAGCTCAGCACAGCCTGTCAGACACTGCTGAGTAAGGCGGCAGTCTTCGGGGCGCCCTTCGAATTCAGCCATTTGCTCTTCATGGACAGCGGCCAGCTCCCTCATCCACAGGAGGAGCAGGTGCTGGATCTCCTGGAGGAGGCCCTGCGCGCCGGCCTTCTGATTGAAGAAGAGAACGGCAGGCAGGTGAGCTATCACTTCTGGCACCCGCTCATTGAAAGCCATCTCTATCAGAGTCTCTCGGTGGCGCGCCGCATTCAGCTTCATCGTCGGGCAGCTGAGGCCCTGCTGACGCTCAATCCCCAGCGCGAGGAGGAGGTAGCGGCGGCGGTGACCTACCATTTAATCCGTGGAGCCAGCGACGGCAGCCGCATTGCGCGCTATGCTGAGCGGGCGGCCAATCGGGCCTATCGACTGGCCGCCTACGGTGAAGCCCAGTACTATTATCGTCTGGCTCTGCTGGCCCTGGCCGGAGCGCCACCCCCGCCCCCGTTGGAGCGTCAAGCCGTAGTAAGCGTCGATTACCTGCCGCCCGAGGCCGACGCCGATCCCGCTCCCTCACTCGATCAGCTCCTGCCGAGCGCTGGTGAGGAGGAGCTGCTTCACTTCGCGCGTCTCTTAGAGCATGTCTGCGAGTGCTGCATGATGCAAGGGAACTACAGCGAGGCGCGCCGCCTCTATGCGCGCGTGCTGGCTCTGCGCCAGCGCTCGCTACAGACCTGGGAGCACCGCCAGCCAGCGCGGCCAGACGGGGAACAACTGCACAGGCGACGTCAGCACGAAGCCCAGATTCAGGCCATCATCTGGCGTGAGATGAGCCTGGCCTGGCTCAGGACCGGCGATTTTGCTCAGGCCCGTCACTGCCTCGAAGAGGGGAAGCGCGCGTTGCGCGAGGCCGACGCTCTGCAGAGTCCGGCCAGCGCCTGCCTCCTCTTGCAAGAAGGCAACCTTTCGGCCCTGGAGGGCAACTATGATGAGGCGCGCCGTCAGGTTGCGCAGATGCTGGATATGCTAGAGAAGGCAATGAGACAGGGACCGGCGCCGATGGCTGCAGGTCAGGAGCTGCCAACGCTGAGTGAGCGCGCCATAGCTGGTGACCCGCTGGAGCTGGGCCATGCCCATGAGACCCTCGGAGTGATCGCTGCGCGGCTGGGCCATCCGAGCGAAGCGTTGCAGCACCTGCATACAGCTTTGACCATCTATGAGCAGCATGAGTGTCTGATGGCTATGGCTCAGATCTGCGGTAATCTAGGGGCGGCCCATGCCCTGGTAGCCGATCATCAGGCGGCACGGGCCTACATGCGGCGGGCGCTGGAATTGACGGAGCGCACCGGCGATCTCCCCAATATGGCCTTTGTCACGGGCAACCTGGGCGAGTTGGCCCGTCGCTGTGGAGATCTGCGCGAGGCCGAAGCCTGCTTCCGGCGCAGCCTTGCGCTGGCCGAGCGGACCCAGGAGCGCGAACACATGGCCTGGTGCAATATTGCCCTGGCTGAGACTTTGCAAAGTGAAGGCAAGCTCGATGAGGCCCTGCACTGCATCCAGCGCTCCTTGCTGACTGGCCGGGCCATCGGGCACGCGCGCACAATCGCTCATGCTCGCATTGTGCTGGCCGAAGTGCGGCTGGCTCAGGCCAGCGCCACCTGCCTGGCATGCCTGCGACAACGCCAGTCCTCTGCCGCTGGCTCTCGCCTGGAGCAACATGACTGCCGCGAGAGTTGTTTCTATCGCCGTTTGCTTCTGCGAGGTCAACGGGCCTTAGAGCGCGCACTGTACTACGAAGGATTGGATGCCGAGGTAGCTTTAGAGGGGCGCTATCTGCAAGCCAGCGTGGCTTTCCTGCTCGATCGCCTGGAGGTTGCCAGACAAGTGGCTCTGGATCTGCTGACCAGGGCCGATCGACAGGAGAATCGCCTGACGTTGGGTCATGCTCATCGTCTGCTGGCTCGCATCCTCGCGGTTCAGGGAGAGGACGAGGCTGCGGCTGCCCACTTTGAGCGAGCAGCTCGTATTTTTGAGGAGAGCGAGCTGACCCTCGATTATGCGCGCACTCTGCATAGCTATGGTGTCCATCTGGCTCTTCTAGGGGCCAGACAGTGCGGGAACGAGCAGCAGGCTAAGGCCCGTTCCTACCTGAAAGAAGCGCAGACGCTCTTTGGGCGAGCGCAGGCCGCTATTGATCTCCAGTGGGCCGAGACTCTCCTTGCTACCTGGCCATCGTTGCCTCTCCTGGCCGCTGCTCTCAAGGCCATGCCTTGAGCTGTCTCCTGCTGGCTTGGGCGCTAAGCTGAGGTCAGGTTGACACTGGCTGATCGACAACCATACAATGAGGACAGGTCAGGAGCGAAAGCGTCAACAAGGCTAGGAAATTCTCTCGGTGCTGGCTACCTGTGATGTTGGCGCTGCTCTCAAGAGCCGGGCGCTTCGGCTCACCGGGCGGCGGCAGATCATGCCCAGATAAAGGAGCAGAGCAACTTGAGCGAAATTCGTGAGCAACAGCCAACGGCTGAGGAAGAGTTGCTGAGTCTGCGCCGGCTGGTGCAGATCCAGCATGAACTTGAGGAGCAGATTAATCGAGTCTTTGCCCCGGAGGACGAAGCGCTGCGGTATGCCCTCCAGGCCAGCGCAGAGGCCGGGCTGCCGCAGATCAATATTTCCCCTATCGAGGGCAAGCTCTTGCAGTTTCTGGCGCTGGTCTCTCAAGCCCGCACCATCCTGGAGATTGGCACGCTGGGGGGCTATAGCGGTCTCTGGCTGGCGCGTGCCTTGCCACCGGATGGGCGCCTGATCACGCTAGAGATGAATCCCCAGCATGCGAGCATCGCGCGTCGTGTCTTTGAGCATGCTGGCGTGAGCGAACGAGTAGAGATCCGTCTTGGGCGGGCCTTGGAACTGCTCCCTGCACTCGTTGATGAAGGCGCAGGACCGTTTGACCTGATCTTTATCGATGCTGACAAGCCGCCCTATCCGCGCTATCTCGACTGGGCCTTGCAACTCAGCCATCCTGGCACCATCATTGTGGCCGACAATTGCCTGCGGGATGGGCGCTTCATCCACGAGCCTGTGGATGAGGTCACGGCGGGCATTGTCGAATATTGTCGGCGCATTACGAGCGATCCCCGTCTCTTCTCGCTGGCCCTCAATATCGATGAGGGCTATCGCGACGGGTTCACGATAACCCTGGTGCGTGAGGGGTGATCGCTGTGGCGAGCGGCGCAACCAGGACGGCAGCCATCACCATTATTGGCGGCGGCATTATGGGCGCGGTCCTGGCCTATCAGCTCGCTCGTCGTGGAATGCGTGAGGTAGTCGTTCTGGAGCGCGAGACTGTGGCCTCTGGCTCGATTGGACGTGCTACGGGAGGGCTACGTCAGCAGTTCGCCGACGAGCTGGATATTATCTTCGCGCGCGAGGGTCTGCGCTTCTATCGTCAGTTCATTGCAGAGGTGCAGGCCGAAGCGGTTCCAGCCTCTCCGCCGCCTCCTCCATTTTACCAGTATGGTTACCTGTTCCTGGTCAGCGACGATGAAGTCTGGCGGGCTATGCAGGGCTATGTTGCCCTTCAGCAGCGACTTGGTGTCCCCAGCGAGCTACTGACGCCAATGGAGGTGGTGGCGCGCTGGCCGGGGTTGTCGCTGATCACAGAAGACCTGCGCGGCGCCAGCTTCTGCCCAACCGACGGCTACACGGACCCCGCAGCCATGACGCGCGCGCTCATGGGGGCAGCGCGTCGGCTGGGCGTGGAGGTCTACGAGCAATGTCCTGTCCTGGCCATTCAGACGGTTCGGGGGCGCGTGCAAGCCGTGCAGACTTCGCAGGGAAGGCTTGCTACGCCTCTGGTCATCAATGCCACTGGTGTCTATGCGGCCCTGACGGCACGCCTGGTCGGGATCAATGATCTCCCGGTCTATCCTTTACGGCGTCAGCTCTATCTCTGCGAGGCGGTCGCCGGGCTGCCAGTCGAGCTACCGATGGTGGTAGACCAGGCAACAGGTTTCCATTTTCGCTGGCGCAATGGTGGCCTCCTCCTGGGTTTGCCCCATCAGCCGTCTCCCGAAGAACAGGCGGCCAGCCATGCTCTGGCGATGACGGCTTTTGACCTGACGCTTGATCCTGGCGTCTGGCCCCAGATAGAGCGTGTCATCACCCGCCGCTTTCCGGCGCTAGCTGGTCTACGTCTCAGAAGGGCCTGGGCCGGCCTCTATGAGATGACGCCGGATGAGCACCCGGTGCTGGGTCCCACCGAGGTCGAAGGCTTCCTCTGCGCCTGCGGCTTCTCTGGGCATGGCTTGATGCATGCTCCACTGGCGGCACAGCTCCTGATCGACTATCTGATCACTGGCAAAAGCAGTATGCTCGATATCGAGCAGTTCGGCCTCCAGCGCTTCCGCGAGGGCCGGCTGCTGCCTGCGACACGGCTACTGTAAACAGAGGAGAGCAATGACGATTGATACGGACTTTCATAGCCATGTTTCCCGTAGTTCAGCAAGAGCGATGGTGAGCGAGGCTCGGGAGCGAGGATTGCGCGTGCTGGGTCTCTCTGAGCATGTCTTTCAGATGCGCGAGATACGTCCGCTCCTTGCGCATATGCCGCTGGAGGGACCAGAGATGGCCCTGGTTGACTATATTGAGAGTGTGCAGGAGGCGGGGCAGGCTCTGCGGTTCGACGTCCGTCTGGGATTGGAGATCGATTTTATTCCTGGCAAAATTGAGGCAGTGCGTGAGCTGCTGCAGGGCTACCCTTGGGATTTTCTCATTGGCTCGGTTCATGAGATTGACGGAAAACAGTTAGAGAACGAGGAAGGCTGGGGGGAAGCGGCCCAGGCAGAGCGAGCCTGGCAGCGCTATATGGAGTTGCTGCGTCAGGCTGTCTGCTCGGGCTTCTTTAGTGTTGTCAGTCATCCAGTGAGATTGTTCGTTGAGAATCGGCACCTGCCCGCCAATATCGATGAGGAGCTGGAGCAGCTCGCTGCCGAGGCCACACGTTGTGATGTGGCCCTCGAAATCAATGGCTTCGATGTCGCCACCTATCCCCAGCTAGTGCGCCGTCTCGTGCGGGCCTGTGCTTTGCAGGGAACGCCGGTGAGCGTCGGCTCAGATGCTCATTATCCGTCGAGTCTGGCCACCAGCCACGAGGCCAGTGAGCAGCTGCTGCGCGAGGCCGGCATTCAGCGGATTCGTATCTGGCGCAATATGAGCGCTGAGGAGTACCGCCTCTGAGGAAGCGCGGATCGGAAAGGGAGCCGGAACGCCTGAAGCCGCCAGTCGTCCTGGCGGCGTTTGAGTGAGCGGGCTGATCCGATCCTCGTTGATCGGAGGTCAGCCCGCCCTAGAAGTAGACAGAAACGCTTGCTTTAGCTCAGGCAGGCGGATAGCGGTTATAGCCGACCAGCTTGCTCGTCTCTGTAGTCTGAGCTGAGAGCTGCTGGCCATTGTCCAGATTATAGGCCAGCAGAGTGGAATGCCCATCAGGGTAGTAGGCTTGCACAACCAGGTGATGGCCGTAGGGGGCCAGGGCTACATTGTTCGAGCAGATTAGCTCGGCATCGACCGGCGTCGCTGAGACGGATCGACCCGTGCAGAGTGTGCGCGCGCCGGGGGCGGCATCCTGCAGCAGCACCTGGTCCTGGGCTGGGGTCAGACCCAGCTTTACCACCTCAAAGCGGCCCTGGCGATAGCGCATGACCATGAGCGAGTTATCCTCTGCATAGCCGATGGGGACTCCCCAAGGGCGCAGACGATGGCGGTTCCCTCCATCGCTGTCAACGGCGTAGATACCCGGGGCCTCAGAATGGTAATTGGTGTAGTAGATAGTGCGCCCGTCAGGGCTGAGCCAGAAATCGGTGCTGACCTGCTGAAGCGGCGGCGTGATTGCCTGCCGCTGATCAAATGTTCCCCCGAGGGGCAAGCGGAAAAGTGCTTGCTGGTTGCTGCCGACGCGCCCCACAAAGTACAAGTACGGTGCACTGTAGAAGGTCAGGCGTGTGTCTGGTAGCGTGGCCATGACCGGCTTGGGCCGCAATTGCTGCATATTGACCTGTAGCAGAGCGGTGGGTGTATTGAGCAGCAGCGTTTGAGCATTGAGCCAAATAGCGTTGCCACCGCTGCCAGAGACATGATAGTGGAAGCGTATGAGTGGCGGCGTCATGCGCAGATCCACAACGTAGTAATCCGTCTGAGACGTGCTCGGGATGTGATAAGCCAGGGAGCTGCCATCGGGCGAGATGCCATCGATCTCCGTCTGGGCTGGTAAGGCCGAGAGCAGCTGCAGCAGCTGCCCGCTGGCATAGTTATAGTTGCTGACAGTTAGCTGCCCGCTCTGGTTGCCCGAGACCAGCAACAGGCCGTTCCAATCATCCGTCGAGATATTCCCTGGAATCTGGCTCATAGAGGGAGTGGGAGTAGCCTCATCGTTCACGGGCAGCTGATCCCAACCGACCAGTTGGGGCGTGCCTGGATACGCGACCTGAGCCGCAGGCACTGAGAGGAGCAGTTTTTGAGCGTGCGTCATCAAGTTTGTCACCCAGAGGCGCAGTGAATGATCGGGATAAAGGGCCTCCGTCAGCAAGGCCCAGCCGTAGGGAGCGAGAGCTAGCCCGCCGGCCACGACGCTGTTGGCCCCTGGGGCAGCGTTGACCACCACAAGCTGATCTTGTTGGGGGGTAGCGCCCAGCTTACGCACCTCAAAGGCGCCGTGAGCCTCCTGCAAGAAAAGCAGATGGTTATCCTCAGCGAAGCCGAGCGGGATACCGTGTCGATTGAGCGAGTGCAGATTGCTCCCATCGCTATTGACCATGTAAAGGGTCGCTTCCGGGCCACTGCCCGCGCTGTAGTAGATCGTCGAGCCGGTTGGGTTAAGCAACCACGCATCGCGTCTCCTGGCGGTGGATATACCTTGATCCGCTGTCAGGGGCCGGGACGCGATTGATCGTATTTCCCCATTAGCTAGATCGAGGCGATATAGCACCTCTTCTTCTGTTTCCTGATGTATAAAGAATAGAAAATCGTTGTAGTAGAATGAGAGTGTGCTATTTTGTAATAAATCTGAGGAATAGATTGGTTCGCTGTTACCGGACAGGTTGACCAGGAAAAGCTCGCTACCAGCATTGATCAGGAGATGGCTGTCATCAGTTGTCCAGACGGCGCTGCTCTGGCTGCAGCTGCAGCTAAAGAGCGGCTCAGGATGGGAAAGTGTCCGGAAGAGATGCGTCTGCCCCACCGTGTCGTGATAAAGCAGATCGCGCCCGCTATGGGCGATGCCGTCGACGGCGGAAGTGGAGTCACAGCAGGAGCTGGTCAGGAGACGCTTCTGACCGCTGAAAGGATCATAGTTATAGAGTGGATAGCGACCAGTGCTATCGGGGAAGGGATCGACTATCGCGATCGCCTTCCAGGCCAGGCTCTGGTAAGTAGCCTTCACAGAGATAGCTGCTGGGGACGAGGAGGCAGGCGCCTGGGAAGAAGTATGACGTAGCAAGAGATAACCTAGACTGCCGGTTGACAGGAGTACTACCAGGATGACTGCCACCAGGGCCAGCGTTTCCAGCAGTGGCGAGCGCCGCGAGGAGCGAGCAGAGGTAGGGTGCTGAGCGGTCAGTTCGGGAAGCCGGCTTAATACAGCAAAAGGGGGCCGGCGATGGTGGTTCTGGCCACCGTGGTCGGCGTGGTTGAGCGTTGCCAGCAGCTCCTGTTCCGTCTCAGCCGGTGTCTGACTAGAGCGGATCGCTTGCATGATCAGCTCCTTAGTTGAAGGCGTACGGCGCTCAGCATCCTCCAGGAACTGACGCAGCAACTGGCGCTGATGATCACGCTCATGGCGCGCCTGAGCAACGAGGCTAGAACAGATCTGGCATTCAGGAAGGTGACGCCGCAGTCGACTCAGCAGCTCGAACTCGTCCCTGTGGAGAGACGAAGTCACTGGCTCGCCCTCAGCGTTTGCCGGCGTCGTTGGCATATCCAGCTCATCGAGCAGACGCAGACAGTGGATACTGAGAGGACATGATCGTGAATCTGGTCGCTCTTTTCGCTTCATGACCGGCCTCCTCGATCAAGCCGTTTGTATGCCTGCTGAAACGCCTGACGTGAGCGGGCCAGGCGGCTGCGCACTGCTGGCAGCGAATCCTGTGTGATCTCGGCGATCTCCCGATAAGAGAAGCCCTCGGCATCCAAGAGCAGGCAAGCCGCGGAAGCCGGCGGAAGCTGAGCCAGCACACGAGCCACCAGATCACGCTCCATTATCTGCTCCTCGAAGCGCTCATCGCTGACGAGAGCCTCCTCGGGCGGAGGTTCTGAGAAATCATCACCCTGGCCCACGGGACTGGTGAAGGGAACCCAGGTGATGCGACGACGGCGACGCCACTCGCTGCGCAGCTGATTCAAGGCAATACGGTAGATCCAGGGGGCGAACTGCAGTTCCTCTCCCTTCATTCGTGGCAAAGCGCGAAAAGCTGCCAGGAAGGTTTCCTGACAGAGATCCTGAGTTAATTGTATATCATGTGTTAGACTATAGAGCATGCGCCTGATGCGCGGCTCGTAATAGAGTACCAGAGCCTCGAAGGCTGCTGTTGAGCCGTGGCAGGCCTCGATCGTCAGCCGAGACTCGTCTTCCAGAGTCTTCATATGTTCCCATCACCAGGTGAAAGGAAAAATTGGATTCCTCCTAAGGGGATAATGCACGGGCGGGCCATTTTGTTGCAGTTAGCCAGACCTGGCCAGGGAAAAAGTGTCAACGGGCGAATAGGGCCTACTCGGCTGTGGGTGAGTCAGGCGCCTGGCGTGGTTCTGTTCCTGGCAACGTTGCCAGTGAAGAGCGTACCTCAACAAAGCGCGCAAGGATAAAAACCACGTCGGAAAGGCGATTCAGATAGCGAATCACCTCGCCATTATGGATTACGCCGTCGTGGAGCAGCTTTACTGCCAGGCGTTCGGCGCGGCGGATCACAGTGCGAGCAAAATCAAGGGCCGCTCCATCGAGAGTATCGCCGGGAATAATGAAGCGGTTTGGGATCTCTACCTCACGCTTCAGCTGCTCGGCCTCCGCCTCCAGGCGCTGCACATGCTCAGCGGTGATGCGTAGCCCGATCTTCTCATAATTTTCTGGGGGCGTAGCCAGCTCCCCCATTAACAGATAGAGATCTTGCTGGAGGCGGTAGATGAGGTCCTTGACTCGTGGATCCCTGGCCACAGCGCGCGCCAGTCCAAGCGCGGACGTGGCTTCATCGATCGTGCCGAAGGTCTCAGGGCGCGGATCGTACTTCGGGACGCGCTGCTCCCCGAGTAGCCCGGTATAGCCCGTATCGCCGCCGTGGGTTGTCACTTTGGCCATTGCTTGCCACTCTCCTCTCTTGCTTGCTTGTTGGCCTTCCTTTTCTTGCTCTTTGGCTTGTCCTCTCGGTCCCGACCTGTCTGAGTCATAGCGAGAAGCGCCTTCAGCCAGAGCCTGAAGCACATTCAGCCGAATAGCAAGCGAACTATGAAAAGACCGTAGGCGAAACCGTGATAGACCCGTGCTCTTTCGGTTGCCTGCCAGTCAGCGACTGCCTGGCCGGTCTCTGCCCCTCGCTGACCCTCACTAACTATAGCACAGATCAGTTGTCTGTGGAGCGACCGCGGTAGCGATAGACGCGGCTCACGCGGCGCCAGTCTAGCTCGCGTCCGCGCACTGGACGTTCTTCATCCAAAGGTTCCAGGGTATTGGTAGCCAGAAAGCGACGACGCAGGTTGGAGAGATCGATTTGCTCATCGGGAGGAAAGAAAGCACGGTAGAGTAGCGTCGCCTCAGCCAATGTTAGTGTCCCGTCGCCGCTGGGAGGTTCGCGGAGAGCGCGCAGCGGGCGTGTCTCCTTACTGAGAGCGGTGTGGGTTTCCTGGCGCCACCACTCAATACTATCGCGGTTCGGAGTTGCCATATCGGCCAGGTAGCGCAGCACCAGCTCGGGATTGCGCTGAATCTCCGAGCGTAAGGTATTAAGCGCCATCTCCAGCACGGGGCGAGCTTCGGGGTCAAGCTGGCGCTGACCCGACTCGACCTCGGCCACGGGGGTCCATTGGACACGCAAACTTGGAACAGGGTGGCGGTGCAAGTTAGGGCGCAGCTCATCGCGATTGGCGCGCAGGAGTACACTATGAATCAGGGAGACAGCAGCCCCTTGCTCGGCGCTGCCCCAGACGTAGACCTGCTGCTCTACCCAGCCCGCTTTTAGCTGCAGCAAGGTAGCCTCATCGGGCCAGAGCAGCACCGCCTGCAGCGTGCGAAGCACCGCCTCGGTCACGGTCTCATTACTGAGCACAAGGCGCATAGGCGGTCCCCACGGCCCTTCACGTAGCAGCACCCAGAGTGTCCAGTCGCGGATGGCAAAGATCACCACACCGGTAGTGACCATTAAACGGCGGGGGCTGCTGTCGCGCACGGGCCGCGCCGGGATCGAGGAATTTGACCCTGAGAGCGGTGTGTTCACTCTTCTCCTTGTGTCCCCCTGTCCGCAGCAAGCTTTGACCCGGCCATATGTAGCTGATTCTACCTGCTCTCACTGAGAGACGCAAGCCCACGGCCAGACTGCCTCTCACCTGGTCCCAGGCCGGCGGCTGAAGCCGTGGTGGGGCAGCAACCAAAGAACAAGAAGCAAGCTGGCCCTTGTTTGCCACGAGAGGAAAGGAGGCTGCTCGATGTTTTCTGTGGTAACCTCTCGCTGGGGGATCATCTCCTTCGCCACGAGTCCCTGCCTCTGCATTCACGGCCACGGCCCCATAAGGGCATCTGAGGGGAGGTCGGGGGAGAGCCATCTGAGTGATCTGAGGGAGACCGAGCATGGCGACGGCAACTGGGGCCGGGCCGCCTCACCGTTGAGGCATGCTGCAGGCACTCGTCGCCGCCAGCGATCTGCCTGGTCTACATACGCTCTTTCTAGCAGCTGGGCGAGCAGGCTCAGGGCCGGAAGCTGGTCCGGGGCTGCCTGCTCTGCCGGAGGTTAAATGTTACTGGAGCCTTGCTTTGTTGGATCTCTTACTT
>NZ_JADGIA010000311.1 GCF_019683635.1 Thermogemmatispora sp. | reverse complement strand
CGGAACTGGGGAAGCATCCCGGAGTGGGTCGTTGGCCTGCCAGCAACGGAGCGGCGTCCTCGCCTTGTCCTTCGGCTCAACCGCTTGGGCTGGTCAGAGACAGGCTTGCAAGATTCCCTGCAAGCCCCCGGCTTGAGCCGTGGGGTCTCTGACTTGACCGGTAACAGTTCACCTTGGGGGCCTTTCTTGCTTCCTGTTTCCTTCCTACTATTGACGGCCTTCTCTTTGAGAACACGCATAAGGTGGTGAAACGGAGGCAGCCCAGCCCAGTCGGGCGAGGCCAGCGTCTGGCGCTGTCAGGGGCTGCCATCCGTTCCCTTGCCGTTGCTGCTGGCGGGGTCGCTGCTGGGGGTCTCGGCCTCCGGTCCCTTGACCTCGCGTCGCAGCTTCGCGATATCTGGACGCGGGGCATTGCGCATACGATAGCCCGTCAGCTTGTGGATGCGCCGTAGCTCGGCAATGAGCACGTCCGTATTGATGCGAAAAGACCTCTCGGGTGGTGGGCCAAGGCTATCGACAGCGGCGTCGTCGCCCAGCAGCAGATTGATGCTGGTGGCGACGCAGGCTGCGTTAGCCTGCAAATCGTAGCCACCCTCCTGAATCATGATCAGTCGACCGTCGCAGAGATCTTTCGCCAGCTTGATAATGATCATGATCAGCTGGGCGAAGCCGGCGGTCGAGAGATACATATTGGCCAGCGGATCTTTCCAGTGGGCGTCGAAGCCCGCCGATACCAGAATCAGCTGCGGCTGAAAGCGGTCAGCGGCGGGTGCCATCACCTGGCGAAAGACCGGCTCGTAGGTCTCGAAACCGGTTGTGGCCGGCAGCGGCACATTGATCGTTGTGCCCAGGCCCTCCCCCTCGCCGCGCTCGTCCGAGCGTCCCGTGCCGGGATAGAACGGGGCCTGATGGGTTGAGAAGTAAAGGACGCGCGGATCACGATAAAAGATGTTTTGAGTTCCATTTCCGTGATGGACATCGAAATCGATGATCATCACTCGTTCGAGGCCGTAGCGTTCGATGGCATAGCGGGCGGCGATGGCCACGTTATTGAAGAGGCAGAAGCCCAGGGCCTCGTCGTACTCGGCGTGATGGCCGGGTGGGCGGACCAGGCAGTAGGCGTTATCGATCTCGCCTTTGAGCAGAGCGTCGATGGCAGTTAGCCCGGCGCCGGCGGCCTTAGCTGCGGCCTCATAGGAGCGACCGGAGATGAAGGTCTCTGGCGCAAAGAAATGGGAGACCCGTCCTCCGGCGGCGGCTTCGCTGGCGGCGCGCTCTGCCGCGGCGCGCACGGCGCGGATATAGAAGCGATCGTGGGCCAGGGCCAGCTCGTCCTCGCTGGCCTCGCGTGGCGAAAGCAGAACCAGGCCCTCGCGCTGGAGCCAGCCGAGGGCCTCCAGCACGGCCATGGCCCGCTGCAGACGTTCGGGACGCTCAGGGTGCCGTCGTGGCGTAATATGCTCTAAAAAGATCGGGTCGTAGACGAGTGCTGTTGTCATCTCTCCTCTTCGCCAGGCGGGGACTAGCCCCGGCTCCCTCCCTCCCTCTGGGTGAGGGGACTGTTAGGGAACCGGAGCCACTCCTCGCATCAGCGCCTTTGTCTCTGGGCTTGGCTTCTTCTGGATGGACCGCTCATAGCGCAGGCAGGGCCGCCAAGCGTAGGCTGGGATAGGTGCGGTGTTATTTACGGACCCTGGGCTGGTTAGGCGCGATCCATCCAGTTCCCCTATACAATGGCAGAGCCTGGCCCAGCCGGGGCGAGACTAGACCTGTCTGGCCAGGGCCGCCTTGACCAGGTCGGGGATATCGAAGATGGTCTCGGCCACTGGCACGCCGGCGGCCTGCAGAGCGGCCACCTTTCCCTGAGCGGTCCCCGTATTGCCCGAGATAATGGCGCCCGCGTGGCCCATACGCTTGCCCGGCGGAGCGGTACGACCCGAGATAAAGGCCACCACCGGTTTCTTCATCGTCTTGATAAACTCGGCGGCATCCTCCTCATCGCTGCCCCCGATCTCGCCGCAGAGCACCACGGCCTGTGTTTGCGGGTCCTGCTCGAACAGCTTCAGGTGATCGACGAAGGTCGAGCCGATGATCGGATCGCCGCCGATGCCGATGCAGGTTGACTGGCCGATGCCGGCCTCTGTGAGCAGCGCAACGACCTCGTAGGTCAGTGTTCCTGAACGCGAAATGAAGCCGACGGGGCCGGGGGTAAAGATCTGATAGGGCATGATCCCGATTTTCCCCTGGCCGGGAGTACACAGGCCGGGACAATTCGGGCCGATGAGGGTTGCCCCATGCTCGCGCACCACCAGCATGGCGCGGGCTGTGTCCAGTACTGGAATAAACTCCGTGATGCAGACGATCAGCTTGATGCCGGCGCTGGCGGCCTCCATGATGGCATCGGCGGCCCCGGCGGGCGGGACAAAGATACAGCTGGCGTTGGCGTCGGTGGCCGCCTTCGCCTCGGCCACCGTATCGAAGACCGGCAGGCCGCAAGCGCTCTGGCCGCCCTTGCCGGGCGTCACGCCGGCCACCACCTTCGTGCCTGCCTCCAGCATGCGAGTCGTGTGATAGCTCCCCTCGCGCCCGGTAATGCCCTGGACAATCACACGGGTATGCTCATCGAGTAGAATGCTCATGCCTGCTGTCCCTTCTCCTTTGCCTGGATGGCGGCGACGATCTTCTGCGCCGCATCGCGCATATCTTTGCCCCAATCGAGGCCTGCATCCTTGAGCATGGCGCGGCCCTCCTCGGCACCGGTGCCCGAGAGGCGCACCACAATCGGCAGGCCGGCGGGCAGCTGTTGCTGGGCCATGATGACCCCCCTGGCCACCTCCTCGCCGCGCGTGATGCCGCCGAAGATATTGACCAGGATGCCCTTAACGTCGGGATCGCGTGCAACGAAGGTCAGGGCCTTGGCCATCACTTCGGCGCGGGCCCCACCGCCGATATCGAGGAAGTTGGCGGGCTTGCCACCGCAGGCGGCGACCATGTCCAGGGTGGTCATGACCAGGCCCGCCCCATTGCCGATGATGCCCACGTTGCCGTTGAGCTTGACATAGGTCAGGCCCTCCTTGTGGGCCTCGAATTCCAGCGGATTGGCCTCCTCTGGCTCCTCCCAGGCAGCGTAGTCGCGATGGCGGTAGAGCGCATTATCGTCGAGCACAATCTTGGCATCGGCGGCCTGCACCTGACCATCGCCGGTCAGGACCAGCGGATTGATCTCGGCCAGGTTGGCATCGCTCTCAATGAAGGCCTGCGCTAGCGCCGTCAGGATCGCTCCGCCGCGGGCGATGACCGCCGAGGGAAAACCGGCACGCGCCAGAATGTTGCGCGCCTCAAAGGGGCGCAGCCCCCAACGCAGGTCGATGGCCTGCTTGATAATCTTCTCGGGAGTAGTGGCGGCGACCTCCTCGATATCGACGCCGCCGGCGGTCGAGACCATCACGACCGGGGCCTGAGTCTTGCGGTCCAGGACGATGCCAAGATAGTATTCCTCTTGAATCTCCAGCTTGGAGACCACCAGCACTTTCTGGACCGTCAGCCCCTTAATATTCATGCCCAGGACCCGGGCGGCGGCGGCGCGCGCCTCTTCGGGCGTATTGCCAAACTGAATGCCTCCTGCCTTGCCGCGTCCGCCGACATAGACCTGAGCCTTGATGACCACTGGTCCGCCAAGGTCGCGGGCAATCGCTTCCGCTTCTTCTGGCGTATAGGCTACGCGCCCCGGCTGGATGGGGATGCCGTAGCGCGCCAGGATCTCTTTGGCCTGATACTCGTGGATCTTCAAA